>NZ_JBSLYH010000087.1:0-17185 GCF_055793305.1 Calyptranema fuscum S582
CGGTGCTCGTTTAGTTGAACGTTTGATTGGGCGTTGGGTTGGGCGTTTGGTTGGACGTTTAGTTGGGCGATCGCTGTCCGTCTACAATCACGATCTGATTTGGGTTGCGTGACGCCTGACCCTGCCATTACCCACGATTCTAAAGAAGGGGTGGCGGATCCTAAGATCAGAGGACATTGGGCTAGGCTGGCGCGCCATTGGGCAAGAGTTCGGGCATGATAGCACGGCGCAGGTTGGTCTTGCTTAAAGCTGCTGTCGTGTTCTTCATCTAAAATAATGATGCCTAAATGAGGCAGGGGACTAAAAATGGCAGACCGGGTGCCAATTACGACTTGCGGTTCACCCCGCAGCATTTGTCGCCAGGTGTCGTAGCGTTCGCCTTCAGATAAGGCACTGTGGTAGACCTGCACCCGACTGCCAAAGCGTGCCCGAAAGCGATCGGTCAGTTGGGGCGTCAGCCCAATTTCGGGAACCAAGACCAGGGCAGACTGTCCCCGTTGCAGCAGCGGGGCGATCGCCTGAAGATAAATTTCGGTTTTGCCAGAACCTGTGATGCCATGCAATAACACAGGCTGATAACCCTGAAGGTTGGCGATCGCCGTTAAGGCAGTGTGTTGATCGGTTGTTAACGCTTTAGGGCGATCGGGCTGGGTGCTTGCCTCGGCTTCGTGGCGCAGAACTTCGCGCGACTGTAACACGACCCAACCTTTTTGCTCCAGGCTTTTGAGCAACGACGAGCTGGTGCGGCAGATTTGTAACACGTCCTGCACCCACATCTCGCCGCCATGTTTGGTTAAGACGGCTAAAATTTCTTGTTGGCGGGGGCTGGGCTGGGTGGGTTCAGCCGGTTCGGTGAGACTGACCGCTTGCCGTAACTTGGGTCGTACAGGTGCTGGGGGTTCTAAATAGCTTTCGACCCAGCCTCGTTGCAATAAATCGCGTAAGCCGCGACTGGCTCCCCGCACTTGCCGTTGTAAATACTGCCAGGTATAATCGCCCTGTTTTTGCGATCGCAACTGTGCCAACAACTGTTGGGCAGTGGTATGCAAAAACAACTCAGCACCGGGAGGAATGGCATCGGGTTTGAGCCGAATGCGCCGTTGCGATCGCCCTAATAATCCGGGCGGTAATGCCACCCGCAACACCTGCATTAAGGGGGTGCAATAGTAATCAGCAACCTGGTGCAACATCGTCCAATAATCAGCAGGAAAAAAGTCGCGGCTGACCACTTCTGCGACCGGACGGATGGAGTCAGGGTCTAAGTTCGTCGGCATCGCATCCAGCAACCGCACAGCAACCGCTCCTAATTGCTGTGCCCCAAACGGCACCGACAGAATATCGCCCACATGGATATTTAAATCTGCTGCGATCGCATAGGTATACAGGTCTTGCGTCCCGGCACAATCGACCAGCACCTCTACCCACCCCGGCGATGAGGGTGGCGCTCCGTCTCCAGGTGCAGACGCGAACTCAGATGGGGCGATCGCCAATTCAGACAAATGCGAATCCATGCCAACGGCTTCTCTAAAACAATAATTCTGACAAAAAACAGGTAATTTGTAAATTGTATCTGATTTCCCATCTCTCACCCAATACTACTCAGTTAACGCCCGTTCGACAAAAAGACAAATTTTTCAGCACACCTCATAGCAATTCTTCAGGGCGTGAAAAACAAGGTGATGTGAGAGCGCCGCACGGCGCTCTCACATCACCCGTAATCGAGTTTCTGACAATTGCCCTTAAATTCTCAAGCGGTTTAATCGCTGAGCAACTCACCAAATCGTTGTCGATATTGGGCTAACTGTTCTTCTGGCGTGAGATAGCGATCGCCCTGTTGGTTGTACCAGTAAAGGGCTTCTATTTCTGTATCGCCATCCTGATACTGCGATCGCCCAATCCCCAAACCCACCTCTGGCATCCACAACGGTTCGCCAATTTGCAGTTGATAGCTGCCATTAACCAACCGATAGACCTCAAACGGTTGATGGCGATCGCATTTCAGATTCCGTATGCTCCATTCCGCATGAGTAGGGTGAGCAACGTCCACCTTTTACAGCAATTTTCAATTGCTTAAGCCACAGATTTTTTGTTGTGTGCCGCGCTCCGCGCGGCACACAACAAAAAATCTAAACATATCCAGGCGCGAAGCGCTGTAAGCTATTTCTGAGCATTAGAGATGGGAGAGTCTCGCAATAAAGCTATCCTCTACTTTATCTTCGATTGCAATTCAGTGCCAATCAAATATATTGGCGATCGAGGTATTGAGTAGCAGGAGGAACTGAAATGCTGTTGAATGCTATAGATAGCTGAGGTTTCAGACGATGCCCACCTTGCTACTGCTACATGAATTTTGGGCAGTCTAATGATCCTGGGAAGTGGTTGTCATGATCTTTCCCACAGAGCAAGCAAATTTGAGGAATCCGCTGCACCAAGGTTGTTATACCTCAGTTTCCTAATTCTTTCTTCCAATCCTCAAACGTAGTTTCTGTTATCTCTCGTGGAGCATAGGGATGTAGCTGGTGGTCTCGAAACTGGATCCATAGATAAAAGTCTTTCATGATACTAAAGTGCTTATCTATGATTTGAGCGATGGGTACTGATTTATTATTTTTAATATATTCTTTGGTTTTTGGGCTCCAATTAAAATCTTCAATATCTTTTGAGTTAAATTCAAATGAATGACCTCCTTCAAATAGAGGTTCTCCTGACTCTGACAATAAATTTTCTATCCGCTTCATCTTAAAGTGTAAAGTTGGTACAGGAACTTTCTTGTGCTGCACATATCTACGCAAATCTTTCACAAACACATTTTCGAAAGTCTCTTTTAAGTATTCAGCTAGTCTGAGTTCATATTCATTGGCAAAATCTCGAATGTCAGGCGAATCATGCTCTTTCAATTTTGTATGAATTACACGAGTATGATCTACAAGCGACAACCATGCAGCAACATAGTTATGGATAAGCCGACCAATCTCGCGTCCGCCAGCTATATGCAAGTTAATATGCTTTTCACTATCACATAAAAACTCGTCGCTATTGGCAGCTTTCATATAGCTCTCGATTGTTCTTCTGAAGTCGATATAGTTGCCTTCAAGAATATAAAAACTATAAAAAATAACTGAAAAGAAATTTTCTCCCATTGTTCTGCACTTAGATGTTTAGAACTACTTCTGCTTTATTCTACTTGACAGAGAAAGACCAAGAGAAATCCAAACTCCTTAAAATTAAGGCATTGAGACAAAGGTATAACGTCCCAGTTAAGCGGCTGCAAGCAACATCCATATCCCCACTAAGCCCCTTTGTTAGTCCGCCCCAACCGGATCGTTATACAGCATTTGATTGCTTTTACTCAATCAAATATTTCAAATTCTTCGAACTACACCGCCCCTAATACTTCATCGATTAAACCAAGCCAATAAGCATCTGCTGGTGTCAATATCCAATCATCCTGCTGTAGTAATCGGCAGATTGTTACAACGTAAAACCACATTAATTCTAGCCTTTGCCGAGCAATATCATTTAAATACTGATATTTGGCATTATCATCCTCAAACTCATTCATTTTCTCAATGTCTTGATTCAATAGAAAGATGTCTTTGTGTTGAATTAAAATGTTTACAGCATTATTAGAATATCTTCCTATCAAGCACTCGATTACATAATTAAATTCATCATAAAGCTTTAGCCAGCCTGGCTCGTTAAATAAGTCATGTTTTCCTAATCTTAACTGACTTACAAGGAGTGCTTGAAAGGTAGACATATCAAATTTCAGGCGTTGATTTTGTGAAGTATTTGAAATGGATAGCTTATCAATCTCACCATCCCAAAAATTAATGGTTGGCTTGATTGATTCGTCATCTTTAAGTCTCTGAACTAATACGAGTTCGTTTAGTAGATCAAGCGCAATTGTAGCTATACGATCAACACTTAAGCTGAGATTTCGCCACAGAAAAGCAGAAAAACCACACACATCGATTGTATTTTCTGGAGAATCGATAAGCGCATATTGATTGCAGAAGTTATCGGAAAGCTCTGCTCTAAACTCTTGGATTTTTTGAAGATAGCCAACGTAGCGCAGTATATATCTCTTTATGACATCCACTGCCAAGCTGGATGCAAACTTCTCGTTTATCTTCCGAATATCGTTGACTATTGTTGTCGCACGTTCAGCAGTTACACCATATGCAACACCTTGTGCAGAGCCGTGGTAAAGGATCTTCGCATCTGGGTAAGCGATGGCATAATCACCTGATGCCAATAGATCAGCAGCAGCACTAGCCGCATAACCCGTTGCAACAGTAATAATTTGGCAAGATTCCCCTTCTTGATTAGGAGTTTTTAATAAGCCTCGTATGAACTGAGCTACATCGACGCTACCTCCCTCACTGTTGATGTAAACAGTAATAGGTTCATTAGATTCATAACGCATTCTGAGAATCTCAGGCTGAACACGGCTAAGCAAATCATGGTCAATTGTGCCGGACACATAGACGGCTCGATGAGGGTTAGCTCTATTCTTTTGAGTTCTAGCAGTTTCTTGATTATTCAGGTCTTTATCTTCAGGTTGTTGAGTAGTCATGGCTTACATTTGCACCCTAAAAAAAATGAACGCAAGACCGTAACTTGTTATGTTGCATCTCCATTCAGGATTTAGGCTGTATAACGGTTCTGGTCAGCGGTTGCCGATACCTTTGCAGCTCCACAAGAGGATTCCATCAATCCGCGGCACCAGAATGGTAGCCTGCTGCCGTAACACCATTTAAGCTGATTAATCCAAGAATCACTATAAAACCTACGTTAAACTTGGCATTATGGCAAATATAGGTTGTAAATTGCATGGGTCAGGCTTGGAAAAAGGTACAAAAACATCGGCAGGCAAAAGCTCAGCTCTCTGAATTGATGAGTAAAGCTGATCAAGTCATTGTTATTCACTACTCCTGTGAAAGTTTCTATGACCGCCCCGATGGCTCATCGCCAAGAATTACATCTATTGCTGTTCGGAATCTAGAATCTGGTCAGACTACATCCTTTTCTATTCATCAAGTGGCAGAACGAAAAGGTTACTCAGCAAGTGATTTAGAGCAGCACTATGACCAATTAGAAAGGCTAATGTTGGACGAATTCTATGACTACGCACGCCGTCATGGATCTCATACCTGGCTGCACTGGAACATGAGGGATATAAATTATGGCTTTCCAGCGATCGCACATCGCTATAAAGTTCTTCAGGGTAATCCTGAAGAGATTAGTGAATCTAAGTTAGTTGATTTGTCTCGACTGCTCATTTCAATTTATGGTGTTGCTTATATTCAACACCCTCGATTGACTAGCTTAGTTGAAAAAAACTCAATATCACATAGAGATTTTTTAGATGGAAAGACTGAGGCAGATGCTTTTATAAACAAACAATATGTCAAACTTCATCAATCTACTTTAAGGAAAGTTGATGTTCTTGCCAACATAGTTGAGCGTGCTGCTGATGGTTCGTTAAAAACGAACTCTAGCCGAAAAGATATTTATGGAAATTACCTTGCAGCCTTTGTTGAGCTGATCAAAGAAAATCCGGTGATAAGCTCAATTGTAGGCGTAATTAGTTTTGTCAGTGCGGTAGTTGGCATACTTGCTTTGTTTGTGAAATAAGTACACTGGTTGCTATCCCACAGATAACCTTGCTGTACTGTTTCAACCTAGAAACAAAGCAGGCTAACTATTAATAGACGGAATTTTTCTGCCTAAGATCCCACCAGGGTCAGTTGGGCGGAAAAATTCTGCCTCAGATCTCAAATTACTACTTGTGCCGATTATTTCCGCATAACACGTTGCTTGAGCTGATTAGCAAGAATCTTTCCGTATGTTTCCAGATTCCTTACGAAGGTGAGCAGATGGACTATTGAATGCACGATACATCTACTTATCTCTCTGCAACCACATCCGCCATGATTCAGCCGTGTGAGGTTAAGTTGGATGGCGTTGGTGTAGCCTCTCCTTGGGAGAATCGCCATTACCATCAACCGATCGCTATCTCATGAATCATGATTTGCCGATACAAAAGCAGCGGTGATTCATCTCACTTCCATAGCAATTGAATGGTCAATCAGTACGGGGTGCAGGGGTAGAACTCCTGTCCTCACCAGCTCTTCGGCTGCTGTACAATCCCAGATTCTTGCCATAAAAAACGGCACAAAGCCTTGGCTTTGTGCCGCTGTTATCATGCTCTTAAGCGATCGCGAGTTGCTAACGCTAGAGAGGAGATCGTCAGACGATTACTGGGCAAGTTTTGCTTCGGTCGCGGCGATCGCCAGCATCGTCTTCAATACGGTGTCGGGGTTGAGGCTGATGGAATCAATTCCGAGTTCTACCAGGAATTCTGCAAATTCGGGATAGTCGCTAGGAGCCTGACCGCAAATGCCGATCTTGCGTCCCGTCGCTTTTGCCCGTTCAATCACGGTTCTGACCATATCTTTGACCGCAGCATTGCGTTCATCAAAGATGTGCGCTACCAGGGCAGAATCCCGATCTAAACCCAGGGTTAGTTGGGTCAGGTCATTGGAACCAATTGAGAAACCATCAAACACTTCAGCAAACTGGTTTGCCAGAATCACGTTGCTAGGAATCTCGCACATGACATAGACTTGCAAGCCGTTTTCGCCCCGCTTCAGCCCATATTTTTCCATTTCGGCTAGCACTTTCCGCCCTTCATCGGGGGTACGACAGAAAGGAATCATCGGAATGACGTTAGTCAAGCCCATTTCATCCCGCACCCGTTTCATCGCAATGCATTCCAAGCCGTAGGCTTCTGCATATTTCGGGTCATAGTAGCGAGAAGCGCCCCGCCAGCCGATCATCGGGTTTTCTTCTTTCGGCTCAAACTCGCGACCGCCGAGCAAGTTGGCATATTCGTTGCTCTTGAAGTCGGACATCCGCACCACAACAGGATTGGGATAGAAAGCAGCCGCAATCATGCCGACCCCATGTGCCAACTTATCGACAAAGAAATCAGTTTTGTTTTCGTAGATGGTGGTAAGTTGAGCAATTTCCCACTTGGCGGCTTTATCTTCTAGCTCGTCGAAGTGCATCAAGGCGAGAGGATGCGCTTTGATGTGATTGGCAATGATAAATTCCAGGCGTGCCAGACCGACGCCATCACAAGGAATGGCAGACAAGCCAAAGGCTTCTTCGGGGTTGCCGACATTCATCAAAATTTGGGTGCGGGTTCGCGGCAAGTTATCGAGAGCGGTTTCGATCACTTCAAACGGCACCAGACCGCCGTAAACCTTTCCAGCTTCACCTTCAGCGCAGGAAATGGTAACTTCTTGTCCCGTTTTCAGCAGACCTGTGGCGTTACCACAACCAACGATCGCCGGAATGCCCATTTCACGGGCGATGATAGCGGCGTGGCAGGTGCGTCCACCCTGGTTGGTCACGATCGCACTGGCTTTTTTCATGATCGGTTCCCAGTCGGGGTCGGTCTTGTTGGTAACCAATACTTCACCTGCCTGGAACTCGGCGATTTTATGGACATCCAGAATCACCCTGGCTTTGCCCTGACCAATCATTTCACCGACTGCCCGACCTGAGATCAAGACGTCGCCTGTGCCCTGGAGTTTATAGTTTTTCAGGACACTGCCTGATTTTTGCGACTGCACCGTTTCAGGGCGGGCTTGCACGATAAACAGTTCGTTAGTCAAGCCATCTTTTGCCCATTCAATGTCCATGGGGGTGTATTGACCCCGGCTGGCAGAATAGTGGTCTTCAATAATGCACGCCCATTCTGCTAATTTCAGAATTTCATCATCGGTGATGGCAAACTTATTGCGTTCGCTGACAGGCACAGAAACGTTTTTGGTCAGTTTGGTGCCACCCAGGTCATATACCATTTTGATTTCTTTGCTGCCCAACCGTTTTTCTAGAATGGGGCGGAACCCTTGACGCAGAGTCGGCTTGAACACAAAGTATTCATCGGGGTTAACGGCACCTTGCACCACGTTTTCACCCAACCCATAGGCAGCGGTGACCAAAGCAGCATTCTTGAAGCCGGTTTCGGTATCGATCGAGAACATCACACCCGAGCACGCTAAGTCAGACCGAACCATCTTTTGCACGCCGACTGAGAGTGCCACTTCAAAGTGGTCAAAGCCCTTGATGGTGCGATAGGAAATGGCGCGATCGGTGAACAGAGAGGCAAAACAGCGATGACATGATTCCAGAACTCCAGTTACCCCTTGAACGTTGAGATAGGTTTCCTGTTGTCCAGCAAAGCTAGCATCGGGCAAATCTTCTGCTGTCGCACTGGAACGCACAGCCACGTCTGTATCTAAGCTATAGGTGGCGCATTCTTCCTGATAGGCAGCATCAAAGCGATCGCAAAATTGTGATTTATCACTATACCGTTCACACAATCGTTGGTAGGCAGCCGCGATCGCCGCTTGTAAGTCTTTCGGGAACGGCGTATTGAGAATTAAAGACCGCGCTTGCTTGCCCCGCTCCCGCAGGTTACTCATATCTTCTACATCTAAATCAGCAAAAAGCTGGCGCAATCTTTCTTCCAAGCCAGCTTCTTTAATGAAATAGCGATAGGCATAAGCTGTAGTGGCAAACCCAGTGGGAACGCTAACGCCCTTAGAACTGAGTTGTTGGATCATCTCTCCCAATGAAGCATTTTTACCGCCAACCAGGGGAATATCTTGAATCCCAACTTCTTCAAACCACAAAACAAACATTTCTTCTCTAGCAATTGTTCGACCAGCTTGGTCATGAGTTGTAGAACTAACCATATGCGGGTTCCTCAATGGGTACATCCCACCACAAAGCCCGTCCAAGACTTTGAGTGAGGTCTATGTGGGAAAGCTGAAGCTGGCGATGTGGGGCTTGAAAGGCTCTATTTTTTAACGATCGCCGACTGGAGTTTTGATCCCACTACCCATAGTTGTAGAGAGAAAACGTGAGGAACTTGTGAGGTGTGAGAATCGTTACAGAAATTTTCTAATCCCTCTGGATCTGGATTTGAAACGTCTCGTTACAGCCAGTCTCAATGCCGTGAAGCGTGCAAGGTGAAGAGAGAGAGCCACGCAAAGCGTGGCTCTCTCTCTTCACCTGTAATCTATCCAGGCGCAAAGCACTGGACAAAATAAGTAGCTTTTTTTAAGGACGTGCGCGCCTTCGGCGCGCACGTCCTAGTGTTGCAGGTTCTAAATTTTGCAACGGGGTGCAGGGGTAGAACCCCTGCACCCCGTTGCAAAATTTTTGATTGAGTCTACTAGCGATGTCTGTTGAATGCTGTATCACTCTCTATCTTGCGGCAGATAGATTTTGAGAGCAAAATCCTTTAAAAAATAAAAAGCCCAGTGTTCAGGGACGACCGGGCTGTTGGCTACTCAACTCCTATGGCTTCTATCTTCTCTTGCCAGAACCGCAATCTTCATCCGCAAAATGCGCTAAGAGAATCAGCAATATTGCGCAAGTTTTAGTCCAAACGGTTCAGGGTACCTTTAAAAAATAAAGAGCCCAGCGTTCAAAACGACCGGGCTGTTGGCTACTCAACTCCTATGCCTTACATCATCGCCTAATCAAATGCCTCTCTCCATCCGCAAAGTGTGCGAAGAGTCTCAGCAAGATTACGCAAATTTCAGCCCAACGTGCCATTATTCTCCCTGCAAAAGCCAGAATCCGCTGTAGGTCATGCCCGAATCGTCGGGTTGGATCAGCAAGAAATGTAACTTTTGACTGGCTGACCAGCGTGTTTGATAGGTCTGTGCAGCCGTGATCATCTCTGGGTCTTCAAACGTTGCCACGACCCAGCGATCGACCAGTCCGGCTTCGAGAATCAAACCGTGGGGGCTACCCGGAACATAGCGCAGTGCGGCGGGAACCGTAGACTGAAGCCAACGTGCCAACCGCATTGACTGCCGTCCGCCATCAATAATTACCCCCGGAATGGCAGTCGCCGAGGCAATTTTTAACGAAAGCGGCAAGAGTTCATCGGGCATCGAGCAGATCGGAATGGGTTTATGCCGCATCATGAGTTCTAAATCTCCAGCGGCGATCGCCCCAAAGCGCCATTGTTCTCCCCACAGATCGGCAGGCATGGGCGAAGGGGGCAGTTGTTCTAGCTGAATGGGGTCATAGGTCTGTTGCGTATAATTTGCCATCGCAGAATAGTCCAGGGCACGGTCTTTGAGCCGTTGTTTTAATGCCGGGGTACGTCGAGTTTGTTCTAACGCGATGCCCAATGCATCACACGCCAATGCCATGAGATGGGCAGTTTGCGGGCGAAATACCTGAATCACCTGGGGCAAATATCCTGCCTGTTCTGCCTGAGAGCGGAGTTGCTCGGTCAGCCAGTTAGCCGTGGCGACGGGTTGAGGACAAAACTCATAGAACTGAAATTGCAACGTCGGATCACAGACCGCTAATTCCCACAAAGGGTTGCCCGTTGCATCGTGTAACGGACGACGGTAAAAGTCAGCCTGCCAAACATTCATGGGGTGCGCTCTAAAACAGTAAATGCGTTAGGGTGGATGGATCAGATGGACATCTGCTTCACCTTCTCCATTCTCACTATAAAAGCCTGACGGCATAGCAATTGGATTAAGACCCTGATGCGACATTGAGGGTGGATTAATTTTTGAACGTTGTTGCTTCAGGATGCGAAGCGTTAATTTTTTGCGATCGCAGCTTAAAAATATTCACCGCTTCGGATAGTCTCTAAAACAGTCATCAGACAATTCAGTTTTCTATCATGGTGCAAGGAAGGATTTTGGGTGGCAGACCAGCTCCATCTCAGCTTGATTGAACAGGGTGTCGGCGTTTGGAATCGGTGGAGGCAAGAAAATCCAGCGATCCAACCGGATCTCAGTCGAGCGTATTTATTTGAGTTGGACTTGAGGGGAGCGAATCTCAGCCAGGTCAATTTGAGTCGAGCCTGTTTAATTGGGGCGACACTGACCGGCGCGAACCTATCGAAAGTCAATCTTCAGGGTGCCTATGCCACGGGTGCCGACTTGAGCCATACCAATTTAAGAGATGCCATTCTCAGTCAGGCTGACTTGAGCCGTGCCAATTTGACCCATGCAGACCTGAGTTATACGGCAGCCGATGCCACCAACTTTACATCAGCGCACTTAACCGGAGCTTGCCTGGAACACTGGACGATTGATAGCACCACCCAGTTTGACCATGCCCATTGTCGATATGTGTACCTGACGGCACAGCAACGCTGTCCGCAACAGGGTGAGTTGAGTCGTCGAGACGTCAGCAAGCTCTGGTCTATGCTGCTGTCACCGATGCCCCTCTCGTTCCCGCCCCCTGCTCGTTCGCGTCCATCATCCAGGTGGGCATCGCTAATCTCGATCAACCCGTTACGCCTGTTGATCGCCATGACTCTGAGCTTTACCACGACGTTTTTACTCGGAATTCACTATTTACCAGAGGTCATGCCCTGGCTCAATCCGCCTGCCCAGCACAGTCCCGTACCGCATCCCAGGTTGAGCTTAGATCGGTCTCTGTTCGATCATCCGGCTTCCGTTTGGGCGATCGCCGTTAGCCCCAATGGGCAGACGCTTTATAGTGGGCAAGATGATGGCTCGATAACGCGATGGAATTTGGCAACCGGAACACCGATACAAACCCTGACAGAACATTCTGCAACCATTCGGGCGATCGCCATTAGCCGTTCTGGAACAATTCTCACCAGTGCTGGCAGCGACACAACCGTGAACGTATGGGACGTGCCCAGTTTACGCCTGCTCTATTCCTTAAAAGGACATACCACCACGATCTGGACAGTGGCGATCAGCACCGATGAACAGACGCTCGTCAGTGGGGGACATGATGGAGTCATCAACATCTGGGATTTACGCACAGGTTCGTTGCGGCAGACGTTAAATGCCCATAAAGACGTGGTCTGGGCAGTGGCAATTACACCCGACGGCAAAACGCTGATCAGCGGCAGCAAAGATCGAACGATCAAGCTATGGAATTTGCGCACTGGCAAACTATTACGAACGCTGTCAGGGCACAGGGATGGGGTACGAGCGATCGCCCTCAGTCCGGATGGCAAAACCCTGGTCACGGGCAGTTGGGATCAAACGGTTAAGGTGTGGGATGTGCAGACAGGCAAGTTATGGCGAACATTAATCGGGCATACGCGCCGAGTCACCTGTGTTGCCATTAGCCCCGATGGCAATACGATCGCCAGTGGTGCCATTGATCAGACCATTCACCTGTGGGATCTGCACACCGGCATCTTGCAGCAATCCCTTACCGGACATACCGATTGGGTAATCTCATTGGCATTTAGCCCCGATGGGCGATCGCTGATCAGCGGCGGCAGAGATAACACCATCAAAGTCTGGCGCTAACCCGGCAGAACACAGACCTATGAATTCTGACAACTCAAATGGTGCCTTACCCCTGATAATTGAGTATGGGTAAGGTTAGGTTTCAGACTGTAATGATGCTTTGTTGCACTGGCAAAGCCAGTGCAACAAAGCATCATCACCCTGATACACCGACCTTAGGCTGCAAAGCGTATTGAGTCCGACCTGCCTTCCGGCAAAGGCAACTCATTCAATTCACGACTTCGATAAATCCTTATAATCTACAGTTTGACCGCAACTTGGTATATGGCTCAGACAACCACCGTTACAGATCAACAAGTATTACGCCAGACGGTACTCGGCTCCCGTCGCTTTAGCAATTACTTTTGGGCGATCGTCATTTTGTTAGGAGCCACAGGGTTTTTGCTCTCTGGCATCTCTAGCTATTTGCGAATTAACCTGCTGCCGTTTTCCGACCCTACCCAGCTGATTTTTGTGCCGCAGGGGTTAGTCATGGGAATTTATGGCACTCTGGGTTGCCTCCTGTCCCTTTACCTCTGGCTTCTGATTGCCCTGGACGTTGGGGGTGGCTACAACGAATTTGATCGGAAAACAGGTCAAGTCAAGATTTTCCGCTCCGGCTTTTTGGGCAAAAACCGTCGGGTTGAAATTATTCATTCCCTGGATGAGATTCAAGCCATTCGCGCT
Source organism: Calyptranema fuscum S582 (assembly GCF_055793305.1). Taxonomy (NCBI): domain Bacteria; kingdom Bacillati; phylum Cyanobacteriota; class Cyanophyceae; order Oculatellales; family Oculatellaceae; genus Calyptranema; species Calyptranema fuscum. The sequence goes on from NZ_JBSLYH010000087.1 coordinate 13,026, forward strand.
GAAATTAGAGAAGGGCTGAATCCAAAGCGGGCACTGTATCTACGCATTAAAGGCAAAAAAGATATTCCCCTGACGCGAGTGGGGCAACCCATGGGGTTATCAGAACTAGAAAATCAAGGGGCTGAGTTAGCCCGCTTTCTCAGTGTGCCGCTCGAAGGGCTTTGAATTCGTTAGACTTGCTGGGAAAGCTACGTTGAAACAGGTGGCTGAAAACATGCGAAATAAAATTTATGGTTGGTTTGTGCCGCTCTTATTGGTAGGGGCACTTTTTCTGGGTGGATGTACCACCCCTTCGACTGTTGCATCGTCCCCAACGCCGACCACGGATGCGTTTGCTAACCTGTCGCGGCTCAATGGCGAAGCCACGATAGAAATGGTCGTCAAGGGTTCACCGATTACGATTCAGGTGAATGGTTCCGATGCACCAATCACGGCAGGCAATTTTGTTGATCTGGTGCAACGCGGCGTTTATAGCGGCTTGATGTTTCATCGAGTGGTGCGGCAGCCGTCTCCTTTTGTGGTGCAGGGGGGCGATCCGCTGAGTCTCGATCCAAATCTACCCGCCGCCCAACTGGGGACAGGTGGATTTATTGACCCTGCTACGTCCACCACTCGCTATATTCCCCTGGAAATTAAGCCCGCAGGGGCAGACACGCCGATTTATAGCTCTACCTTCGAGTCGGCTGGTGTTAGCGACCCCCCGAAGCTGCGTCATACCCGTGGAGCCGTCGCCATGGCGCGATCGCAACTGCCAGATTCGGCATCGTCGCAGTTTTATATTGCCCTTGCCGATTTAGATTTTCTCGATGGTAGCTATGCCGTCTTTGGGTACGTCACCAGTGGCATGGAGGTCGTCGATCAGATCCAACAAGGCGATCGCATTGAGTCTGCCAGAGTCATTGCTGGATTAGATAATCTTCAACCAGGTGGGCAATAAAGCCTAACGGTTTCCCAGCAGCCTGGGGAATTGGTTCGGAAGTCCCCCTTATTTAAGGGGGATTTAGGGGGATCTGTGGCAAGCTCATAGAACTCCAAGCTGGTGATTAATGGGCAATGCCATCCCTTTGAATCACACCTCTAAAATCGTCAGTTGCACATGGTGCGGCTGGCGATTTTAGTAGAGTTCAGCGTCACAAATCAGGAAGGACTGCCATACTGGTTAAAAGAAAACGTCAACCAACATATACCCACAATTTGAGATATGGAGCTGCGTGGAACGGATACGCCCCGTTTAGAATGGACGGGCGATTGTTTAGTCATTGGTGTGTTTGAAAATGGCATCGAGTTAAAGGATGACTTAGTCACCCTTGACACCCAACTTTCGGGGACACTGCAAGAGCTCATCAGCGAAATGGAGTTTAAGGGCAAAGCCGAAAGCACCGCCGTTACGCGGGTTGGTAGCAATAGCCCGATTCGCAAGATTGCCGTGGTTGGTCTGGGACAGCCCGACAAATTTACCTTAGAAACCCTGCGACGAGCTGCCGCTGCCGTCGTCCGTCTGGCAAAACGCGAGAAGGTCAAAACCTTAGGGTTGAGTATGCCCCTATTGCCCCACGATGCCACTGCTATTGCCCAGGCGATCGCCGAAGGGATAGAACTCACGCTGCACCAGGACACCCGGTTTAAGTCAGAAAACGATGATAAAGAGCTAAAAATTCAGTACATCGAATTGCTTGGTTTGGGTGACCAGGATGCGGCGATTGCTCGAGCACGTCAAATTTGCCTGGGTGTGATTTTGGCACGAGAATTGGTTGCGGCTCCAGCCAATGTTGTCACCCCCATCACCATGGCAGAAACCGCTGAAGCGATCGCCAATGAGTATGGCTTAGAGCTGGACATTTTAGAACAAGCCGAGTGCGAAAAGCTCGGCATGGGAGCATTTTTGGGTGTTGCCAAAGCCTCTGACTTGCCTCCCAAATTTATTCACCTCACCTACAAACCCAGCGACACCCCCCGACGCAAACTGGCAATTATCGGCAAAGGGTTAACCTTTGATAGTGGTGGTCTCAACATCAAAGTGTCGGGTAGCGGCATCGAGATGATGAAAACAGACATGGGCGGTGCAGCCGCAACCCTGGGAGCGGCAAAGGCGATCGCCCAACTCAAACCCGATGTTGAAGTTCACTTCATCAGCGCGGTTACCGAAAACATGATTAGCGGTCGTGCCATGCGCCCCGGCGATATCCTGACGGCTTCTAACGGTAAGACGATCGAAGTCAACAACACCGATGCCGAAGGACGGCTGACCCTGGCAGATGCGCTGGTATTTGCCGATAAGTTAGGTGTCGATGCGATCGTTGATCTGGCAACCCTGACCGGAGCCTGCGTCGTTGCCCTGGGGGATGACATTGCCGGGTTATGGAGTCCCGATGATGCCGTTGCTGCCGACCTGCTTAAAGCTGCCGAAGCGGCGGGCGAGAAACTCTGGCGCATGCCCATGGAAGAAAAATACTTCGATGCCATGAAGTCGGTCGTTGCCGACATGAAAAACACCGGATCGCGTGCGGGTGGTGCCATTACAGCAGCACTATTCTTAAAACAGTTTGTTAAAGATACCCCCTGGGCACATCTGGATATTGCCGGTCCCGTTTGGGCAGACAAAGACAATGGCTACAACAATACAGGCGGCACCGGATTTGCTGTCCGTACCCTGGTGAATTGGGTCTTGGCATAGTTGAATCGTGTTGTAAACACGAAATTTTGCAACATGGGGGTTTGGGGGCTGCGCCCCCAAACCCCCTCTAAAACTTTTAAGTTGGTGGACTAGACTTGAACAAAGCAGACTTGAACAGAGCAACGCTTTGATTTAATACCCAACCATCCTTCCTATCAATTGAGAAGGTTAGCGGCATGGCAAACGACACAACCCTACTAGACTGGCAACCCCAACCGCCACCTACCGACCTCATCTTCGACGACGGAAAGCCTTTGGAAACAAACCGCCATCGCATCGCCATGAATGTTCTGATTGACTCTACGCTACAAGCCTTTCAGAATCGATCAGACTTCTTTGTTGGCGGCAATATGTTTGTCTACTACAGCCGCACTCAGGCGATGAATCGAGATTTTCGGGGACCCGATTTTTTTGTTGCCCTGGATGTAGATGGCGATCGCCAACGGCAGGGATGGGTCGTGTGGGAAGAAGAAGGGCGTTATCCCGATGTTATTGTCGAGTTAATGTCTGCCAGCACTGCCAAAGTCGATTTGAGCATTAAAAAAGATCTGTACGAACGGACATTTCGCACAGCCGACTATTTTGTTTACGATCCATCTGACCCCGATTCATTGCAAGGTTGGCATCTAGATGGATCGCAACACTATCAACCCATCCAACCCAATGAGCAAGGTTGGCTCTGGTGTGACCGATTACAACTATGGTTGGGTACCTGGGAAGGTCGCATCAAACGCGAACCCCCTACCGGCACCTGCCACTGGCTCAGATTCTTTGATCCACAAAAGAATTTAGTCTTATTGGCAGAAGAAGCCGCCCAACACCGTAGCGATCGCCTTGCTGCACGACTACGTGAACTGGGAGAAGACCCAGAAGCCCTGTAATTTTCTCTGGTCTAAATTCAAGTTAAACGGGCAAACTTGTAGACGGCGATCGCACATTGATCCGCTTTGTAAAGCGTTACCCAACTATTGAGATTGAGGTAAAACGTCTCCCTGATTCACAACAGATTCAAGGATCTTCATCAGCATCAGGTAAAGCCAAAATTTCATCTTCAATCAGTTCTGGCAAATTTTCAGTATGCACATGAAGATGACAAATCGACCCCGTTAACTCAGCCAAAATATCGCCCTTTTGATCGTCCGTTAAATTTGCTAGTTTGAGTTGACTCAAGAGGAACACCACCCGTTCGCATTCCTCACCCAATTCGGTTAGCAAAACCGATAAGGTTGAGTTGACGTGTAGAGGTCGCTCGATATTAGAAATCATGTTCCTCTCCTTAACCGCTTTTCTGCTCTAGCCAAACTTTTTTCTAAACCGAAGGTCTCAGGTAGGAATGCCTTGGTTCATTTACCGTAGTACCAATGCTTCGATCTTATTGTATGAAGTGATGGCGATCGCCAAAATCGTAAACGTGTTCATCTGTATGGCTTATAGCATCGCTTGCAGTTTTTAGTATAGCGAGGGTCTGTATCCCGTAAAAAAACAG
>NZ_JBSLYH010000088.1:0-15643 GCF_055793305.1 Calyptranema fuscum S582
CCTCAACCTTTTCTTCCAAATGCACGCAAGGTAAAAACAATTCCAGGGTAACTTTGCCGCATTCATAAGGAATCAGCGCCGCTTCTGCTTTTGGGATCAGTTCAGAGACATACCCAGCCACCTCATTGAATGCGCATGTAATCGACGCATCATCAAATTCGATCGGGTTCGCCTCGCCTGTAACGTGCAGCTCCGTAAACACATTGACAGAAGCACCCGCCTTAGCTGTAACCCGACCACTTTCTTTCAAGGCGATCAGTAAATAAGCCTGTTGTGCACCTGGATTCAGTGGTTCTGGCTGTTCCGGGGGAATGTTATGTGCCAGGGCAATGCGATCGCGCCATTGCTCCATGGCAGACAGATCGCGATTATTTCCTTCAGACAACCCCTGAAGCTCAACTCTGACCAACTCCACAAATCGTACGCCTAACTTGGGATTGTCATACTTTTGTAAAAGCGATTGTACTTGTGGCAACTCACCCAAACAGGGATGGTCAGGTTGTATTTCCCAAAAGTCGTTGTTGTATACCGCCTTAAAAGCGCGAAGAAACGCGATCTGCACGTAGGCTGAATCCTGTGGCTGAAACTGAGAAAACAGGCTTTCCCACTCTTCTATTGCCAGCTGAGAGGTTCTTTTAGCAATCAGTGGTTTAACGTCTAGTTCATGTTGTAGTGTAGCGATCGCTGCATGATCTGAATTAATTTCACAAAACCGCTGATAGAGTCGATCAAGCGATCGCCCATCAGCACAGCCTTCTTCAATCAGGTCAAATGCTCGATCATTTAGGTTCATCTCACTTGAAATGAGATTCAGATTCAAGTCCAACTCATCGCTGACAAACACTGCTAACTTTTTGGGGGTGTTGTAAACCGCAACCAAAGCTTCTCGCAGTTTTTTCTTATTTTGACCAGTCCAATCCATCGTCGTAATTTTATTGTTTTGGCGCAGGGGGAGGAGGCAATAAGGGAATTGCTGATGTGTATATCAACAGCAGGAGTGAGCCATATATCGGTTTATAAAATGACAGTTCTGCAAATGGACCCCCGATCGCAAATACCCATACAAAAAACGATCCACAGGATAGAAAAATTTGCCGCCAGTCGGTTGGCTTCTTGGCTTCTGTCGTTTGTTTGCGCGTCCAGAAAAACGAAAAGACTAAACCCACCACAAATAGTAGCCAGAGCAACCCTATGCGCGATCCGTCGTCTGACTGCCCCTGAATCAAGCCACTCCCTGCTAACCACAAGCCAACAACATCTGCTGGAATATATTTCAACAATCGATCAAAATAGCCATCGATTTTTACCTCTGTCTCACTCGATTCGTACGCATACCAGACAATCCGACGACTCATTCACCCATCCTCACGCTAGAAACTCTGCAATTTCAGTCAAAATCGACGCCCATAAAATCCCTTCGCGAACACTACCAAACCCTCGTGACATCGATGCATGATGCAGTGCAACCAGTTCCCACTCCCTATTAAAGCAAGGGGAGCCACTAGAGCCACCCTGAGTCCGATTGACATACCAGACCCGCCCACGCCCAAGATCCACTTGCACTACCCCACTGGTACTAAGAGATGCCTGCATTACATTTCCCTGGGGATGCTGTAAAACATTTAGTCCATCTCCCGAAACTAGAGAGGTAACCATGGAACGAATATCTACAGGTCGAATGTAATCTGTTTCAGCAATCTTAGGTTCAATCCGTAATAACGCATAATCGAGTTGAGCAGGAGGACTACAGGCAACGACCCGATCCTTACCACACACAGCAAATGTGTCTGGGCTGACAGGGGTATCGTGTTCTTTACTAACGAAGCCAAATTCAAACAGCAGAGTTTTTGCTTTTTCATCAAGTTGCGATCGCTCTTCAACCACCTGCGGACTCAAAACGTGGTAGTTGGTTAAAACCAGATCAGGGGCAATTAAAACACCAGTGCCAGTTGTCGAGCGATCGGTAAAAGACACTTTGCAAACTGCATTTGCCAATTGCAGCCCACGCCGCAACTGACCCACATCAGCTTCGTAAGAAAGTGGTCGTGGCAAAAAGGCTTCGAGCTGTGGATCACTATAGATAACTGGCAAATCAAACGGTTGCTCCATAGACTCTGCCACCATCGGATCAAGCAAAAGTCTTTGCTGCAAAAAACCTTGCAGCCGACCCATTAAAATTTGAACTTCTGGATTACGGGGTCTTGCTTGATGCAGCGCCAGAATCAGATCTGACACATCACCTTCTTCTTCAAAATGCTCGATTAGATCATCTGCTGCGGTTGTCGTGGCTGAGGATGTAGCAATCTGATTGAGTCGGAAATCAAAATGATCCGAGACAAAAATTTTGAGAGCTGAGTAACTCCGAAATCCTGATGTTAGTGCCTGCCGAAGCTGCCTGCGATCAGATTTTGATAGCGTCAGCATTTTCCTAACCTCCGCGTCTCTAGCGTTGAACAGTTAATTAACGAGAAGCGATCGCCCAAGGACTCAGAATATGGCAACACGAAAAAACAGACCGGTGATTTTTTTTAGGGGAAACGTTTTAGAAGATTCTGCCATTTTGATGCAGGCATCAGGATTTTATCCAGCTTATCCTCTAAGCAAACCAATAGAGATTTTTCGTCCAGCTCCGCAGTTTGGCTTTGCAAAACGTAAATTTTCCAACACTAAATAAAAACCAACATCAAGAACGGTGCTTAATGCTGCGATCAAATTTTGCGATCGCATCCTGATGAAAACATCTTGCAAAAAAACATATTCTGGGGGATCTTTTTTAATCCATTTATCCCGATATGCTTTTAGTCGTTTTATCAGGACAAATGTCCCTACTATTTGAAATCATCCAGCAGTCAAACCAAAATAATTTGTCCCCTTCACACCCAAATTGATTATCAAGTCAAGACACATTACAGCAAGCAAGCAAGCAAGCAAGCAAGCAAGCAAGGTAAAAAATCAAAAAAACGATCTGAAAAAACGATCTGAAAAAACGATGATTTTTTACCAGCTATCAAATCAAACGTAATTCATATTCAATTAAATTCAGAACACAATAAAATTTTAGAAATCCATCTATTTTCACTTTCTTCTATATCAAGATTTTTCAGTCTTATAAAATTTCACATATTCTTACATGAATCATTTATGAATCCGTCTCAAGAAAATCCTACAATCCTATAACCTATAGGATTCAACCAATAGAATAATGTCGCGAAAGCACTTCATCGAAAGGGTTTAGAGAGAATCTAATGCCTTCAATAATCTGTATAAAAAGGTGAGAATATGGGGCATGTTATACTGATGACAGGGTTAAATCATACTTTTACAATGACTAACAAAATCCGCGAAAATACTATCGTAATGGTCTCTGACATCATCGTTATGTATACTTATGAAGCTTCTGAAAAAGCAGTTAGAAATCTAAAAACTACTCTCGTAAAATATGTTTTTCCGTTCTTCAAATTTCGTGGTCATACAAGGGTAAGCCTAAAGGATTACTCCTCGAAAATATCCATCAGCAACTTTATTGATAACGCTCAAGATTATTTTGAGATTGCCTTTAAATCAGCTTTAGAAAGCGGCAAAAATCAGCGCACTCTTAACAACAACCGCAGCAATCTGAAGCAGTTTATAAAATGGATAAAAGCTCAATCTTGGTATTTTGATTTTATAAAATATAAAGCGATACCTAAACGTGCACCGAGGCTAAGAGCTGGAATGAATTTAGACAACTTAGCTACGAGTCGAAATTATGGTGCTATTCCCTACTGTCTTAAGGAGAATGAGCTTACAGAAAAGTTGATCAAGCAGCTCAAAGCGCTTCATATGTATCTCACATCCGAATATATGCCTGCTCGCAAAGGCGCTCCTCCTGTAAGAGAAACAACCTGGCAAAACTATAGAGACTATATTCTCTGTTTCCTCGGATGGCTCAAGAATATACAGGCTATGGAACCTGATGCTCTTGATATTATTTCATTTGCAAACAAGGAAACTTTGGAAGAGTATCTCACCTGGCAGTTTACATCCAGAGGAAATGGATTTCATCATGCTCTAACTATTTGCCAAGCTGCCATGAGCATTGCAAAGTGGCACTACGGCAAAACTTCAAAAAGAGCAAAATTTATTGATTGTGATGCTGTATTAGACATTCGAGCAATTCAAAATGAACTTACCCCCCGGATCAAAACAGACAGGCGAACAACTTCTCCCGAGGCTTTTTCTAAAAAGTTATTATCGTTAGAACAATGTCAAGAAATAGTTGAGTATTTAAGGCTTTGTTGTAGCGAGAAGTGGTCTGACCATAAACAACGGACTCTCTTTGCGATTCTGACATCGTGGCAAAATTATTTAATTATCGCTATTCTCACTTATACCCCCGTTCGCCAAAGAGAAATCAGGGAGCTTCAAATCAATAAAAACCTTAGGAGAGAACCCGATGGATGGTGGGTTACTCTTACCCCTGAAGAACACAAAACAGGGGCTAGAACAGGAAAGGGTAGAGAATATCCACTATTTGCTGGTCCAGCCAAAGAACAGCTCACAAGAGATATGGATGACTATGTAAACAAATGGCGACCCCAAGCGCAACTTAATCATGACTACCTCTTCTTCTTGCGTAGCAGAAATTATCCTGATCGCAGAGGTATGCCGATACCAGATGCACAGCACTTAACGAAGGCAGTTCCTCGTGTCATGTTAAGAGCAACTGCAATTTTATATGGAAATGAAAATGCTAAACATCCTAGCCCTCACGATTTTAGACGGATCTTTGATACCTGGCTCTACACTTATGGCAATCCCGAGGAACAAGATCTGTATGCAGAATTAATGGGACATTCCGTTGAAGAAGCTCGTCGAACTTATGCAATGGTCAGAAGCAGAGACAAAACCCAGCGAGCGGACGAAGCTTTCAATTCTGTTGCTGAGCGAGCAAAAAGGATAAAAGCGCAAAGAGGACTCACTAAAATTTGAACACATCTAAACCAGCCCAATCAGGCATAATCTCAACACCCTCTAAAGAGCGCCCCAGAACCAACCCTGACCTCTTCGTAGAAGGTTCAACCACCCCTGTCACCTCTTCTCTACCGCTGTGGGAAGCCAGCAATATTCTTACCCAGCGCAAGCATTTACCGTGGGTGATGGACCCTGACGGAAAACTTTGCTACACCCGTGATGTCAACGATGGGCAGGGCGCGATCTACTTCTGGGTTACAGAAAATACTGAAGACGAGCACCCCGCTGCTCTTGCTGGTGCAGCCGCTCTCGCAGTGATTGATAATTTCGATATTCGAGCAGCCTGTATGCATTTGATCTACGCTGCTCACGCCACCCAATTAGAAAAGCCTTGGGAAGACGAAATTGTCATCGACGATCGTCAAATCGAAGCCTATTTAGGCTTACAGAAACGAACCGATAAATCGCGAAAAGAAAAGTTAGCGCTGATTGAAAAGATTGCCAATGAACCTTGTAAAATCGCGACCTACATCTCATGGCCCCAACAAGGACGCCGAAAAGGATTCACGGTTGAAGAAGGTCGTCTTTGGCATATTCTGGGGACTCGATACCACTATCAAACAGACAGTTGTGGCAATCAGGAAATCGTGGGGATATCCTTCATCTTGAAAGCAGGACTGTGGGCAAAGTACTTCTTAAATGACGACGCCAAGACCGACCAAAGCCTGCCAACGCATCCAGGAATCTTACCCAAATCCTTGCTAGAGAGTGTCATGAGTCTCTGGCAGCATCGAGAAGGCGCTGCCCGCTTAATGGTCTGGCTGCTGTTCAAATCGCAAACGCATAAACAGCAGTCCCTCAGTGTTCAAACCCTAATGGAAGTCGCCTATGGTTCCAAGAAAATAGAAGACGCTAAATCAGACCTACAACTCCGAAAAAAGCTGGCAAATACTTGGGACGAAGATCTTTTCACTTTGCACGATAGGGGTTGGCTTCTACATTTCGACACTGATACTTATCCGGTCGAGATCCAACCTCTTGGCTTTGCTCGTGCCGAGACTCGTCGTCCTCGCGGTTTTTTTGAGAAATTACTTACGGCACAGTTGTGGATCAGCCCACCGCCGGAGTGGATGACGCAAACGCTGATTGTCGATGCTCACAACCCAAACAGAGAAAATGAGGCGATCGCATTAGAAGAAATACCCGAGCAACCAACCTTAACTGGAGAAGATATGAAAACGATGAGAACTGAAAGAGGCTGGAGTCAACGCAAATTGGCAACCCTGACCGGCATCAGTCAAGGACTGATTTCTATGATTGAAAACGGCACCCGAACCCTCACAGTAGACAACGAACTCATCATCAGAAGAGTTTTTGATTACATGTAACCCACTTTTGATTACAAAAAACTCTAGAACCCCACTCCTGATTACCCCCTCCCTCAAGCTTTGATTAAAGCCCGTTAGAGCTTATCACCCAGTTTCAGACATGTCTCCTCAATCCCTTTACCGCTCATAAGTTTAGCCTCCCAGACACGATTACAAAAGACTCTAGAACCCCTCCCCTAAGAGTTGCATAAGGAACCCATCTCCAAAAACATGATCACAAAATCGTCGAGTGATTACAAAAGACTCTAGAACCCACCCCCTTAAAAAAATTTGCTAAATATGGTGGTTAAACGATTTCACTGGATCTTTTTTGCTCTAGATCTGTTTTCAACCCAATGATTACAAAGGTCAGACTCATTCCTCATGATTACATCTAACTCTAGACCCCCACCCCTAAAAATTCTAGAACCCACCCCCCATTCTCTCTAGACCCCCACCCCTAAACCGAGATCGGGCGATCGCATTTCCGGTCTTTTAAGAACATTCCTGCAACATACAGTAACAAAAGTGATTACAAACAGTTAGGTTCAGGTGTTCTGTTGTAATCAATGCGTCTGTTATAAGGAGAAGGATATTTTTTAGAAGGAGGACTACATCTTCAAAGCAAAACGTTCCATAAGCAAAGACCCCAACTGTTAACGCAGTTGAGGTCTGAAAAGGTACATATCTGTAAGACGGGATAATCAACCGGATATAGCCTTACGTCCTCAGGTTAGGACAGGGATGTGGGGGCTGTGCTCCCAGACAGGGATTCCACCCCTGCACCCCGTCCTAACTCAAATGCGTACTACTATAACACCAGAAAAAATGCTTTGGCGAGCAGCACTGGCGTTCTCCTGTTTACTTACCCTGTCTATTTCCTAGCTACTTACTCACTTACTACCTACATGTACCCGTACATGTACCTATAGCTGTACTTGCACTTGTCTTGTACCTGTACTGTACCTGTGCCCATTCTAAGAATCTGCACACGATTTCTGCAAGCATTCCGGTATTCCAAGATTTTTTATCGGAAAAATTTAATCCTCCTTTCAGGACTCTACTGACATGAGCTCCCTGAAAGTTTTGAGTTCGCGTTGATCCAACAGATTGATTCCGGCACAGGTTATAACCCTTCACCTGCAATTCATTCAGGGTATAACGTGCTGTGAAAAAAACTGTAGAAAAAACAAAGCAGATATCTAGGTACGTCCTAGAGCATGGGAATAAATTTTTAGAGCTTTGGTCCCATCGCTACGACTATATCTGGGCAGAGCATCCTGAACCTAACGCAACACCAGACTGGCAAACTGAATCGAGACATCCCTTATCAGATCGGCTGATCACACAAGGAAGTCATCTATATGGAGTCCGCTTTGGGCAAAAAACTTGCTATGTCATGCTCGATATCGATCGAAACAGTCTTTATCATCCTAAACAAGATGCCTTTGCGCTTAGACGGATCAAAGCTGCAATTGAGCCTTTAGGACTGGTGCAATCGGTCATCTGCACATCCAGCTATAGCGATGGACTTCATGTTTACTTCCCTTTCCAAATTGCCTTAAAAAGTTGGGAAATCGCCCTCGTCATTTCAACCGTACTAGAAAATGCCGGATTCAAGATCGCACCGGGACAATTAGAACTGTTTCCTAATCCCAAACCTTACGCGGGCGACGGGACTCTTAGTCTTTACAATGCCCACAGACTGCCAATGCAAGTAGGGTCATATTTACTCAATGATGCTTTAGAGCCCGTCTGGAGCAATCAACATATTTTCACGCAATCGTGGCAGTTTGCAGTACAGAGAAACGAGCCATCAGTACGTACTATCCAGCGTATTCTCAAAACCGCCAGACGGAAGCAGTATCGCGTCACTGGTAAAGCAGAGAAATTTATCAATGATCTAAATACCGAAATTGAAGAAGGATGGACAGGTCAAGGTCAAACCAACCGCTTACTAGGCAGGATTGCCATGCGCTCCTATATTTTTGGGCATATGCTCTATGCTCTGAAACCCCTGAGCGGAAAAGATTTAGTTCAAGATATTGTTAGGGTCGCCCATTCTTTAATCGGGTATGAAGAATGGTGCAATCATCAGCATGAAATTGAAAAACGAGCAGAAGAATGGGCACGATGCATTGAGTCTAGCCACTACTTTCCATACGGAACCGGGAAAATTCAAACGCCCCCAACCATTAGAACGGCAGAGACACCGACATGGAACGATCGCCAGCAAAGTGGAGCAAGAGAACGAATCCGTACAGCAGTTGACACACTGATCAATCAAAACTGCCTTCCGGATAGAATCACCGATCGAGTTGAGGCACTGGTCAAACACAGCATTAGCGCTGCAACACTCTATCGTCACCGCGATCTCTGGCATCCCCAACACATGAGACAAAACAATCCAGAACCAGAAAATCCCCCCTCAGACTCCCCCCTACTTCAAAGTGAAGCACAGGAAGCTTGCTCTAAAGGAGCAGCTTCCTGTGCCAATCACACAAGCTTATTGGAGAAAAATGGGTGTAATCTCAATGAGGGCAAGGATTTGAGCAATTTCGAATCCTGCCAAACTGAAGGACCAGACTGTAATTCATTGCTGCCGGGTATCGAGCATGTCAAACAGGCGATCGCCACTCACGTATACCGACGGAAATTACAGAAGGTAGAGCTGCCGATCACTCTGGATACTCACAAAACCCAGGCACAACAGAACGCTTTTCAACAAGAACTTGAACGGTTCCTCAACTCTGGCGATCCAATTTTGATCAACGAAGCTCAACAGCGGCTCAAACGACTGACGTTGTCTGACTCAAATGGAATACAAGGATCACGTTTATGAGGCATGATCGGGGTATTGCTCTGAGGTGTTGCAATGCGATCGCCATTTCCTGGCATGGACCCTTATCTGGAAAATCCTGAGCTGTGGTCAGAGGTTCACAGTCGCTTGATTGTCGCGATCGCCGATAACCTGACCGATCAACTCAGCGAAAAATATCGCGTCGCTATTGAAAAACGCACCTATTTTACAGGTGGCGACGATAGCGTATTGGTGGGAATTCCGGATGTATCGGTTGTGTCTAAGCAGCCTGGAGCAGAGTCATCGACTGCGATCGCCACGCTGACCCCACCCGTTGCCCCCATTACGGTAACGGTACCCATAGCAGAGGAAGTGCAGGAGCGATATCTAGAAATCCGGGAGGTAGCAACGGGTGCTGTGATTACCTCCATTGAAGTGCTGTCGCCGAAAAACAAGCGACTAGGGGAAGGGCGACAAGCCTATGAACGAAAGCGCCATCAAGTTTTAGCCAGCCTGACGCATCTGGTGGAAATTGATCTACTTCGAGGTGGGCAACCGTTGCCGATGCAAGGGGCGATCGCTTCAGATTACCGGATTTTAGTGAGCCGCAGCGATCGCCGACCCCAAGCTGAGTTGTATGCCTTTAATCTGCCACAAGAGATTCCTAAGCTTGCTATTCCGCTGGCAGTGGGTGATGAAGAGCCGATCCTCGACCTGAACGCCATTCTCGTAGAAGTTTATCGGCGGGGTCGATATTATCTGGCGATCGACTATCGGCAATCGGTGCAACCGGCTTTTTCAGCAGAAACGGCGGCGTGGGTAAATGCGCTGTTGCAAGAGTGGGCTTAAAAGCTTGACAGAATCATCTACTATAGCAATTCCAAATGGGTTGAGAGAGGCGCACCCCTTCGGGGTTTGCTTCTCCTGTAAGGACTTTGGATGGTTTCTATTAAGCCAACTTTTGAAGAAAGAGATGAAGGCTTAGGTTGGTGCTGGATAGAATTAGAAGAAATTTCTGATTTCAAAACTGGAATCAATTTCAAGAAAGAACAAAAAGGAGAGTTTTGGAACCTGCAACCTCAAAGTAAATTGGATTCGTGTTTAGCGCTAGAACGCCCAGATTCAGCAACTACTTATTCCACCTGATGTTGATGTTTAGGATTGGTCGCAAGGCTCAGTAGGGTATAGATTTGCTGTCTAAATTCGGCAACCATGCCACTGTGAATATGTTGTTCAAATAAATCGGCAAGTTCTTGGTGTAGCCAAAGGTTGTCTGCTTTGGTGCTAGCAAAGGTTGACCAGGTACTTTCGCCGGTTTGCCGCAGGTTGGTAATCAGCGATCGCACATTATGTAGCTTATCAGCCAGGATGATGCGCTGAGCTTCTGGCGAAGCGTAGCGAATCTGGTTGAGATAGTCGAGCTTATGACTTTTCCAGGTTTGCGAAGCGGAGCGGGGAGGAATCGTGCAATCATTAACAATCGCAGCAATTCGAGAACCATAGCGATGCCGAATTGCAGTGAGGATGGGTTCCCCCCCCTGGTCTTCAACGGCATCGTGGAGGAGGGCGGCGATCGCCTCATCCTCACTGCCACCGTCTTCCAGCACCAGAGCGGCTACCGCCATGAGGTGACTGATGTAAGGTGCAGCATTTACTTTACGGAATTGGTAGCGATGTAAGTGGAGGGCATAGGTAAAGGCATCCGCGAAGCGATCGCTCAGAATCACATCAAGGCAGGTGGTTTCAGAAACGTGGGTCATAGAGGTCATCATCATATAACTTCATCTCTTTCATAACTTCCTGGGCGGTGCGTTGGCGCAATTCCCAGGGAAGCAGTACTTCTACGTGGGGTCTCCAGGCGCGGAGTCGTTGCAAAACGTTAGGGTCATCCTGGCGGTAGTATGCTTTATAGTAAGCATCGTCAGGGGAGCGGTGCTGCCAGAGGTGCAGAAGATACTGCTGACGCTGACCAGTCAGGGCTTGACAGATGAAAGATTGTACCTGGGGATAAGGAATTTTGCGAAAGGTGGTATGGCGTAGCGTATCGCGAATATAGCGGTCATCCCATTCTCGATCGAACCGCAGTAAGAGTAAGTGGCTGGGCTGATAGTAGTCAAATCCCCAGGCTTCATCCATCGCCGTTTCGATCGCCTCTGGAGTGGGGAGAGTGCGTTTCTGGTGATTCTGGTAAAGCTTACGAGGGACAGTGATATCGTCCCAATTGAGAGGGTCGATGGCGAGAATGCGATCGAGGCGGTAATTACGCCAATTGAGTACAGAGCTGGTAGCTTTGGGAACTTGACCATAGGCACACAGGTAAGGTCCACGACGGTAGTAATAGATGCAAACAGGATAGACAACAAGCGGACAACTCTGGTTCTCCCCAGCACCCTGGTAGTGAAGGCGCACCGGGGGAATGGGGGTTTGTTGCCAGATCTCTGAGAGCAAGACTTGCCAGTCATCCACTCGATCGAGCTTGTTTTGGGAGATAACGTAATCGACATGGACAAAGAATCGGGTGTATCCCTGGAAGGTGCGGGAGAAGGTGTCGGCGATCGCTGCCAGATCGGGCTGGGTAAACAAGGCAAGTTCCTGATTGGAGGGAGGCTTAATGACTGGCGCTCCAGCATGGGGATACTCGGGATAGGAAGTAACCTTTTGAAATTTGTTTCCCCGGTTGTGCAGCCATCCAATGGTGGAAAGGTGATGCAGGTCGCTGGAAAGGGTGCGGCGGGTAAACCCAAACAGGCGAGTTTGAAACAGCAGGTGATCTAGATTGGGCGGCAGAAGATCATGGTCAATGAGTAATTGGTGCAAGCGATCGCGCTGTTCCTGGATCTGCGCTTGTCCGGGTTGTTTTCCCTGGTAAACCTGCCACTGGGGTTGAGTAAGCGTCAAATCTGGATGAAATAACCAAGCAGCGGTGAGTTTAGCGCAGGGACAGGAGAGATAGTGGGGGGTTGGCTTGGTTTCTCCGGTAGGATGGTCGGAGGTAAAGAAGCGATCGCGCCAATCTGCGTAACTAAAGGTTTCTGGTAAAGCCAGGGTGTCACTCATTTCGCCGTAGAGGATATGCAACCAGACCCATAGACGAATGGCTTGAAGAAAGTTTTGCTTAAGAGAACCCCGTACTAACCACTGTAACAAGGGAATGATGGGAGGCTCTTGCCAGAATGTATTTGCCATATCCTGGGTGGTGCGATCAATTCCTATAGTGTATGAGTGTGCCACAGGCTTGGAGAAGGAAGGTTCCTGAAGTGCGTAAATCTCAGCGCTGGATGCCCTTAACCTAAATGGACTGCATGGTCACCAATCGTCTGTAGAGGCAAATCACGATGCGCCTCTACGGTATCTGGTGCAATTGCTAATTAAAGCGGTATGAGAATTCAGCATGTTCTTGTGATAGGGTCAGTTTGACGTTAGACACTACTTTCATGGCTGCGATCGAGTTGACGTGTATTTCCCATCAGACCGCATCGGGGCTTGCCTATCAGCATTTGCACATTCATTTAGCAGCGGAAGATGGGTTAATTGAGCCGGAGGACTTGAAAGGACTGGCTGTACCAGACGGAATCGTGTGGAGTCAGGGGGTAGTGATTGAGGGCAAGGCTCCCATCTGGTTATATGGCTATCTGGTGCATGAATGTCATTCGGCAGCGTGGGTTGCCTGTTATGACCCCCGTTTGGGAGAGGGGGGCGGGGCAGTCGTGGTGGCAACCCATACGCGCCAGATCAAGATTGGTGAAGTTCTTTTTACGACGTTGCCCCTATGATTCGTTTAAGCCGGATTGAGTCGAATTACCAGATTGTGTCGGTGTTGCCCCATTCGGGAGGACGGGCGATCGCTCCCATCGAACTGATCGACCTGTCCCTTCCCCCTGATGTGGATTTGAACCAGCCTGTGATTTTATTTGGTGCAGTACCTACCTGGGTCTATGGGCGATTGATTGATCTGTGCCGGGAGGCTCCCTGGATTGGGTGTTTCTCGGCTCCAGAAGCAGAAGCAGTGGTGATCCATAGTCGCGTCACAGATGTAGATGTGGGGGATGTGGTTGCAATTCCACCAGTGCGGGAAAAGCTGGCTCCAGCGGTGCTAGTGGTAGGTCCGCCGGATAGTGGTAAGAGTGTTTTGTCAAATGCGTTACGCCGGAGCCTGGTGGCACAGTATCCCGACCGTTCTATCTTTTTGCATCGGGCAAATTGGGATGGGGAGGGAAACTGGAGCCATGAAGGGCAGGATCACGCCCTGATCCAGCGACTTGTGCGGAACCATGAACGGCGCATTCACGAACGCCCCTCTGCAACAGAATTGATGGCGGCGTTTTTTGCATACCACGAGGCAGCCGTGATGAATTTGCGGCGGGTGGTGGATCTAGTGATTGTGGATGTGGGGGGGAAGGTGCAACCTGAGAAGGCAAAGATTCGCGATCGCTGTACCCATGCGGTAATTATTAGCCGCGCACCGGAATTAGTGACAGAGTGGCGCAGATTTTGTGAGCCGACGCTAGAGTTGCTGGCGGTGATCCACAGCGTTTTGGAAGAACGGTGTGAGGTGAAGTCGGAAGATCCTTTAGAGGTGATTGCGGGATTGTGGTTACGGGGGGAAACGCACCAGGTGCCGGAGGTGATATGGCAGGCGGTAGGGAAATTGTTATAGCCCTGGTTGGAATTACTCCGGTTGGCACTACCCAAAATCTTTGCCGATGCGCTGGTTCAGGTCTAAAAGGCAGGCTTTTTGTTCACCGGGTGTTGTGCTGGAGGTTTCGATCGCAAACCGAACCGTCCAGGTGCCGTTGCTCAGCGTTCCTTCCAGGGCATCTCCTTGCAAACGAAAGGCATTGAGATTGGAGAGTGCAGGATTCCAGTAGAAGGTGCGACAGCCTGTGACATAGGGACAGACTTCGGTAATGGTTTGCAGGTAACGGATGATTGCGTCTCTGGCATTGCCCCAATTGTGGCTAGACATTTGGGGTTTGCGTTTCTGTTGCGGTGGCACTGGGGCGGGCAAATGTAGTGCCATTTCGGGCAGGTGTCGGTCTCGAAATGCTTCATAAAACACCTGCCCTGTGGGCGACAGGGTGATGTAAGCTTGGCCGTCAATGTCTACCCGTTCTACCAAAGGTTCCATGGCTTCTGACCAGTCATCCTGCACGGTTTCCCAGGGGGTCTGGTCATGGGAGTTGCGCCCCAGAGCGGTGAGCCAACCGTTATGCTGAATCCACAAATCAAAATCCAGGCTGATGGGCATGGGTGGAAAGGCGATGATTTCGCTGAACCGTTCATGTTTGTAGTAAACCGGAACTTTGAGCGCTTGCCCCAGCAGAACGGCGATCGCAATTTGTGCTTTATATCCCCCGGTGGCGTTGATCGCGCAATATTCGGTTCCATGGAATCGCAACCCCAAAGACATTTGCTTAACCAGATTGCGTAAGCCATCGGTGCGAAAGGCTTTGGGATTGTTGTCTTGAAGTCCTTCCACCCGATACGAAGTGGCGGTATGCCCCAATGCCTGATAGTAATCAATCAGGAGGGTGGCGATCGCGCTGCCCTCGTCGGTATCGGAGTGGCAAAACAAGAGGGTAGCGTTGGAGGTGACATAGCCCTGCCGGAGCAGATCACCAATGGAGTTGATTTCGGCTCCGCATAGGCGCAGGGTGGGCGGAAGCTGGCTTAAATGCAGGGCGAGAGTAACCCAATCGGCTTGCTCGAAGGCGGTTTTGAGGGCGTCAATGGTGTCGGCAGTAAGGTAGGGGCGATCGGGGGCAGGCTGTTTTTGCAGCCACTCATCATAGTGATCGGGGGTAGGAAGGGTTTTGAGGTTGGGATAAAACAGGCTGGTGCCAATGGTGCAAATCAGGGTGTGGCGCATAGGGGGTGGCGGAGATGGGGTGGCGATCGCTATTGGCGACGTATCTGAATATTAACGGCACAGGCTCCAGCGGGGTTAATACAGAAGGGCATACTATATTGAACTTGAAAGGTACCACCCCCTCGCTGGGGAATGGTGAAATAGATGGTTTCACCCCCAAACTCGTTACCGCGTGCAAATCGCCGTCCTGTCGCATCATAGATGTCTACATTAACATCGCCCAGGTTCAGGAGGGTTTGGGCTTCCAGCACGTAGCTTCCTGGCTCAAGCTGCCACGATGCCCAGTTAGATTGTCCGGCATAGAGGGAACGTAACCATTCTGCCTGTGCAACTCCTGGGCGGAAACCTTCTACGGCTAAGAGGGCAAGGCAAGCCAGGGAAATACGACCGATGAATTGCTTGTAGTTCATGATATGGGTTCCTAGTTCTGGTTATGACACCGAACCGGAGGCTGAGAGCCAGGTTGCGGTGGGGATGCCTCAGTGCAACTGGCTCCAGAATAAGGGATATGTGGAAGGGGGTGTTTCCAAAGAACGATCGCCCCTACTGCGTCGATTGATTCTTAGACGATGTAAACCGAGGGTGGGGGTTTTGGCGATCGCCCCTGGTGTGTCGATTGATTCTTAGACAATGTAAACCGAGGGTGGGGGTTTT
>NZ_JBSLYH010000089.1:0-13924 GCF_055793305.1 Calyptranema fuscum S582
TTCATTAGGACGGGATGCAGGGGTGGAATCCCTGTCCGGGGGCATGCCCCCGCGCCCTAGTCCGAACCAGCCTTGTGGCTGCCATAACTGCGATCGCCAGAATCTTGGTAGCGTGGCGACGACGCCCTGCCGAACCTACAGCGCTTCACGCTTGAATATGGTTAGATTTTTTGTTGTGTGCCGCGCTCCGCGAGGCACACAACAAAAAATCTGTGGCTTAATCAATTGAAATGGCTGTATGAAACCTCGATAGTACAGCGATCGCGCTTGGGGAGGACAGCAACGTGATACTTTTGCGATACAAAAAGGCGCAGGCAAACTTACCATCCAGGATTGTGTCAATGGGCAGGACAAACTAGGGTTACAGCGCTTTGCGCTTGAGTAAGCCATAGTTATTTTTGTGAGAGCCGCGCTCCGCGCGGCTCTCACAAAAATAACCTGGTTTTAAGCGATTGAAAATCGCAGTAACCGCCGGGTTGACGTTCAAACAGTTGACGATTAGCCAACAGGGCAACAATACGTTGATTAGCGTCGGCAATGATCCACTGGCAGTATTGCAAGGCGTTTCTGCCAATTACATCACAGCCGCTGATTTTACTTGCGTTGCGGCTAGCTGACGTTGAATCAGTATTGCCCTCTAAACCAGCCTTGCTGATTGGATCGATCAAGCTTGGTGTGGGTGCTGCGCGAAGCGTAGCACCTACACTCAATTTGATTGCTGGATTAAGCCATGCTTACCTCCAAACCCAACTCAGATCGCCATTGGCTCAAGGGTTTTTCCCAGGCTTCTTCCCATTTCTGCGCCATTAAGGGTTTTGCGGCAAATCCCATTTGCCAACCCCGATGAATGTGATGTAACCGGGTTTGTAAATCAACAGACTCCAGTCCATTAATTATGCCTGCGGTCAGAATGGCGATCGCAATTGGCGATCGCATCTGTATCATCTGAAACGCTTGTAGCGCCAACTCTCCGGCTGGGTCAGTGCCAAACCCTGTGACCACATGGCAAATATCATGCGTCTGACTGCGACGCAGCATGATGTAACTCAGATCATCTACCACAGGGCGTTTGCGATAAAACTCTGGATCAAATTGATTGGCGTTGAGGTGCGCTGCAAAGGCATATCCCAACGATTCTTGAGGATAGGTTAAAAGTGCGTCGAGGTCAGGAATAGGGGCTAAATAGCGCTCTTGAATAATGGCTGCCACGTCGGGTTGTGAGCTAAGGTACTCAAGCGACAGGGTACTCAGTTCTGTTTTTCTTAAAATTTCATCTAGATCGTAAATAGCTGAAAAGGTTGCTGGATTTTGCGCTAGCGTCACAAAACTCTGAATGGCGTTGAGTTGGTCAGTCGTGGACAATTCCTCTGAGATAGATCGCATCAGTAAACCTCGTTAATGGGTAAGGGTCGTGTTTCAAATGTGTTGTTAATGTTTGGAAATGCGTGCACTGCGAGCCTTTCCAA
Organism: Calyptranema fuscum S582; assembly: GCF_055793305.1. Classification (NCBI taxonomy): domain Bacteria; kingdom Bacillati; phylum Cyanobacteriota; class Cyanophyceae; order Oculatellales; family Oculatellaceae; genus Calyptranema; species Calyptranema fuscum. The sequence continues at coordinate 1,467 of NZ_JBSLYH010000089.1, forward strand.
ACATTAACAACAGCTCTAGAACAACACCATGGGCTATGAAGTATACGTTGGGTCTCTGTGATTGGATTTGTGGGTAATAGATCAAGTTCCCCACATTCAGCGTTCCCACATTCAGCGTTGCTCTATGAACATGGGCATTGCTTGGGATAACAAATTAAATATAGTCTGGACGTTTATGGTTGGAAGCGCATCGTCGCCACACTTTCAACCATAAATCTTCGGCTCTAATAAAATTTAGTTGCTGCCGATCAGCCCAGTGCTTCTCTGCCGTGAGCGGCTGACAAATTCACCACATCTGGACCCAGAGGAATGATGCCACCGGGATTCAGCGGAAAAAGATTACCGTAATAATCTCGTTTGATCGCGTCTAAATTGCACGTTTCTGCGACACCAGGTAGTTGATATAAGTCGCGCAGGTACGCACCCAGGTGTTGATAGTCTTGGATTCTAAAACGGTTGCACTTAAACAACCCATAGTAAACAATATCGAACCGAAATAACGTTGTAAATAGACGAATATCTGCGAGGGTAACGCGATCGCCACAAAGAAATCGCTGCGTTGCTAAAACGGTATTGATCTTATCCAGCATCGCGAACAGTTCATTGCACGCTTGTTCGTAAGCCAGTTGGGTTTGGGCAAATCCACAGCGATAGACTCCATTGTTTACCGATTGGTAAATATCTGAGTTCCATTGATCGATTAGCGGTTGTAAATCGGGTGGATATAAATCTAACTGAGGCTGCTGCGCAAATTCGTTAAACTCGGCGTTGAGGATAACGATAATTTCTGCACTTTCATTATTGACAATGGTTTTGGTTTGGCTATCCCACAAAACAGGCACCGTACATCGTCCGCCATACCCTGGCTTTGCCAGTTGATAGAGTTCGGGCAAACTGTGGCAACCCTCATCCGCTCGGTCAAACACCCACATGCCATCTGCCGATGGCGACACCACGACAAGGGCGATCGCGGCGTCTAACCCTTTCAATGCCCGAACGATTAGCGTTCGATGTGCCCACGGACAACCCAAACCCACAATCAATTTGTATCGTCCCGCAGCCGCTGGATAAAGACTAGTGGCATCCCGGCTTACGGTCTGACGAAATTCGCTTTCCGGACGAATGTAGGCACCGAGTGGATCGCGTGGAGCCAGCTTTGCCATCATCATTTGCCAAAGCGTTGTCCAGACAAATTTTCCCAGTCGAACAATCAGCTTCGGTGGAATCGATTTTTTTTGAGATGGCAGACTGGTTTGTGGCATAATATATCGCCTTAGCGCCTCGGTAGTGAAGGATAAAGCCAAAAGCTGAGCACCTGTGTCAGCCAGGGCATAACGGGATAGGTTAATAACGCGGACACAAAAAAGACCGAAATCAACAACCCCAATAAAGCAGGTAATCTGTTGAGGAAGGGATTTAAAACGGCATTTGCCAGCAAGATCAGGGGATAAACTGCCAATACCCCAAGAATCACCTTTTTATAATAGGCAGGTTGTGGTAATTTTCGGGGTGCATTTTTAGGTAATGTAAACCAGAGTTCTAACCCTCCGGGCAATTCTTGCAACGATCTAGCCGCAACCAAATCAGGAGACTTTGCCATCCACTCCTGATAGGTTGGAGACGTCATCCAATGGCGATAGTGCGTGTAATTATCAAATTTGACAATCACCACATATTCAGAATGTTCATGGTCACGCGGTCGAATTACTTCTACCCCTAAAAATCCCTCAAATTGGCTAGCGGCATGGTTAAATCCCTTTGTCCAGGCTTCATAGGCTGGAATGCGATGAGGGTCAACCACTTCTGAAATAACTAACGTGATCGGGTCAGATTGCTGATTCATGCTGGAGCTGAGGATAAGTTTTGGAGTAGAGCCGGATGCTATCGAGTGAGAACATGGGGTGTATTGAGATGCAGCACACCACGTCTCAACACACCATTATTCTAGTTCTGAGCATGTAACGCTATAGAACGCCATTTGAGGACTACCAAAACTATATAGCGGCTTACCACTGCCCACGACTAAGGATCCTCATAAAAATAACTTGAATAACTTTTTGGGGAGAGTGCGGCTCTGCCGCACTCTCCCCAAAAAGTTTTGGGTTTTGATTTTGTAAGGATCCTAAGTCATCTAGTAAAGCTGTCGTCTTGCTCCTCACCCGCATTTCTTCACATGAGATCTTAGATACTTGGGTCGGTTGTGACTGGGCGATCGCTGTTCTACCTCTCTCGCATAAAATTAAGGCGATCGCCCTCCTCTGCATCCGCCAATGGACTGCGCACCCTATGCCCACTCCGACTCAACACATGGGTATCAATCATCGTCGTCTTCGCATCCTCGGACGTGATCAAGCAACCTTTCGGGGTTGAGGTTGAAGGAATGGCATACAGACCATGTATCGCTGAAGTCTAAATAAAAACTGAGCTTTCCCCATTGCCTATTTGGCGGGTGATTATACTGAATTATTCCGCCTAATCACCTCATGAGGGATCTTAGGCAGAAATCTTCCACTTAATCACCCTATATGGGATCTTAGGCAGAAAAATTCAGTCTATGAATAGTTAGACCGCTCATCCATCGGGAATGACAGTCCTATTTACTTTTGAGCGAGTGCTTGAACCGTGTTTGTATTCTTATAGCAGTATGCAAGTTCGTTAAGTACAGCAACGGTGTTGTGGGGCACGGAGCGCCCCATAACACCGTACTGAATCAACCTGCACAGCGCTATATAAAAGATGGGTAAGTATTTAGCGCATTGGTATTATGTCAACATTGTCCAAATGCAAGCTCTGAAAGTCTGTTTGTATGGAAATTTACATATCAAAATATTTAAATGAATTGGGCGATGAGTGGATTTTTGAGTTTGATTATAGTGTTCTGGCTGGAACTTTAACTGGTTCAGATATTGATTGGACAGTACATCAAGTATTAGATGGCAAAGTACCTGGACTCAATCTTTATCAGGATGAGAAGCGATGGCTAAAGTCAGTTTGGAGAGAAGCAGTTAAACCAGTGCCTAAAGCTTTTCGGCATGTTATGTCTCTTACAGTGTAGATGGGCGATCCTTCACACCCAATGAGCTTCGTAATTGGTTGTCAAACCCTATACATGCCGGGATTGGACCTTTTAGTAGACTTATTAACGGTGAGCTGAAAACTTTTGAACAGACTGACCACCTCTGTAGTGATACAGAATGGATAAAGATTCAGAAAAAACTTATTGAGGAGGATGGAATTCGTATTTCTCTTCTCCGCATTAGAGGAACTTTGCGTGAGACTCTTGGATTTAGAGTTGACGAGATTTCTCATGAAGGATGGCTTGAAGAAGCAATTCGCATGGTTGAGGCAAATGGTACTGATTCCTTTTTGAGGACTCTTCTCGCTACTTTACGTCCAAGTCAAACTCCACTTCAGCTAGAAAGTACTCAGGTATATTTTCAAGATATTACCCAAGAATTATTAAGTACTCTGATTCGTGATCCTCAAGAAATTTATCGAATATCGCCAGATATTTTTGAGCAAATTATTTGTGAACGGCTAGATAAAATGGGTTTTGAAGTTAAGAGAGTTGGTGGACATACGTATCATAAAGACGGGGGTATCGATATTGTTGCTTGGTCAAAAATTTCGTCTTTTCCATATTTGATGGCAATTCAAGCAAAGCATCATCGAACACCAAAGAAAAAGACTGGTCCTAAAGATGTTAGAGATCTTTATGGAGTAATTCAGCAGCACCCATTCAACATAGGTGTATTAGTTACCAATACTACTTTTACCCCTGATGCAAAATGGTTTGCCCAAAGTAGTAAAAATTTATTGCGTCTTAAAGACATTCATGATGTTCAAGATTGGTTACAAGGAAGGTATTTAGAAAAATTTGAGCTGCGAGATGTGCCGAATGAAATTGAAGTATGTCCAGGGGTGAAGATAGAAATTCCAAAGTTTATGTGAGGAGTAGATTCCTTGCTCTTCACTAATTCTTCAGATTGTTTGAGAACGTGAACGTGGTCTAACAATTCGGCTGGAGCGGACTGACAAATGCCCTTAGTGGAGGTACAAAGTTTACTTACAGTCGCTCAGCCGAAACGTTAGCTGACTAAGTGTCGGTTGTGACGACAGCTTACAAATAACTTATAGTTGGAGATGTCTATTATAAGGAGCAAGAAAATGTGGCCAGTTTGCCTAAATAGCCTATCACATTACAAATATCAGGTGAACGAGGAAATAACAGAATTTCTCAAAGACGTATTCAAGAAAGCATTGAAAGCTCAAGGGAAATTGAATAATAATGAAATATTGATTCCCGTTCGTCTGGTTTCATTGTTAGGAAGCTGTACGATGGCAGAATACCCAGACATTCCTAATACACCAATACAACATGCAGATGATGATGATTGGGATGATCCAGCAGACCTTTTAGAGCATTTAAGCGGATTAGAATGCGAATGGGTTGACTTTGACATTATTGATGCAAATCATCAATCTTTACCGTTGCGGATGGTATTTAATTGGGGAGATGGTGACACTAATGATGGTTTTTGGGGAGCAGTTTGGGAACGTAACACGGAAGAATTAGTAGCGAATATTTTGAGTACAGGAGATTGTGAAACTACCATAGAAGCAGCTTCAAAGCAGTATATTGATAGGTATCAATCTCAAGAAACCTTGATTCCTATCGATGACGCTTATGAACTAGAGTTTGATAATCCTGAATTAACTTCTGCGTCCGAGATGTGGAATACTTCTTTTATAGTGTACGCTAATAAACTTGAAATAGAGAAGTTGATAGGTTTAGCACTTCGCCTTCGCCTATCGATGTATCGATTACTTTTAAGAGATGGGGTACCGGCTGATGACTAGTCATCGTAGTAAAGACTATATTTCCCATGAAATTTCTACCCAAGATATTTGCCTAGAGATTGTTTCTCTAGCTCAAAGAGATTCTAGATGGTATCAAGGACTCTCCCTGCAAATCGATCAAGAAATATTAGGTGGAAAAGTAATAGCGTATCAAATCCGTTGGTTTAATGGTGATTGGTCAACGTGGTTCGTCCCTGGAGTGAATGATATTGACCATAAATATAATCCAGTCCATAACACAATGAGGAGAATGTGGTCATATTTTGATGATCATGAACACAGATATATTCTTTGCAAGGTTGGGAACTCTATATCTGTTTCCAAACCTCCTATCAACGATAATTCTATGTCTATTGCCAAGTCTCGTATCAAACAATTCTACGAAGAAGTATTCATCCTTCAACTTCGCCAGTTGGAAAAAGAGGGGACATTGTTTCCTTGGTTACGCGAATCTCCTAACTGTATAGGATATCTAGAATTAGGATCGTTAGAATTAAATTCTGAATCCGAAGAATATCAGCCGACGTTAGATTTTGTTAGGGTAAAAAGGTTGCCTTCCACTATCCCGATCAATGTACTTGATTCCTTTAACCATCATTACTTAACGTCTCAAACGCGATTAGTAGATATTTATGTGGTGACAACTCCTGTTGATGGAGAGGACACTTATTCTATCCTCCTTAATGGATATGTTGATGACGGTTGGGATCAGGAAACGAAATTCCTAGAAGTTTACGATAGTCAAGGGAAAATAATTGGTTCCTGTCGTGGTGTCTTGGATCTAGACCATTCCATTAAGTGGGTAGATCGTGCTTTTACCATTGATGACTATGATTTTGGCTATGAGGAAATACAGATTTGGTCAGATAAGGATGTTGAGTATTTAAACGCTTCAAGTTAGAGAGGTTTTAGGAAGTTTGTTGATGAGGGCAAAATTGAGGGCAATCGCTGAGGTGTCTGAGAGATAAAGTGGTTGAGGTGATCGGTAATTATGAACAACGCACCACTTTTAAAGTTCATGCTAGCGTTGCATCAATCTTTAGTTGATGGGTAAATGACGATGTAATTTTGCCCGTGTGTAGGAACAAGTGATGTTGGTTTCGTTGCAAAGCTTTGTTTTAGCAGCCCATCTCCAGGTGGCTTTGCATGCAATTGGCATAAGTGAGGATTAGCTAACAAAGTTTAAGGGCAACCTGACTCTCCAACCAGGACAATATTAAGAGTGTAAGAATGAGGTTAAGCTCACTCATTCCAAGTTCTGAAAGGGAGTCAAAGACCTGTGGTTGCGCAAAGTTCCGATATGGCTTACGAATCAAAAACTCTGGCGATCGCCCGCCAACTGTTAACCACCACACGGGAGAATCGTTCGTTTTTCGCCCAGATGCGCGATCAAATGCGTTGGGATGACAAATTATTGTCTTGGGCAATGGGCAATCCGGGGTTGCGGGTGCAATTGTTTCGCTTCATTGACTGTTTACCCAGCCTCCGCAGCAACGTTGAAATTGCCCGCCATTTACAAGAATATTTGGGCGATGCATCTGTCGAATTGCCCGGTGCATTGAAGGGAATGCTAAATTTTGCCAGTGCAGATTCGCTGCCGGGGCAAGTTGCCGCTACGACGGTTTCGACTGCCGTTGAAACGCTAGCGCATAAATATATTGCGGGTGAAACGATTAAACAAGTGCTCAAAACGATTGAGCAACTGCGCAAAGATAAGATGGGCTTCACAGTCGATTTGCTCGGAGAAGCGGTGATTACGGAAGCCGAAGCGCAGTCTTATCTCGATCGCTATCTCGATTTAATGCAGCAATTGACCGCTGCGTCGCAATCCTGGTCGAAGGTGTCGCAGATCGATGAAGCGGAGGGTGAAGCGTTGCCCAGGGTGCAAGTCTCCGTTAAGCTAACCGCCTTTTATTCACAATTTGATCCGTTAGATGCGAAGGGAAGTGAAGCGAAGGTTAGCGATCGCATTCGCACCTTACTGCGTCGAGCAAAAGAACTGGGTGCCGCTGTCCATTTTGACATGGAGCAGTACGCTTATAAGGATCTGACCATCGCGATTCTCAAGCAAATTTTGATGGAAGAGGAATTTCGCACCCGTACAGATATTGGCGTCACACTTCAGACATATTTGTACGACACGGAACGCGATTTGCGTGGGTTAATTGATTGGGCAAAACAACGGGGCTATCCGATCACGATTCGCTTAGTCAAAGGGGCATATTGGGATCAGGAAACGATCAAAGCAGCGCAGCGCGATTGGCAAATACCTGTCTTTTCCTACAAAGCTTCGACGGACTACAATTTTGAAAAACTGACGCGATTGCTATTAGAAAATCACGAATTTCTTTACGCCGCGATTGGGAGCCACAACGTTCGTTCTCAAGCCTATGCGATCGCCATTGCTCAGGAACTTAAGATTCCTCGCCGCCGGATTGAATTGCAAGTGCTCTATGGCATGGCAGATAAACTGGCAAAAGCTCTGGTCGAGCAAGGGTTCCGGGTGCGGGTCTACTGTCCCTATGGCGAATTGATTCCGGGGATGTCATACCTGATCCGGCGCTTGTTAGAAAATACTGCCAATACGTCTTTCTTGCGGCAAAATCTAGAAGATCGTCCGGTTGAGGAATTGCTGGCTCCCCCCCAGATGCTGGATGCTGAGCAAAGGTTGCACGCACCGTCTACTCAACCAAGCTTCCATCATGCGGCAGATACAGACTATGCTGTGGCAGCAGAGCGCGATCGCCATTTAGCTGCGATTCAATCTGTGCGGCAGCACCTGGGTAAAGCCTATTTACCGCTGGTAAATGGTGACTTTGTCAATACGCTGGAGCAGGTAAAGTCGCTGAATCCGTCGAATCCGGCAGAGGTGGTTGGCACGGTTGGGTTACTGAGTATTGAGCAAGCAGATCAGGCGATCGCTGCCGCAAAAGCTGCTTTCTCAGGCTGGAGTAAGACCCCGGCAACAGAACGTGCGGCAATTTTGCGCAAAGCCGCCGATTTGATGGAGCAACGGCGGGCAGAATTCTGTGCCTGGATGGTTTTGGAAACAGGAAAACCGTTGGGACAAGCTGATCCAGAGGTGTCGGAGGCGATCGATTTTTGCCGCTTCTATGCAGATGAAATGGAACGTTTGGCTCAAGGGGTCGCCTATGATGTCACGGGTGAAACCAACCGCTATCACTACCAGCCCAGAGGCATTTCGCTGATTATTTCTCCCTGGAATTTTCCCCTGGCAATTCCCACAGGTATGACGGTGGCATCTTTGGTAGCCGGTAATTGTACGTTACTTAAACCTGCCGAACCCTCGTCCGTGATTGCCGCAAAATTGGCAGAGGTTTTGGTTGACGCTGGCATTCCCAAGGGTGTTTTCCAATTCGTTCCCAGTAAGGGGTCTACAGTGGGGGCACATATGGTGAAGCATCCGGATGTGCAGATGATTACGTTTACTGGATCGCAAGAAGTCGGCTGTAAAATCTATGCCGATGCTGCAATCTTGCAACCGGGACAGCGGCATCTTAAGCGAGTCGTGGCGGAAATGGGTGGCAAAAATGCCATCATTGTCGATGAAAGTGCAGATCTGGATCAGGCTGTGCAAGGGGTGGTCTATTCTGCCTTTGGCTACAGTGGTCAAAAGTGTTCGGCTTGCTCTCGGGTGGTGGTTTTGGAACCGATTTATGACATTTTTGTCAATCGCCTGGTTGAAGCAACGCGATCGCTCAATGTTGGGATAGCAGAACTACCCAGCACCAAAGTGGGACCTGTGATTGATGCTCAGGCACAAAACCGGATTCAAGCATACATTGCCAAAGGCAAAGAAGAAGCCACGGTTGCGTTAGAAATGCCAACTCCGGATACCGGCTACTTCATCGGACCAGTGATCTTCACCGATGTTTCCCCGACTGCCAAGATTGCTCAGGAAGAGATTTTTGGACCCGTTCTAGCCGTGATCAAAGCAAAAGACTTCAATGAAGCCATGGCGATCGCCAATGGTACCCTATATGCGCTAACCGGGGGTCTCTATTCCCGCACACCATCCCACATCGATCGCGCTAAAGCTGAGTTTGAGGTTGGCAATCTCTATATCAACCGGGGGATCACAGGGGCGATCGTCGCTCGCCAACCGTTTGGTGGCTTCAAGCTTTCGGGGGTTGGTTCTAAAGCGGGCGGGCCCGATTATCTTCTGCAATTCCTGGAACCACGTCATATTTCAGAAAATATCCAGCGTCAGGGGTTTGCCCCGATTGAAGGTGCAGAGCAATAATGAATCAGTATTGCTAACTTCATTTTTTGATGGCAAGTGACGGCAGAGCCGTCACTTGCCATCAAAAAATACAGGCGGATAAATCTCTGCATCTTATTAATATTCCCTGTAAATGTAGCGGTCTGAATCAACAATTTGTTATGTTTGTATAAAACGCAACAAGTATTGTACTGACTCATGCCCAGATTAGGTATTCTGCGAATACTCCTTATTGTTAGTGCGTCCGTTTTAGGGCTGACAGGGCTACTCTATTTTATCTCAGCAAGAATTATATTGAGTAGTGTGGCTCATGCTGAGTCTCAATTGACTGAGCAAAATATTAAACGGGTTCAGGATGCGATCGCCCACGATCTAAACAGTTTGCACGCAGAAGCTTACGACTATGCTCACTGGGATGATACCTACGTGTTTATGAAGGAGCGCGATCCCAGTTATACGGATTTAAATTTGAGTGATTCTGCGCTGGTAAATCTTCACCTAAATCTTGTTTTCTTGGTTTCTCTGTCTAATCAGATTGCTTCCAGTAAAAGTATAGATTGGCAAACGGGACAACCACTTCCTTTGCCCAAAAAATTGAGTCATGCAGGTCGTTTGGATGCAAGTCTGGTGCGTCGATTTAGCCGGGGTGACGATCCGTTTGGGGTTCTGATGCTGCCAGAAGGTCCCATCTTAATTGCGTCCAGTCAAATCCTCAATAGTTTGGATGAGGGCCCCAGTCGTGGCAGTTTCTGGCTCGGACGTTACCTCGATACTACGGAGATCGAGCGATTAGAAAAATTGACGCAGGTCGATATCGATCTGTATCCCGTAAAAAATGTACCTTCACTGCCCGATTTGCAACCTGCATATGCAGCGTTGTTAAAGCAATCAAATGTCCCCTTTATTCAACCGCTGAATTCCAGCCAGATTGCAGGGTATGGGTTGATCTCAGATGTGTTTGGTGCGCCTGCCTTAATTTTGCGCGTCAATATGCCTCGCGGGATCTATCAACAGGGGTTGTTAAGCCTACGTTATTTGGGGGTGTCTCTGTTAATTGTTGGGATAGTTTCAGGTGTTGCGGTCTGTGTGTTACTTCACCAGTTGATGCAAGCCTTGATGATCGAACACGATCGCCGACAACTGGCCATGCTTAACGAACAATTAGAACACCAGGTTGAACAGCGCACCTCTGAGCTACAAGAGCAAGCCAAAGCCTTACGGCTCAGTAAAGAAGCGGCAGATGTGGCAAATCTTGCCAAGAGTGAATTCCTGGCGAATATGAGTCACGAAATCCGCACCCCCATGAATGCGATTCTGGGCTATTCGTCTTTATTAGAAGGGACACCCCTTCAGCCCCAACAACAAGAATATGTGCAAATTATTACGCGCAGCGGAAATAGCTTACTGTCGGTGATTAACGACATTTTAGATATATCTAAACTGGAGGCAGGAGAACTCAAACTGTATGCCAAACCCTTTGACGTTCGACGATTGGCTGATGAGCTGATCGATCTGTTTCAGTATCAGGCGGCTGCTAAACATTTATGCCTGACCACAGACATTGCCCCTGATGTTCCGACTCAGCTCATCGGTCCCGTTGAACGATTGCAACAAGTTTTGATGAATTTTATGAGCAATGCTCTAAAATTTACTGAAATTGGACAAATTCGGCTGCAAATAGAAAAAATTGACGAATTTAGTCAGGGAGCAGAGGTCAAACTCCGCTTCAGCATCCAAGATACAGGGATTGGCGTTGACCCTGCCGATCAAACCCGGATATTTGAACCCTTTACCCAGGTTGATTCGTCACTGACGCGCCATTATGAGGGCACTGGCTTAGGGTTGGCAATTTGTCAAAAAATTGTGCAGCTGATGGCAGGCGAGATTGGGGTTAAAAGCGCTTTAGGTCAAGGCTCTGTTTTTTGGTTTACAGTTGTGTTAGGTCAAGTTAAATCAATGCACTCGGAAAACGTTTTGATCAGTCCTGATACTACAAATCCAACACCTGCATCGACAACCCGAATTTTGGTTGTAGAAGATGCGCTGGTCAATCAAAAACTGTTGTTAGGAATGTTAAAACGGTTGGGTTATGATGCGGATGTGGTTAGTGATGGGCAGCAAGCGCTTACCCGATTGGCAGAGCAAGAGTATGACATTGTTTTAATGGATTGCCAGATGCCTATTTTAGATGGGTATGAAACAACCCAGCAGTTGCGTCACAGCACAGCCCCCCTCAATCAAATTATCATCATTGGGGTGACGGCTCATGCCATGGAGGGCGATCGCGAAAAGTGTCTGGAAGCTGGCATGAATGATTACCTCAGTAAACCGATTCTCATGGCAGAACTGGATGCCATCTTGAAACGATGGATATAGGACACGATACGGTTTTTAAGGGCGTGAAGTACGCGGTGTAGAGAGAGTTCCCCCTGTAAGGGCGAAGCCTTCGTTAGATAGTCTTTGGTCAATGGCGAAAATCATGATCCGAATGCTTCGCCCCTACGACTTGCTGGGATGACCTTTTCTAGAAATCGCCTAAAGCGTCTGCCATGAGGATCTTGCCCATTTTTTGATATTCCCGTCGGACGGATTGCATCAAATGGGACATTTTCACCGAGCTTCCTTCATCGGCAGCGAGATAGGCAGCTCTTAACGCAATATTACGAATGACAGCGCCTGAAATTTCAAACTGACGTGCCAGAAAATCGAAGTCTAAATCTGAGCTGCAAGGCACTTGCGGCGGGAAAATCTGCTGCCAGATTCGATATCGCTCTTTCATACCTGGCATGGCAAATTCAATGATGAAGCGGAGTCGTCGAGTAAATGCTTCATCCATGTTGCTTTGCAAATTGGTCGTCAAAATTGCCACTCCTTCATACTCTTCCATTTTTTGCAGCAAGTAGCTTGTTTCAATATTGGCATAGCGATCGTGGGCATCTTTGACCTCCGATCGCTTACCAAACAGGGCATCGGCTTCATCAAATAGAAGGATGGCATTGGAATGCATGGCAGCCGTAAAGATGCGATTTAGATTTTTTTCAGTTTCACCAATATATTTGCTGACGATCTGCGATAAATCAATTTTGTAAAGGTCGAGTTGCAATTCATGGGCAATCACTTCGGCTGCCATGGTTTTTCCGGTTCCAGGTTGCCCTGCAAACAAAACGGTCAATCCCTTGCCCAGAGATAGTTTCTGGTTAAATCCCCATTCTTCTTGAACTAAGGAGTAATAGGTTGCCTGCTTGCAAATGTCTTGTAGTTCTGTTGTGTGAGAGCTGGGTAACACCAGGTCATCCCAGGTGTAATGGGGTTCAATCTTACGTGCCAGGGTCGCTAAGTCGTGCCCAGATTGAGT
>NZ_JBSLYH010000090.1:0-13609 GCF_055793305.1 Calyptranema fuscum S582
GATCCCCACACCCCACACCCCACACCCCACACCCCACACCCCACACCCTATATCTGAACGTGCGATCGCCATGACAGATCCCCAACCCATCCTTGTTGTCGAAGATGTCTATGCCGGATACATTCAAGACCTTGACATTTTACAGGGTGTCAATTTCAAAGTGTTTGCCGGAGAGATTGTCGCCATTATTGGACCGAATGGAGCCGGAAAATCGACCTTAGCAAAGACAATCTTTGGCTTACTGTCTCCCCACCGAGGCACCATTCACTTTCAAGGAGAAAATATTGCAGGGCTAAAATCTAATCAGATTGTGAAACGAGGCATGTGCTATGTGCCGCAGATTGCCAACGTTTTTCCGTCCCTTTCGGTAGATGAGAACCTGGAGATGGGCGCATTTGTGCGAAATGTGCCGCTAAAACCGCTGAAACAAAATATTTTCGATATGTTTCCGATTTTGGCAGAACGTCGCAAACAACAGGCTGGAACCCTATCGGGAGGTGAGCGGCAGATGTTAGCCATGGGGCGAGCGCTAATGCTGCAACCGAGTTTGCTGCTATTGGATGAACCGTCAGCGGCGTTATCGCCCTTATTAGTCAATGAGGTATTAGAGCGGATTCGCCAGATCAATCAACTGGGAACAGCGATCGCCCTGGTGGAACAAAATGCCCGTAAAGCTCTGGCGATGGCTCATCGGGGATATGTATTAGATACCGGACGCGATCGCTTTGAAGGCGTCGGTGCTGATTTGCTCAACGATCCCAAAGTTGGAGAACTCTATTTGGGAGCCGGAAAAGCGCATTAATTGACCCGTGACTGGAGCCGCATCGGGGCAGGGCGATGTTCCAGATGGCAATAGGGACGAGAGTAACTCAGCGGCATTTCTAACGCATGTTCTTCTAGAAACTCTGGGTTGCTTAAAACGCCTTCAGTCGAACCGTCATACACCACCTGCCCCCGATTTAAAACGATGGTGCGGCTGCATATATCAAGTGCCAGATCTAGATCGTGGGTGGCAATCAGTTGGGTCAGGGGTAAGCCTTGCAACAGTTGGATCAGTTGGCGACGAGAACGGGGATCTAGCTGCGCCGACGGTTCATCTAATAGCAAAATTTGGGGTTGCATTGCCAACACACCCGCGATCGCCACTCGCTTTTTCTCTCCGCCTGACAAATTTCCAGGATAGCGTGCCCGATAGACCTCTGGCTCCAACCCCACAGCAGACATGGCATGCCATGCCCGATGACTCAGATCTTTACCCGTTAACCCTTGATTCATCGGACCAAAGGTCACATCCTCCCAAACCGTCGGCATAAACAGTTGGTCATCTGGGTTTTGAAACACCAGACCGACAAAATTTCGTACTGCTTTCAAATGTTTTGGCTCAACGGGCAACTCACCCACCACAACTTGACCGTCTTGCGGCAACAAAATCCCATTACAGTGCATCAGCAACGTCGATTTGCCAGAACCATTCGCACCAACAATGGCTACTTTTTCAGCCGGACAGACTTGCAAGCTAATCTGATTCAGAGCTTGTGTTCCATCGGGATAGGAATGGCTGAGCCGCTGAATTGAGAGAGGATTGTCTTTTATCAAGTTCTACCAGTTCTTAAGGTCTTATAAGATCTTAAACTGCACTCGGAAATCTGGCAGAGAAACTCATCAGTCATTCGGGATCACTCAAACCTCGATCTATAGCGATATGCAAGTTCGTTCAGTACAGAAATGTGTTGTGGGGCGCGGAGCGCCCCACAACACCATACTGAATCAACCCGCACAGCGTTATAGGATCGTAGATTTAATCAAACCAACTCTTTTTGAGAGAGCGACGGCTCCGCCGTCGCTCTCTCAAAATGGGTAGTCCTAGAAATGAATGACAGGTTTATTCATCTGTGCTCTGAGTAGACTCAATCAGATGCACCCGTAGTAGACTCAGGCGATCGCAATCAGAGAGACGCATGGAACTTGATTTTTTTAGCCGCACAAGTGGCACCTGGATTAATGCTGCCACCGTGCTGATGGGGACGGGTATTGGTCTAGGTCTGGGTGAACGGCTACCCAAACGCATGCTGCAAGTCATTACACAAGCCCTGGGATTGCTGACCTTGTTTATCGGCTTTGGCATGGCAGGCAGTTTGAACAACGCCCGAGGGGGTGAGATTGATGGAGCCATTCTGGGGTTACTGGCAATGGTGCTGGGAGGCTTGTTGGGCGAGTGGTGGCAGTTAGAAACACGATTAGAAAGTGCAGGCGATTGGTTAAAGCAACGGTTTAAAGGGCAAGGTAAATTTACTGAAGGGTTTGTGGCTGCCAGTCTCTTGTTTTGTATTGGACCGATGGCGTTGATTGGCAGTTTGAATAATGGGTTGACCGGAGACAATACGCTGCTAACGCTCAAAGCATCGATGGATGGCTTAGCAGCGATCGCCCTGACCAGTAGCTATGGCATGGGGGTAGGGTTCTCGACCCTACCCATCGTGCTATACCAGGGTGGGCTATCCCTGGCTGCCGCGACCCTGGCTGAATCTCTGCCCGACCCTGCCAATGCACCGTTAATCCTATTAGTCACCGGAGTAGGAGGCTTAATGGTCATGGGGTTGAGCTTTAATTTATTGGAAGTTGCCAAGATTCATGTCGCCTCGTTTTTACCGGCGCTGCTGTTAGCTCCACTGTTGTATGCGATCGCAGATTGGCTCAGCTAACACACCCAATTAAAAATTTGAACGAGGGCAAAGCCCTCACCCAAACTCATCTGAAAAAGATCTATCGCAGTCGAGGGTTGATTAGGACAAAGGTTATGAGAGAGCCTGCGCTCCGCGCAGGCTCTCTCATAACCCCCTGATTGAACTGTCTCGATGGTTGCTATTCATACTTTCAATACATTTGTACTATATTTTTCGGGATATTACACCCAACCTCCTCAGGTTTACTGTATGATGTGCATTAATTCTCAGCGAAGGAGCATCCTTGATGACGATCTCTGCTGACCTGCCGCCCGTAAAAGTGTTGATTGTCGAAGATGACCCGATGATGCAATTAGGGTTAGAGCAATCGCTAGCAAATGCGGCGGGCATTACTGTTGTCGGTCGGGCAGATGACGGCTATTTAGGCGTCGAAGCCGCCATCAAACTTAAACCCGATGTGGTGGTGATGGATATTGGCTTACCTCGCTTAGATGGCATTGCCGCAACCCAACAAATTAAGGCAGCTAACCCAGACATTCGGGTGGTGATGCTGACCTCACACACCTCTCAAAATGAGGTGATTGCCGCGCTTTCCAGTGGTGCAGATGCCTATTGTGTCAAAGGAACCACGGTCGATCGATTGCTTACGGCGATCGCCGCAGCCCAAGAAGGAGCCAGCTACCTCGATCCACAAGTTGCCCGCAGCGTCATGGATCAACTCAAACCCGCCACACCCGTCGAATCGGAAGTGATTGGTCAACTCTCGCAACGAGAATTGGAAGTCCTCAAACTCATGGTAGAAGGGCGCAGCAACCCAGAAATTGCCGCTGTTTTGTACCTCAGTCCCAATACGGTCAAAACCCATGTGCGGGGCATTATGAATAAACTTGCGGTCGATGATCGGGTGCAAGCCGCCGTTGTAGCATTGCGAGCAGGGTTAGTTTAGAACTTGATTTAGGAGAAACTCCCCATGTTTACCGAAGATGGCTACGTGCAACTGACTTTTTACTACCGCGACGGACATAACGAAGCCTTCAATGTTTACGCGCCCATTTCAGACGATGGCACGTCTCAAACGTTGCAACTAGAAGTACGCCATTTGCTGAAAAAAGATTGGTGGATTGTCAATTTACCGGAGCAAACGGTTTTTATTAACGTAGACAATGTCGTTAAGGTGGAGATGAAGCCACCGGCGGCAGAACTACGCGGCGATGATGTATTTGCCAATGCTGAGCGGGTCACTGCACTAACGCGATCGCGTCAATAGTCTATCAGGGATGTGCCGATCAATGATGTGCCGATCAATCCTATTTCCATATATTCCCCAGTCATCGAATGGGTTGGGCGATCGCCATAACGCCCCGCAGTATTTCATGGTCACGCACGTCTAACGTCATCCAAAAACCATCTACAAAAAGTCATCTATTTTATCTCTGGGGCTTTGCCCAGCCTCAAAACATTCTCATTAAAACTCTATTTAGGAGGATCAATGGACTGGGAAACGAATCGCCCAACGGTTAGTTTAATTCAGGCTAACACTTACGACATTGAGGCTTTGCGAGGCTCGCTAGAGCAACTATTAGAGCCGCTAGGGGGCATCCAAGCCTTTGTGAAACCGGGCGATCGCGTCTTACTCAAGCCCAATTTGTTGACCGGGGCACGTCCTACAGGCGAATGCACAACCCGACCCGAACTGGTGTATTGCGTTGCCCAACTCGTTCAAGCGGCTGGAGGACACCCGTTTTTAGGCGACAGTCCAGCTTTTGGCAGTGCCTATGGTGTCGCAAAAGCCAATGGTTATTTGCCATTTCTAGACGAATTGGGGGTGCCCGTTGTCGAAATGAAAGGCAAACGGTACGAAATCATCAGTGCAGACCTCAACCATCTGTTGCTATCCAAAGAAGCCATGGAAGCGGATGTGGTGATTAATCTACCCAAAGTCAAATCGCACGTCCAACTGACCATGACCTTAGGGGTGAAAAACTTATTTGGCTGTGTGCCCGGAAAAATGAAAGCCTGGTGGCACATGGAAGCCGGAAAAGATAGCGATCGCTTTGGCACGATGCTGGTTGAAACGGCACGGGCGATCGCCCCTAATTTAACGATTCTTGATGGCATTATCGGTCACGAAGGCAAGGGACCAAACAATGGCGATCCGCGCTTTCTAGGGATTTTGGCAGCGTCTGCCGATGTTTTTGCACTGGATCGATCGATGCTGGACGTGTTGAACATCGATCCGGCATGTGTGCCCACTGTAGCGGCATCGCAACGCATGGGACTTTGCCCCGATCTCGACCAAATCCACTTTCCTCTGTTAGCCCCCAAAACTCTTCAAATCACCGACTGGAAATTACCCGAAAGCCTGATTCCCATCGATTTTGGTGCGCCTCGGGTCGTGAAATCAACCTTCAAGCATCTCTATATTCGGTTTATTAAAGAACCCCTGGCGGCTTACGCTGAACGATAAAGTACACTCCGCATCTCTAAAACCGCATTGCCTAACGTAGCAATCTCCAATAAGTTGTGAGCGGCACACCCCGACGGGGTGCGCCGCTCACAATAACTTGTCTTTATGCTCTTGAGAATGACTAAAGTCACCAGAATTGCTGACCGGCGTCGAGCCATGCAACCGGATGACCGTAGATACATGGAAGCTAGAGTGCCTATTGCTACGTCGATTGAAATTTTATTCAGTAATATGGCGGATCGGATTTCAGCAACAACCCTTATCGAAAGCCTTGCTGAATTGGTAGCCAATTTCTTAGTATGTATCTATGAACACGCAGGATGTTCAGTTGTCTTCGTTCTTATACCAATCTTTGTGAGTCAACAGCATAAAGGGAGTCAAGAGATTTATATCTCAGTATCCCCACACTGCTAATTATGCTTACATGCATTCAGCATTGGTATCAGGAGACTTGTTGATGACATGGGTGAATCTACTAAAACTGAGCCTTTTATTGGAACTCTACAATGGCAAATTTTTACGCTCTACCTATGTCTCCTACTATCCAAACCTTTTACCCGACGCGAATTTTAAGTTCGACGAGTGCATCGGATCTGATGGGGTGGGTGCAAGACAATTTAGAAATGGGTAACAATGCTCTCTTGATCAATCTCCGGGATGTGTTGTTTATGGACAGCACCGGATTAGCCACCCTCATCACAGCGCTTAAAGCCGTCAGACAAGCCGATGGCAGACTAGCCCTCTGTTCTCTCAATGGTCAAGCTCGCATGTTGCTAGAAATGACCGGGATGTCGGACATCTTTGAAGTCCACAACACCCCTCGCGACTTTGAGCATAGCCTGACTCGCTAGATCTTTAAGCACCCATTAAACCGATGGAGAGTAGGGGATTCGAACCCCTGACCTCTGCGGTGCGATCGCAGCACGCTACCAACTGCGCTAACTCCCCGTTGTGCGAATCATTCTAGCATTCAGTGGAGAGTGCAGCAGGAATCCGAAGAATATTATCTGCGTTGTGTGTTCTCCAGACGGGTTGACTCAGGCAACAGCACGAGATCGGTTTGTTTTAAAGACCTGTTGCACCCGATCCAGTTCGATTTCAGTCAGATAATCTACTGCCCAGTTGGCTTGCCGTTGCATCATATGAAAAGGATAGGTATTGGCAATGCCAACCACTTGCATTCCGGCACTCTTGGCAGCCTGAATGCCAGCAAAGGTATCTTCGATCGCCAAACATTCAGCGGGCTGTAGTTTGAGATCAGGAAATTGGTGATTGAGGCGTTCGACAGCCAGTAAGTAACCTGTTGGGTCGGGTTTGCTGGTGCGGATGTCGTCTCCACCTACAATGACCGCAAAGTATGGCGTTAAATGTGCCCGCTGTAAGACCAATTCGATTTCAACCTTTAAAGCCCCACTGACCACTCCCATTTTTAGATGGGCAGCCCGCAGTTGAAAGATCAGATCATCCAAACCGGGGTAGATCGGCAATTTCTCTAGATTTTCTAGAGCAAGCTGATAGCCGCGAGACTTGCGAGCAATCAATTCGTCGAGATATTTGTCAGTCACGATTCGCCCTCGCCGATTAAACAACTCGGTCAGGCAGGCGCGATCGCTTTTTCCCATGCAAATTTCCCAATACTCAGCCGGATCGGGACGCAGGTTTTCTTCAATTAAGAGTTGATCGATTAATTTTTCGTGTAAGGGTTCGTCATTAATGATGACCCCGTTGAAGTCAAAGAGAACTGCTTTGAGAGACATGAATAAGATTTTAGGTTTTATTTAGATTTATAGCAATTCTCTGTATGTGCAGCAGCAGGGCTTGTTAGGAGATTTCTGAGAAAGATATTACCCCTCTAAGGGCGAAGCATTCGTTAGATGAGCCTTGGTAAATGACGAAAAGTCATTGTCCGAATGCTTCGCCCCTACGATTCGCCGGTATAACCTTTTCTAGAAATCGCCTTAGAACAGGACTCGGAGGCTTCGCCCCTGGACAGGAATTCCACCCCTGCACCCCATCCTCATTAACCTTTAAACCCCATTGCCCACTGGCCTTCACCTGCCGTTTCGATATCAGCAAAGCGTACCCGCTTCCCTGGATTGGGCTTGACACCGCACGTTACCTGATGCAACCACCAGAGATGATCTGAGTGAACGTTGGCAAACCCTGCTGCCCCCATCCAGGCATCGACACTCTGGGCAGCGTAGTGTTTGATATAGGGTTCTTCAAAAATTTCGGTCAACCATTCCATACGGCGCAAGGTTGCCTGGTTGCCATCTAAAATTACAATTTCTCCGCCCGGAGTGAGGATGCGAAAGGCTTCTTTGAGAATATTGCAAGAAACCTCGGGCGGGGTTTCATGAAACAACAAGGATGCCGTCACCAGATCAACCGATGCATCCGGGAAGCCCGTATGTTCGGCATTGGCGTGACGCAGCGAGAGCGCCTGTCCGGCTTTTTGGGCTTTGTCTTGAGCCGCGACGAGCATGTAGGGAGACAGGTCTAGCCCAATTACTTCGGCATGGGGAAACGCCTGTTTGAGCAGCAACGTCGTCGAACCTGTGCCACAGCCCAGGTCAAGAATGCGTCGAGGTTTGCAGGTGATGTGGTCGATCAACCCTTTGCGCACCCATTCTTCATTGGGAGGGAGGACGTAATGAGTGATGGCATCGTAAGTAATGGCAGCGTTGCAGTTGAGATAGCCCCCTTCGACCCCATGAAAGTTGTGCTCGCTATAGTACGCGGGATAGGTGAGTTGGGGATTGCGCAGGCGATCGCCCTCTTCTTGCCAATCGATGCTTTTGGTGTAGTGCAGCAGCGCTTCTCGATCGATCAAGAAATGGTTGAAGATGGGAGCCAAAAATCGCTCAAACACCGTATCTTTTGGGACTGCCATAGAAAACGCAAGAATGGAGAACGACGCATCTTTACAAAGTGTAATAAATTTATTGCAAGATTGCGTGGTCTCAGCTCATGAACTTGAGTCGGGTAGGGACGGAAAGACGGGAAATTGCACCTTAAATAAAGTAAATGTGTTATTTTCACTGCGTTCCAGAGTGAGGGCACCACTCAACTGAGTCACCAACATCCGCACCAGTTGCAGCCCTAGAGACAGAGGATGTTCGATATCAAATCCGTCTGGGAAGCGATCGCCATTCTGCCCCACAGTTAAAACCAACTCGTCATCCGGAAGCATGTCTATTGCGATCAACACCTCGTCTTCTGGGGTATTGCTCAACCCATATTTAAAGGCATTGGTAACCAGTTCATTGCAGATTAAGCCAAACGGTTGAGCTTGATCGACTGGCAGAGTCAGGGTTTCGGGCAGTTCAAATCTAAGGTGAATGAAGGTGGGCTTAGATTGGTAAATATCTAAGAGATTTAATGCCAGTTCTTTAACATAGTGAGCCAGGTTGATCCGGGCAAAATCTTGGTGTTGGTAGAGGATTTCATGCAGCTTTGCCATGGCAAAAATGCGATCGCAACTGACTTGTAAAATGTCTTGCACCTGCTCACTGGAACTCCGGCGCAATTGCATCGACAGTAAGCTGGACATAGTTTGCAGATTGTTTTTAACCCGGTGATGCACTTCTTGTAGCAATACATTCTTTTCTTGTAGCGCCAAACTTAGTCGGTCAATGGCTTGCTGGCGTTCAGTTTCCAGGCGTTTGCGATCGCTGATATCACGTAATAACCAATACAGACCGCGCACCTGACCCTGGACATCTCGCATAGCAGCGACATTGACTGAACAGCGAATCGGGGCACCATAGCGGGGTTGAAACAGGACTTCCCAATCGCGCACAGACGGGTGGTAAGGAATCTGACCCAAAATAAAGGAAAAGGCTTTGCGATCGTCTTCGGCAACAACAACGACGAGAGGTTTGCCCAGCAAATATTCGGGTTGTTGGTTCAGCAAGGTTGCAGCTGCACGGTTTGCCGATTGAATACAACCCTTCAGATCGGTGACGATATAGCCATCGGGAGCAAACTCAAATAGTTCCATGTAGCGCAATCGTTCGGATTGTAGCCGATCGTAGCTAGCGGTTAGCACCTCATTTTGTTCGTAGATAGCTTCGGCAGCGACGTTCAACTCTTCTAACAGATTCGAAACGTTACCGGATGAAGTGTGTAACTCCGGTTGATCGGTGAAGAGTTGAGAAATCTGAGATCCAAGGATTTGCGATCGCTGTTGTACGGCTTGAATCTTGCGGGTAAAGCGTTCATGCTCCATGAGTCAATTTCCTTTATAAATAGAATGATTTATTAACGTTTAATCACAGTGTTTTATAAACCCGTTCAACGGTATGACGATCGGAAATTGTCCCAGTGATGGATTGCCCATGCAAACATTCTTCATTTCTAGATAAATGGCATCTCATGCTCGATCAGTTTTTTACAATCCTTCATGGTTAGACCCATGTTCTGTATCCTGCGTTTCCCCGTCTGAATGCAGCGATGACATCTCTTGACTCAAGGGTTCTAGCGCTTGAGTTGAGCCTTGAAATGCTTCGGGATTGATGATGCGATCGCCCCATCTCAACATAAATAAATGGGTAAATAGATGGGTAGACACAATTAAAGTGAAGGCTGTCCCCTATCCATAGCTTGACGTGATTATCCTTTATTGTCACGCAATCCAAACTGCAAATCGCCATGACCCATCGCTGCGATCGACTTGCAGTCTGAACCCCATCTACTTTTTGCTAAGGATCACAAATTAATTAAAACCCGGACGTTTATGTTTGGAAGCGCGGCTCCGCCGCGCTTCCAAACATAAATCTTCGGTTTTATAAATTCACGGTCCTAAGGAAAAATTCTGATTCTGACAGATTTTGTGTCGGAGCCATCCAATCCCATAAGAGCGTAGCATTTGGGCAAGGATTTTCGAGGTAAATCAAGGATCTTCGACCCAATGCTACGCCCCTACGCTAGGGCAACACCAACTAAGTTAGAACCAGGAAAAATTTTGGTTACAGCTCCCGGCATCAATTTAAATTGAAAATGTGACAAAAATGTGGCATATACTCTAGAAAATGTGGCAATGCCAAACCCCCTACTGAATCCCAAGTTTAGGGTCTACAGCCATTTTCAATTGATTAAGCCACAGATTTTTTGTTGTGTGCCGCGCTCCGCGCGGCACACAACAAAAAATCTAAACATATTCAAGCGCGAAGCGCTGTAAGGAAATTTCTGCTCAAGCAAATACCTGAATTCCCGCGTTTCGACTTCGCTCAACGCTCGGAGTTTGTAGGCTGAGCGAAGTCAAAGCCCAGATCAACGGGTAGATTTATTCTTGAAAATCTCTTAATACCAATCTGTTATGAAGTTGCACCAAACTAGAACCCCCTGTAGTCCCCCTTGGCAAAGGGGACGGCGACAGCCGGGGGTTGAATAAGGCGCAGCTTTACATTAAATCGGTATAAGAATTGACCTTGTAAACAGAGATTTCGATCCCCCTAAATCTCCTTAAAAGGCGTCGCTGAATAAACGTATGAATTTGCCCCCCAACCCCAATTAGGACTTTTAAAGCACCCTCTAAATATCATGGATTTAAGAAAATCGAAGATGATGTTTTGGCAGCGCGGCGTCGCCGTACTGCCAAAACAAAACCAAACATCCGGGTTCTCAGAACGAATGTGCCGGTGAAACCTAAGGTTTCACCGGCACATTCGTTTACAAAACGGGAATTGGTATTGGTGATGCAATAGATTCCTTATGGTTTTTCGTAGAACGAAATATTGCTGTAGGTCTGACCGTTGTCATCGGTGCCAAACTCCATCAGCTTCATCGTCTTGCCGTCTGGAGACACAACCCGACTGGTATATAAAACGACTCGTCCATTTTTCTTAGAAATCGTATCCAGAATGCGATCGCTCACTCGCAGCATGGCGATGGTGTCAATCTCTGGACTGTTGTAGGCATAGTCGTTGCCGTTGGGTATGCCATCAAAGACGAAATAGAGTTCTCTGCCCTCGGCATTCACCCAATCCATAGTAATTTTGAAGCTATCATCGTCCACTTCAATCTGAGTGAACCCACTTTGCGGCGGCAGCCCATATTCATAGCACGATTTAGCCGGAAGCAAAATCCACATTCCCATGAAAAGATCAACTATCCGTCCGTGTTGATAACCAACCGCAAGACGTTGATTCGACTTTTTGGGTTGCGAAATTCCTGGTTTAACCTCTCTACAACTTGCTTCCAGCATCATCAGTTCCTCGCATCAGCTATGAACACACCGACTGTATCCGAACATCGGGCGATCGCACCTCGCCTAGTAGGGTCATCCGAATGGGGGAGATAAACAAGGTTGATGGTTGGTAGCGCGGCGACGCCGCGACGCCAACATTAAACGTTTGGGGATTTATTGAAGGCGTGATCCTGACCTTTCATCTTCTCAATTTGCTTGGGGGCATCCATTTCAGTAAAGAGGTGAATGGCGCGATCGCGATTGGTTTTAGCGTTGTCCTGCTGATTCAGGGTTTGGTAGGTGAGTCCGAGTTGAAAGTGGGCTTCTGCCAGATCACATTTGGCACCGATCGTTTCTAATAATTCAATCGCTTCCAGATGATGGGCGATCGCAAATTCAAACTGGTGTTGATGACGATGAAGTTCGGCAAGACCAATTAATATCTTGGCTTTGATCTGAGTGTAGTGCCCAGCTTCAGCACAGGCGATCGCTCGTTGATACATATCATGTGCTTTATCAACGTCGTTGAGATTAACGTAAGTCTGACCTAAAATTTGCATGAAATAGGTAAATCGTCCGGATTGTTCTAAGAATGGTTCATTGACAATCGCATGATACAATTCGTCCGCTAATGCATACGCTTGTGAATGCAAGCCTGTATACGAATACACTAACGCCAGACAAACCATTGCCTTTTCTGCCCAACGGTGATGATCGGTGTGTTGAGCCAGGTCTATCACCTGGCGAAATAAGTGCGCCGCATCTGACAATTCCCATAAGTCAATGTTGTACAGTCCCATGCTTAAGAGTGAATCAACCTCCAGCATTTTTAAGTAATACTGTTGGTGTTTGTTGGCAGACGTCTCGGCAAGGGATTGCAACATCTGAGTTGCCAGGGTGATCGCTTTTTGCTGACAGGCGATCGCGGCGTGAATTTTTCCTGTAATCCAATGCAGATCTCCCAAAATGTTATACAACTCTGGCAACACACTAATCGTGCTGGACTGTTCGAGTTGACCGATAACCTGGGCGATCGCCGTTAAAACGGGTTGCAAAAATCCCATGCGATAGAGCGTACTTCCCAGGGGTAAAAACTGTCGCCATTGGTTATTTCGGGGTTTAAGAATCACCCGTCCGGCAGCTTCAAAATCTTGAATTTCAACCCAGTGGTAATACGCTTCTAGCGCTTGCAAAGCATCTTGAGTGGTGTCAATTGTTTGGACGCTGTTGCTCCAAAATTCTGCGGCATGACGGTTCACAATTTCCCATTCCTCACTGGCACGCAGTCGGGTAATTGCTTCAGCTCGAATTGCCGGATGCAACCCATAGGCACCGTTGTGATATTCCACCAGAGAGCGATTGCGCAGAGAGGTAATAATCTGCCGATGTTGGGCGATCGGCACATCCCACAACAAGCTGGTTAAGCCCGATTGGGGAATCGTAGAAACATCCTGGTAGCGATAACATCCGAGACGACAAAATAGCCGATAGGCTTGAGGATCGAGCGTCTGCAAACGGTTGACCTGACTGGCGATCAAGTCCTGAAGATCCGTAGCCATCAACAGATCACCCTGATGCACCTGCCAGTAGGCTTGAGTATCTCCTGCAAAATCTTCCTGGATCACACCGCAGAGAATGCCCATAGCTTTGGCATTGCCACCATAAGCTCGATGCAGCGTTGTCAGGATGGCATGGTCGATCGCCACTGCTTGCGCTACAAAAAACTGATGCCATGCCGTTAGATCTAAACCGGGAAGACGGTAGTGAATTACGTTGAGGCTGGATTCACAGAGGCGATCGCGACTGGTAATTAACGTCACCGACTGCACTCTAACATCCGATAACACACGCAACAATTCTACGTAACTGCGATGGGGCACAATCAGTCTTCCCTGTTGGTCAAGTGCCGGTTCTAAATTATCGATCAAGATTCCGACTCGATGATGATGCAATTGACGCTTTAGCCGTCCTAAATTAACGCCAAAATCCACGCTCGGTTCTTGTTCAAAATCTTGTTTCAACCATTCTTCAACTACTCGTTCTGCGGACGTAATCTGTTGCGTCTCTTTCGCCATCAGCAACTCTAAAACCGTCTCAAAGCCCTGGTTGTGTAAATATTGCTGTGCCAGGGTGGTTTTGCCCAAGCCACCTTCTCCTTGAATCACAATCACTTTGGTCTGCTGATGCACTAACGCATCGAGATGGGCGATCGCATCGGCACGTCCGATGAATTGGGGAGAGGGGGAGGGTGAAGGGTGGGAGGGGTGA
>NZ_JBSLYH010000091.1:0-13425 GCF_055793305.1 Calyptranema fuscum S582
GTACGGGTGAACGGCCGTTCGCCCCTGCAAACGATTCAATAGTCAATCTGATTTACCACGATCCTTAAGAAACACCGCTTTTCAACTCATAACCTGCTTAGTGAAGTTCAAGGTGTTGAGAGAGAGGTGTACAGAGTGCGGCTCTCTCTCAACACCCGTGATCTGCCTGCTCACGAAGTGCTATAACCCAATTGCGTCAGGCGATCGCGGCTATAAAAGTTGATGAAGTTTTGCTGAAATTATTATCGGTGATGCATATCACCCTATTTGTCCATTCTCATCACGCATCGCTATCCAGTCTCATCACGAGATGAGTACCGAAATATCACTGAACCAGCCCTATTTCCATCACCCACGCAGACGGTGAAAAGACCGACGATATAAGTATTCGGATCAGGAGTAGAGTCTTATGAATGCTGTGATTACGTCTACTATGAGCGGTGCCTCTACAACGTGTTCTAAATCTAGAAAGAAAACTATTCGAGAGATCACCCCTGTGTATTGGCGTCGGTTGATCGAGGTGGGTGTTCCGATTAATGCGGCACAGGCGATCGCCTGGATCATTGCCAAATACGATGCAGGCAAGCTTCCAGAACTCAACGAAAAAGCCTTGCTGAACCAATATTGCCGTTTTATTTGTCGGGCAGAACTTTGGCGTTCTAATTTGTTATTAAACCATTAACTGGAAAGGTAACTGCAAAGGGATCCGCTGTTAATTTTGGCAGTGCGGCAACGCCGTGCTGCCAGCGCTAAGTACTGGATCTTGGGATGCGATGCCCCAACATCAACACTCTGGATAGACTCTAAGTGGCAGAGATAGAGTGGCGATCGCCAAAAATTGCGATCGCCACGCCTGTTAAGACCAAGGCGGCTCCTGCCAATACGGCAGTACTGGGTATTTCCTGGAAAACAAAGTAGCCCAAAGCACTGGCACCGATCGGTTCAAACAAAAGAGCTAAGGCAACCAGGGTTGGCGAAACCCATTTCACTGACCAGTTAATCGAGGTGTGACCGATCAATTGAGACGCGATCGCCATGAGTAAGGTATAGAGATAAACGGTAGCGGGATAACCCGTGTATCCACCACCCGCGATCAAGGGCAACGGCAAAAGGACGAGTGCGCCAGTACTGTAGGCGATCGCGACATAGGCACCAATACCAACGCCACATTTTTGGGCTTCTCGCCCCAACAAAATATAAAGGCTGGCTAAAATTGCTCCGATGAGTGCCAACAGATTGCCGAGTAACGGATTGCTGCTGACGCCGCTCTGTAAATCTCCCGATGCGATTAAAAACCCACCCAATAGGGCGATCGCAATGCCCACAGCCGTCAAACGCGTGGGTTTATCTCCAAACCATAGCCAGGAAATTAGGGCGACCCAAATTGGGTTAGTTGTAACCAATGTGGCGGAAGCCGCGATGGTTGTGAATGATAGCGACGTGATCCAGGTGGCAAAATGCATCGCCAAACATAAACCGGCAGCACAGGAAAACCCTAAGGCAGCAGGTCGATATTGAGCGAGTTGCACGCCACGCCAGATCGGTAAGAGTACGATGGAGGCAATCATCAGCCGCGAAGCCGACAAAAATAGGCTGAAACTGACTCCACTGGCTTCACTGGATGCAGATGCGATCGCCAAACGAATAAAAATTGCAGCCGTTGAGACTGAAAGAATTCCTACAGAAAGAATTAACCCAATCCGCAACTTGGTTGGCTGATGCAAGCGATTGCCCTCAAACTAGCTCGGCGACGTTCCCTAGCGATCCTAAATCGGTTGAGAAAGCGCCCGCCCGAAAGGCGGACGCTTTCTCAACTGATTATGCTCACGAATCCAATAGGATTGCTGTAGAGGTCTTAGGATTGTGGATTAAATAAGATCGAATATTGAATCGTTTGGAGGGGCGAACGGCCGTTCGCCCGTACGACACATCACCGGAGTTATTTAATTCTTATTCCTTAGGAGATTTCTGAAAAAGATGTTACCCCTGCAAGGGGGAAGCATTCGTTAGATCGTCTTTGGTAAATGGCGAAAATCATGGTTCGAATGCTTCGCCCTTACGATTTACTGGGATGACATTTTCTAGAAATCGCCTTAACACTTTACTAGAAAGCTCGTCTTAAAACGCTGACGCAGTGAGCGTTTTAGTAAAATGTCTGCACCTTTGAAACCCAATTCAATTACCACCAGCGCAATTCTAAATGCCCCAGTTCTGGACGATTTAACTCGTCTTCGGTGAGCCAATCGACTGCCTTATAGGTGCCAAAAACATGATCCCACCAATCGACCGCCAGCCCAAAATTGTGGTTCCACATTCCATACTTGTGATGGACGTAATGAACTGGCATTTTCATCCAAAAACACTTTCTTGGGTTTTCATGCTGAAGCTGGTGAGCATAGGCAGAAAATGCCGCAAAAAATAATGCGCCCAAAAACCAACTGATCCCCGCTTCAAAGGACACCAGAAAGAGGGCACACATGGCGATCGCACTGCCTTTCACATAATCTCTAAATTCCCAGATGACGCCTTGCCCTTCATTGCGGCGATGATGATCCCGATGGCGTTCGCCGACTTTAGGGGAATCGTGCATCAACCGATGCAACCAATATTCCACCAAACTAGCCAGCACAAATGCAATAACAAAACAGGCGACTGCAATCAAAACCTTCACGCAAACTCCTCCATCACACCGCGACTGACGAACTCTTTTGAACTGGTTGGAGACGGCTCATGTTTTTGAACGGTGTCTTCTAAAACTTGGCACAACCTCATGTTGCCAATTATTACAGAATGTGATGCTTTGCTGCATAGCGCTGAAAAATGTAAAGCTGCCGAGTGCTTTGTCAGCGCCCAGTTTTAGCTGCTTCTAACTCAGTCTGTAGTGACCTGGTGTAGGGGCGTAGCATTGGGTAAAAAATCCTTGATTGACCTCGAAAATCCTTCTCCCAATGCTATGCCCTTACAAGATTGGATGGCTCAAAACGTGATTCGAAGCCCAAACTGCGTTTCGGAGAGGTTCTTAATGGCTGCTGAGTTGAGGTTCAGACGTGGCTTGAGTCGTCGCAGACCCCTGAGTTCCCAGTTGAATTAACTCAATTTTGTAGCCATTCGGATCTTCTACAAAGGCAATGACTGTTGAGCCATGCTTCATCGAACCAGGTTCACGAACAACCTTACCGCCCCGACTTCTAATCGACTCGCACGTGGCATAAATATCATCAACGCCAATCGCGATATGACCGTAAGCATTACCTAAGTCGTATTGCTCAACGCCCCAGTTATAGGTCAATTCCAGCACTGTATGGTCAGATTCATCGCCATATCCTACAAATGCCAGGGTAAATTCCCCACCGGGGTAGTCTTTTTGGCGCAGCAACTTCATGCCCAAGACATCGCAGTAAAACTTTAATGACTCTTCCAAATTGCCAACCCGCAGCATTGTGTGCAACATTTGCATATTCAAAATCTCCACATTCCAACCGCTCTATATCATGGTAGTCCTAAAATCTGGAGGCAAGGGTTGACGAGCAGACTGGTCTGTAAAGACAGCTATAGAGTTATGAAATGGTAATCTTGTTGCTCTAAATGCGATCGCCTTCATCCATGTCTCACTCGGGTTTACATCAGCGCAACCGTTTTTTCGCGACTAACTTTTACAGAATGTTTTAAATTCACAGGGCTAACCTCGGACTGTAGACTAGTGCTTTGTCAACTAAGTTTTGAGGGAGATCCGGTTTCATTAAATCCTCGATCCCAAGGAACTATGGCAATCCTATTTGAAATGATCAGTTGTGAAAGCGCCCGCCCGAAGGGCGGGCGCTTTCACAACTGACTCAGGCTCGCTATAGAAATTAGGATTTTATTAACTAGCAGAGCTTGAGTAGATTGTTATCACTATAGCGGTGTGCAAGTTCGTTAAGTACAGAAACGGTGTTGTGGGGCGCGGAGCGCCCCACAACACCGTACTTAATCAACCTGCACAGCGCTATAAACATAAAACCTTAAACTCCTATGGCAACCGCCTGGTCAGCAACACAGGATTATAGATCTGGTTTCGATCGACTGATGGACTGATAACTTGACCCATGTTTTGATCAGGCAAATCCAAAATCCAGGGTTGCTAAAAAGCTGCCCAAAATGAATGTCTGGGTTTTATCTCTAGGGTTTATTCAAGTCGTGATCCTCTGTTTGAATCTTGAGATATTTGAGGGTCAGGTTAATAATTAGATACATCTAACGATAAAATGCTTTGGGGTTAGCTTTGGGCGGTTTTTCGAGCAGATTTGGGATTTAAGATTCATACAACTAGCGAGAAAGAGACAAGTTGATGATGAGAAAGTCAGACACCACGATCAAGCACATTCAAGCAAGAGAAATCCTCGACTCCAGGGGGCGTCCTACAGTTGAGGCTGAAATTCGTCTTAACGATGGTTCTACCGGACTGGCTCAAGTTCCCAGTGGAGCATCAACCGGAACATTTGAAGCCCATGAATTACGCGATGGAGATCCCAATCGGTATGGCGGTAAGGGCGTTCTCAAAGCCGTTGTCAACGTAGAAGAAAAAATCGCACCCAGGCTATTGGGCTTAGATGCCCTCAATCAATCTCTGATTGATCACTCCATGATTGCCATCGATGGGTCTGAGAATAAGTCCAACCTGGGTGCAAACGCGATCTTGGCAATTTCTTTAGCCAATGCGAAAGCAGCAGCAGCCTCGTTGGGTTTACCTCTCTATCGTTACCTAGGGGGTCCGTTGGCAAATCTGTTGCCGGTGCCTCTGATGAACGTTATCAATGGGGGTGCCCATGCAGACAATAACGTTGATATCCAAGAATTTATGATCGTTCCCATTGGCGCTCCTACCTTTCAGGAAGCGCTGCGCTGGGGAGCAGAAGTATTCGATAGCTTAAGCAAAGTCTTGAAAAGCGAAGGACTGTTGACCGGGGTTGGGGATGAAGGCGGCTTTGCACCTAATCTAGATTCCAACCAGGAAGCTTTGGATTTACTGATTCAGGCGATCGAAGGCGCAGGCTATAAACCCGGAGATGAAGTAGCCCTGGCATTAGATGTTGCGTCCAGCGAACTGTACCACGATGGCAAATACACCTTTGATGGGTCTGTGCATCAGCCCACGGCTATGGTGGATTATTTGGCAGATTTAGTCAGTCAATATCCCATCATTTCTATTGAAGATGGTTTGCATGAAGAGGATTGGGAGCATTGGCAATTGCTCACCGAACGACTGGGGTCTGTAACCCAACTGGTAGGCGATGACTTGTTTGTCACCAATCCCACGCGCTTACAACGGGGCATTAGCCAGCGAGCAGGAAATTCCATTTTGATTAAGCTAAATCAGATTGGTTCGCTTACAGAAACGCTGCAAACCATTGACCTCGCTAATCGCAATGGGTATACCTCCGTCATTAGCCATCGATCGGGTGAAACAGAAGATACAACCATTGCTGACCTGGCAGTAGCGACACGAGCCGGTCAAATTAAAACAGGTTCCCTTTGTCGTAGTGAGAGGGTAGCTAAGTATAATCGCCTGTTGAGGATCGAGGCTGAGTTGGGCGAACATGCGATTTATGCTGGCGCGGTAGGGCTGGGGCCCCGATGATTGGCATCCAGGGATGTTAGGCTCAAAGGTACCGTCATTTCTGCTACATCTCAATGCTCATTCCGTTGACGCGTAAGAAAATCGAAGAGTTGATCCCCGTCGTTGCAACCGGGGATCAATACAGATATTGCTGGGGAAAACCCTCTGATGTCCTTAGAAGACTATTGATATCAGTGGTAGGCGTCGTCAGCATATTTGTTTTGGACGTATTTTTGCCTGAAGGTTTTGGGCTATTAGAGTTTATTTTGGGAGTTGGGATTGGTCTGTATTGGTTGTGGAGTCCTATTTATCTAGCCAGTCGGCGCAACGCTGAAGTTAGGCGATATCAATATGGCGGATTTTGGCGCGGCGAGGTGCTAGATGTGTTTGTGACTGAAGAACTCATCGGTACAGAAGAAACGGTCAACAAAAAAGGCGAGTTGGTGATCGTAGAAAATCGGGAACGCAAACTCAATCTGGAAGTTGGGGACGAAACTGGATTTGTTATTAAACTTCAGGTGCCACTGCAACGCAGCCATCGTGCAATTCGTCCGAGAGATATTGCGGAGATGATTGTGGTTTCTAATCGTCCTGACTTGAGCCGGGTTGCTAGAGTCTCGGATATCTATCTGTCAGATTATGACTTGTGGGTGAGTGACTATCCGTATGTCCGCCGGGATGCGTTTGGGGAAATGAGACAGCAATTGAGCGATCGCCGTCGAGGTAAGCGCTAGGCTAGACCATGCCGTTGGTTTCTTGCCCATAAGCTTGCCATGCCAAATCGACTAAGCCATTGACAATTGCTGCCGCGACAACCGAGCTTCCCTTGCGTCCTTCAATCCGGATGTGGGGAACTAAAGATTCCTTGAGGCGTTGTACCGCAATATCTACACCGACAAAACCAGCGGGGGTACCAATGACCAGCGCAGGTTTAATTTCTTCGGCTTCAATTAAATCGACAATCGCTGTAAGGGCAGTTTGTGCCTGTCCTACGACAAAAATGCCTTCAGGATACCGTCGTGCCAGAGTTTCAATGCCCCAAGCCGTACGAGTTTTTTCGCGCTGCGGTCTGGTGAGCGCATCCATGCTGCAATACACCGGGTTGGAAAACGTGCTTTGCAAAATAGGGGCGATCCCCACTTGCACCATGGGTACATCCACTACAATCGTGCTACGAGCTGCTAGAGCAGCTGCTCCAGCTTGTAAAGCCTGGTCAGAAAAGCGGATTAGAGATTTGTACTCGAAATCAGCGGTCGCATAGATGACTCGCCGCACAATTTCATATTCAGAGGGTGAAAATGCGTGTTCTCCAATTTCGCGATCGATAATGCGCAAGCTTTGAGCATCGGTAATATGCCACTCCATGACGTTCCTAAGGTATTGGTAAATGAATTTTCTAAGGGGACGGGTGATAGATTTTCATAGAAGAAGGTTCACCATCCGTTTAAGGTTAGCTTGAAAGCATGGGTATGTCTTAATTGATTAGACCTTAATTGATTAGACCTTAAATAGGGTTGCATTCCAATGTTGAAATGCTTATTAATCTAAAACAATTTCCAAAAAGACAAAAGCATATCTACAGCTATCTAAAATGGATTGTGAGAGGCGTACCCTTCGGGGTGCGCCTCTCACAATCCGCTTATCTTACAACTCATTTAGGACTGCTATAGATCGTCAACATTATGGCTCTACGCAATCCAGTTAGGACATTAGGGGGGTGGGGGCGGTGCTCCCACGCAGGGGTTTCACCCCTGCACCCCGTCTTGACCCCAATGCGTACCGCTATAAACATAAAACTTGCGCCAGATATGAAGAAAACTCCCAGTTTTGATAGGTCATGGCTTCGCCATGACCTATCAAAACTGGGAGTTGATTAAACTGTAGACTCCTTAGATGCCGATTTGGGCTATGTCTCAGCCGATGACGAATTCAGCATGGGAGACAGATAGGCAACCAAAGCGCCTAAGACAAATCCAGCTACATTCCGGAAAAGTGGTAACCACTCTGAAGTCCGAGTTACAACAGGACCAATGCCAAAGGCAATGAACAGGATGCCCCACAGGGGTGAAAAGATCAGTGCCCATTGCCATGCAAAGATTTGCTTGGGAGTACGAGGTTGAGCTGCAAAGCCAAACACCACTCCACCGACTAGGGACGTGATCAGCGTTAGAATCCATTGTTCTCTGGGCAAGCCTGGAACAACATTGCAGCCCCCTTGACGCAGACAGGTCTGAATCGACTCTAAAGCACTCAAGATAGAAGCGTCTTCACCATTCTCACGTACAAAGAATTGGTTACCATAGCGGGTCTGTAACTCAATCCAGAAGGTTCTTGGCAGGAGATCATAAAGGGCATCTCCTACACTAAAATTCAACAGGTTGCCACCGCGAGGGTCTGCGACCAGCAGAACACTCCGATCGTCTAATCCCCAGAAGTCTTTGACCGCACGACCTGGCGTCCGGTCGAATTGCGTTAGAACCCGTAACTTCCAGCCTGTCTCTGATTCAAACTGATCTAAGCTTTTATTTAATTCTTCCTGTTGGATCGTCGTTAGAGAGTCAGCCAGATCAATGATGGCTGTAGACTCGGTGGGAAGAAGATTGGGGTTGTCGTATGCTTGCGCCGAAGGTGCGATCGCCCAAGTTAATGAAAAGACCAGGAGAGCGAGACAACCGACAAGAATTTTCTTGAAAGAAGAACCTATCATCGAAAAATCTGGGATTAACTTGTTTTTAAACTTAACAAAGGTATCAATCTGCAAAGAATTTGTGAGAAATTCTTTACATTTGTTTACTTTAATCTAATAGACATAATACACCAAACTTCATGACAATGTTGAGACGCTGCTGGCTTTGGGCATGAATTTGACGATGAGCCCAAAGGGTTCACCGCTAAATTCATCCCCAAAATCAGCAATGCCCAATCGTTTACGAAGAATAGCGAGAACTTTCGCGGCGATTTTTAGAGCGTGATGGTTTGTCTATCTCTTGATCGAGCAATGTAGCTTTCGCCTCATTCTCAGAAACATCGCTTCTAGACGCAAAACTCTGTTCGTACGGGTTTGAGTCTTCTCTAGGGGTGTCGTCGTCTGGTTCGTACAATAGCGATGCTTCGGATTGTTCGTAAATAGCTTCGTAATCGCGATCGAATTCAAACGGGTTGTTGTCACCCGCTGAAAGCCGTTCTGTAGATCGACGGGGAGATGGATTAGAGGGGCGTGTCAGTGTTCTCCAGGCTGCCTTAAACCCGACGACGACGCTGCGAGTTGAAATTTGTGCTTTTTTGGCTTGCCGCCTAACCCCTTTAAGGCTTTGATCAACCTGCTTCACAACTCGACTGGCACTTTGGACACCATCGCTGACATCATCGGTTAAATCCGTGATCTCCATTCCTGTTAAGCGGATGGCTTCTAACGTAGGCGGCAATTCCCGGCTGAGGGTATCAAATAGTTTTTCGGCACTACGGGCAGCTCTAGCTAGCTCACGCAGCGCTGGCAACGCCACAATTAGGACTGCTGTCAGACTTACAGCAACCAAAAGAATAGAAAATCCTAACCAGAATATCGGTTCAGCCACAAAACTAGCGCCTACTTCAAGCTGGAATCATGAATAGAAGGTCGATGTTCTGATGCAACCCTGGTTTCTGGTGAATCAGATGCTTGGCGATCGCGTTGGCTGGCTTCCACCCCCACGGCGATCGCTTCTTTGAGTTTGACTAATGTACTATCCCAATTGCGCAGGGCAGATTCCGACAGGCGATCGGCTTGCAATTGCACATTACTCGATAAATCTTCTGCCAATTCAGGCAGTGCCTCTGCCGATTTTTTGAGAAACTGTCGAGTTTCTCGTCCAGATCGAGGTGCCAATAATAATCCTGTGACGGCTCCTACTGCGGCACCGATAATGAAACCTCCAATAAATAGCCCCGATGATCCAGAACGATTGTCTGCCATTCTCTCAATCCTAATTCTCTCAAAGTTCTAGCCTTGATTGATCTCAATCTCAATCTTTATGGCTATTGCTGGTCTACTTTCAAGCCGATATCTTCGCTCTGGGTAAAGAATAAACGTTAACGATACGTACGGAATGGCTGACGCCGTCGCAAAACTGCCATCACGACACTCAACAAACCGAGCGACTGTTGGGCGATCGCTACCCGTTGCTCTAAGTATTGCAGTTCTTGCCGAAGCTGATAGACCCCGATTTGTCCTTTTCTAATCGCATTTGGCGCTTTGATTAAAACTCTATGAGTGTGTCGCTCGGCAATGGACAATGTGTCCGCTACCTTGGCTAAAACTCGCCCCAACTTCCAGACTTGCCAGGCAACATAAAGGCAAATCAGGGCAAGAAAAATGTTAAGCGTTACCACCACTGTTACCATGTCATACTCTGATGACTAGTTAATCGCCTCATTGTCTCTGCTCAATCATATCGTTAGATCTCGTAGGTAATGCTTGACCCCAAGATTGGATTTTTGAAAATATGGCAGTCGAGGGGTTGATTAGGACAAGGGTTATGTGAGAACCCGCGCGGAGCGAGGGTTTTCACACACTCTCCTGATTTAACTAACCGTCTCGACGGTTGCCATAAATGAAAGGTAAGCGATCGCACATTAATGAACCTATGTTTTTTGAGAGAGCGACGGCGCAGCCGTCGCTCTCTCAAAAAAGAATGAGGGCTTATTCAATTCCCGATCCCAAGGACGGATTTAGAACCTGTTGTGCAGCAATGCTGAAAAACAGAATCGGCTTTCATGCCCCAAACCCGTAACGTCCGAAAAGAACGTGCGCGTTTCAATAACCGTAATTTATTAGAGCACAAAGCGCTATATTGGCGAAGATTGGGAAAGTCTGAGTTTGCAGGCACGATGGTTTGTGAAGGAGAGAAAGATCATGGCTCAACCTGAATCTGCTGCCATGTTGTATGTGAATCCGGTGACGGGTAGTAATACCAACGCAGGGAACCAAACACATCCTTTCAAGACGATCGCCTATGCGTTGAGTCGAGCCAATGCCGGAACAACTATTCTCCTGGCGGCGGGCAAGTACAACGCAACAAGTGGTGAAACTTTTCCGCTGATCATTCCTGCCCATGTCATTCTCTTGGGTGACGAAACCAGCAAAGGGAACGGCATTTTGATTGAGGGTAGTGGCGAATATGCCAGCGCCACCTTTGGCAAACAGAACATTACCCTTTTTCCCAAAGATCATGCCCAACTGCGGGGGGTAACAGTTACAAATCCGGCGAACCAGGGAACGGGCGTTTGGATCGAGTCAACCGCGCCAACGATCGCCCACAACACCTTCAGCCGCTGTCAACGAGATGGGCTTTTGGCAACCGGCACCGCTAACCCTGAAGTCTTTGACAATCTTCTAGAACATAATGCCGCCAGTGGGATTTTTTTTGTTCGCAATGCCAGGGGCGAAATTCGACGAAATCTTTGCCGTCAAACCGGGTATGGCATTGCTGTGAGCGATAACGCAGCTCCTCTGGTTGCCGATAATCAACTATTAGAAAATCGTACCGGCATTGTCATTTCTCGGTCTGCTCGACCTGTTTTGCGTAGCAATCAGATTAAAAAGAACCTGGGCGATGGGCTGATGGTGATTGGTAGTGCTCAACCCGACCTGGGCAAAAGCCAGGATCCGGGTGACAATATTTTTCAAGAAAATGGGGTGCTGGATCTGCGCAACAACAGTGCAGCAACACTCATCTCTGCGGGGAATCTGCTCAATCCAACTCGCATTGCAGGTTCTGTCGAGTTTGTTGCCAGTGAGGTGAGTGATGTGATTCCACCGATTTTGCGATCGCCGCCTCCTGTACCCTCTCCGACACCGACTCCGGCACCTGTCCCCAGCCCGACGCCAGCACCCTCTGCCGCCATCCCAACGCCCGTTTTGCCGCCGGTCACTATCCCACCCTCGATTGTGGTCAAGCTGACGGATATTGCTGGACATTGGGCAGAACCGTTTATCAACGGTCTGGTATCACGCAAAATCATCAATGGCTTCCCAGACGGCACCTTTAAGCCAGACGCAAAGCTTAGTCGTGGCGAGTTTGCCGCAATTTTGACCAGTACTTTTGACCAACCCCTCAAGGTCGAACGCAAACTGTTTAAAGATGTACCGGATGGATTTTGGGCAGCGGCAGCGATCGCCAAAGCTCAGCAAATGGGTTTTATTGCCGGATTCCCCGATGAGACTTTTCGACCCGCTGATCCTCTGACTCGGATTCAGGCGATCGTGGCATTAAATAATGGGCTAGGGCTGAGTGGCGGCGATCCCAATGGGTTGGGACTATATGGCGATCGCGCTCAGATTCCTAGCTACGCCACTACAGCCGTTGCCAACGCCACCCAAAAACGCATGGTGGTGAATTATCCCGATGTAACAGAACTGCGACCCATGGCAGAGATCACTCGCGCAGAGGTTGCTGCCATCATCTATCAAACCCTGGTAACCCGACTGCAAGCCCCTGCTATCTCTTCGCCCTATATTGTTAATCCTCCGCCCGCGATCCCCTCATTCTCAGATATCGAAGGTCATTGGGCAGCCGCATTTATTCAGGGTTTAGCGAGCCAGAGTTTAATTTCAGGGTATGAAGATGGCAGCTTCAAACCCGAGCAGCTGATGACGCGGGGACACTATGCCGTGTTGCTCACCAGTATCTTTAACTTGCCAATCAAGCGATCGCAGCCAAATTTTTTAGACATTCCTGCTAATTTCTGGGCTACACCCGCCATTGTGCGCGCTTACCAGATGGGATTGTTATCTGGGTTTGAAGACAATACATTCCGCCCAGAGGAGAGTGTTCTACGGTTTCAACTCTGGCTCTCTCTCGCCAATGGTCTGGGGTTACCCGAAACCAGTTTGTTGCTGTTAGATCTGTACGACGATGCTAATGAAATTCCCGGTTATGCCCGCAAAGCGATCGCCATGGCAACGGCTAAGCAGTTGATCATTAATTATCCCGATGCCCGTCAACTCAATCCGGGGCAATCTGCAACGCGGGCAGAAGTTGCAGCAACTGTATATCAGGCACTTGTGCTCATGGCGCGATCGCCTGCTATTGCGTCGCCCCACATTGTTAACCCCCACCCCGTTCTGTCCGGACCAGCAACCATTGTGGTGCTCGATCCGGGACATGGAGGCAAAGATTCCGGAGCTATTGGAGTTGGCGGGTTGCGAGAAGTGGATATTGTCTTGCCTATTGCTCTAGAAACTGCCAATTCTCTGCAAAAACTTGGGGTGCAAGTAGTTATGACCCGCTCAGACGATCACAGTCTGACGTTAGCGGATCGAGTTCAAATTGCGGCGCAAGCCAATGCCGATATTTTTGTTAGCATTCATGCCAATTCTGCGGGTGTGGATCATCCTGAAATCAACGGTCTAGAAACCTATCATTATCCCGGTTCCACGACTGGCGCAGCCCTGGCGCAAGCCATTCACACCAATATTGTCAAAACAGTGGCAGTACACAATCGAGGCGTGAAACAAGCAAATTTCTTTGTGTTGAGAAAAACGTCTATGCCTGCGGCTCTAATCGAAACGGGGTTTGTGACCGGGCAAACAGATGCGGGGAATTTAGCCAATGCTAATTACCGAACTGCACTGGCAAAGGCGATCGCTCAAGGTATCCTGCAATTTGCGCAAACTCTCCGATAACGTCCAGGTGGGCTGTGGGGCAAAGGCGATCGCTCAAGGGATCCTGCAATTTGCGCAAACTCTCCGATAACGTCCAGGTGGGTTGTGGGGCAAAGGCGATCGCTCAAGGTATCCTGCAATTTGCGCAAACTCTCCGATAACGTCCAGGTGGGTTGTGGCGTAATTC
>NZ_JBSLYH010000092.1:0-12310 GCF_055793305.1 Calyptranema fuscum S582
GTTGTATCTGCGTGGGTTGAGTTCGGTGTTTATGACAATATGCTTAGTCGCCGTCCAGAAGTTTGGTGTAGAGCGTAAGAGTGCCCATTTCGACGCGACCTCGTTTGCCGTCGAGGGCAATTATTTAGAATCAGCCGTTGTTGGAGATGCTGCTCCCTTGCCGATTGCCATCACCCACGGATATTCCCGTGACCACCGACCTGACTTAAAACAGTTCGTGATGAACCTGGTGTGCTGGGGTGATGGCGACATTCCAGCATTGATTGAGTTGGCGGATGGGAACCAATCGGATAAAACACGGTTTGCATCTCTGATGAAAGAGTTCAAGGCGCAGTGGGAGTTTGAGGGATTGTATGTGGCGGATTCTGCCCTCTATAGCGAGGAGAACCTGCAACAATTGTCCCCACTCCAGTGGCTCACACGTGTGCCGTTGACACTGAAGATGGCTTCAGACTTGGTCAACCACTTACCGCAGGCAGCGTTTGTTGAGACATCTTTACAGGGGTATCGCATCGCGACCGTTTGCTGTGAATATGGTGGCGTGCAGCAGCGTTGGTTTGTCGTGGAAAGTCAGCAACGTCAGAAATCTGACCTGAAGAAACTAGACAAGACGTTGGGTAAGGAGACAAGCCGTCAGCAAACGCAATTGCAACAACTCTGCACACAAGCGTTTGCCTGTGAAGCGGATGCTTTAGCAGCGCTGAAGCGGTTTGAGCAGACCCTCGTGTGGCATGAACTTGAGGCGCTCAGGGTCACACAAAAACTCCACTATGAGAAACCGGGTAAACCCAAACAGGACGCCGCCCCCAGTCGTATCACGTATCACCCTCAAGCCACATTAAAGCTGAACTCAGCAGTTGTGATGCAGCAACAGCAACGAGCGGGACGCTTCATTCTGGCAACTAATGTGCTGGACGCTGAGCAATTGAGTGAACAACAGGCACTGCAGGAATACAAAGGGCAACAGGGCGATGAACGAGGCTTTCGATTTCTGAAAGACCCCTTGTTCTTTGCCTCCAGTGTCTTCCTCAAATCTCCAGAACGGATTATGGCGTTGGGCATGATTATGGGCTTGTGTTTACTGGTGTACAATTTGGGGCAACGTCAGCTGCGCCAAGCCCTGCAACACGCCAATCAGACTCTGCCGAATCAACTCGGCAAAGGGACACCAAGCCCGACCTTACGTTGGATCTTCCAATGTTTTATGGCTGTCCACTATGTGGTGCTGCATGGGGTGAAGCAAGTCGTGAATTTAACGGATGAGCGCCACCGGATTCTTCAGTTTTTGGGTTCTACCTGTCGGCAGTACTACTTGTTGTGTTGAAGATGGGATATTCCTCCTGTGCCAGTTGAAAGTGCGGAATGTGGGCTTCAGTTCTGGTTCCAGTCGGATACTCGTCACCTGCATTTCCGAAGTGCTACCTCGTTTGGGTGTATTCATAACCAATGCCCTAATTTCTCTAAAAGGGTGGACAATCTAATACTACAAATGTAGTATGTAGACATCCAAAATTGTAATACAAATACTACAGCCTTCCATGATACGTATCCTCACCACATTAGCCAGCGCTATGCAATGCCGACCCCATTCAGGTCTAGGCAGAGCAGCGGCACTGTTTGCGTTTGAGGGAACGTATTGGTTTAGCGGCGGTAAATCCGTCAGCGAAGGCATTGATAGCAACATCGCCGGACGACTCAATCCGGATCAACCCACTAGTAGCGGGAGGTGTAGGGCAATCCTGACACCAACATAGGGAAACCCATATTAACTTCCCATCCCCCG
Source organism: Calyptranema fuscum S582 (assembly GCF_055793305.1). Lineage (NCBI taxonomy): Bacteria > Bacillati > Cyanobacteriota > Cyanophyceae > Oculatellales > Oculatellaceae > Calyptranema > Calyptranema fuscum. Next base: position 1,784 of record NZ_JBSLYH010000092.1, read on the forward strand.
CTCCTGGTGTTCAGAGGCGGGGGTTATTTTTTGAGGAGAAAACTTATGCAGACCGAGCAGCGACAGAAAATTCCAATACTTCAGAACCAGGTGGTGGTGTTCTCCAAGAACTACCTGCCTCTAGCGCGGATCAACCTCAAACGGGCGATCGTGCTACTCGTCACTGGTCAAGCAGAACCGATTGAATTCAGTAGTACTCAGCAATGGGAAGTCCGTTCGCCTAGCGTCGTACTACAAATTTCAGATCGCATTCGTTTGACGAGCGGCAATCCAGAGCGGCATTGGAAAGTACCTCCAGTGAATCGTCGGGAAGTCTTCCGCCGTGACAACCACACCTGTCAGTACTGCGGCAGCACCAAGCACCTGACGCTCGATCACGTCATTCCCCGCTCCAAAGGCGGAACCCATACCTGGGACAACGTGGTAACTGCATGTGAGAAGTGCAACTCAACCAAGGGCGATCGCCTCCTAGATGAAACCGGAATGGTACTCAAAACCAAACCCAAAGCACCGATACACCCTGCGATCGCCTTTGCCGAGCAGTTTTGGAAAGAACAGCAACCTGTTGAACCCTGACCTCAAGCCAGAAAGGAGGCACGACCGATGTTGAAGCTGAACTACACCGATGTTGGGCTGTACATGGAGCGCACCATGACCAACCCCGAACTGTTGATTGCCCAGCGAGTACTCCTGGCGATGCGGTTAGGGAAAACGCTCTATATCGAACCCGGTCGCGCTTCCTTTCTACTGCCTGCTGATATTCCCGAACTGAAAGTGCTGGAGATGGCGTTACATCGGGAGTATGGCTCAGCCGTCACCCTTATTGCTGTAGATGAAGAGTTTGTCGAAGTCGGACTGAGCGGAAGCTGGATTGCCGAGGACAAGGACGCTTACGAAGGGATGTTCTTGACGGTGATGAGCGATTCTCTTTCAGAGACACTTCGTGAACGAATTGAGCGTTTTATCTACAAACTGTGGCAGATGAGCGAAGTCCACATTTCCTCGCCAGCTTAGGGGTCAGATCCGGTGGGAAAGAGCGATACAAGGATTTTTTGACGGTCGTTCTCTCCCCTCTCAAAAAAGTTGTAGTACCCCCTTGACACCTTGTAGTATGTTGTATTATATTTGTAGTATGAGATGAGACACAGAGGAGCGAATCTAATGAACACTCACTCCCTTGCTAAAAACAATGGTCTCTTGAAGTTCTTAGCGTTCTTACCCACTCATGGTTCTGGCATTTCCACGCCACTTCAAGATGACTCATCAAATCAGGGAAATTTATCTTTCATTCAGTACAAACAAAAGCGACAGAATATCGGGCAAATCTATTACCTGGAATGACGTTGCTTCCTCTAATTCCTGCTGATTTATCAGCCAATCTGAACCTTGAAAATTGAATCGCCACCTTTGGGGGTGTAGCTTAGTGGCTCAAAGCAGTCGCCTGTCGAGCGAAAGATCGTGGGTTCAAATCCCATCATCCCCGTACAGCTTTCAACTAGTTGTTGTTTAGTGCGAAGCACTAAACAACAACTAAAAAAGCCGTGCAGCCTTGTGGACGAATAGAAAAGTCGTTCTGGTTCTCAGCCAGAAAGAATCGGGTGCAACTCCCGTCAAGGCGTGCGATGCGAAAGTTGCTCTTTCGCAGTGGAGGTTCCAAGGGCATTTCTGATGCTCTTGAATAATCCTCCTGGGTCAGTGTCTTAGACCCATCCTCATGTTTCCCATGCGTAGCTGGTGACAGGTCCGTATGAAGCGGAGACAAAAGCCTAAGGAAGTATCTTATCCACAAAGAGAAACCGGGCAAGAGGAAGACTAATAAGGTTAACGAAAGTGAATCCTCACCTTACGCCTCGTTAGGGAGAGTAACTCGAAAGTGGATGACACGAGTTGGTTGATGCAAAGACGGAGGTAATGCATTGTACCTCTAACTATCATTCAGCTAATTCTGAATTGATAAAAGGCACCTACACTGCATCCGGGGTAAAGAGGAAACCTAAGTTAGTCGTATCTGCAAGGAGTGAAACGCAGTAACCCTCATACAGTCTGAAGTATTCAGAAGGCGTTCCGTGAGGACTGCTGTGCTGTAGGAGGTAAGGGAAGCCTCTAAAAGCGAAGGCTATCAGCCGAAAGGCAAGAGGAAACAGGACATGTCCCTGATAACTCGATAGATAGGGTTATACCTAATCCGAAAGGATGCAGACGAGAGGCTGGTGTTCTACACGATGTTTGTAGTTGAGGCTACGAACCTGATGGGAAAAGTTTGGAGTCAGCAATGACTAACGTAACCGCAGGAACGGATTGGTCATCTGTTAACTGGCAGAAGGTCAATAAAACCGTTACTAATCTCAGACAACGAATCTATCGTGCAGCTAAACAGGGCGACCTTAAAAAGGTACGCTCACTTCAACGGTTAATGCTGAGAAGCTACGCTAATCGCCTACAAGCGGTTAGAAAAGTTACTCAGATTAATGCTGGCAAAAACACTCCTGGAGTGGATAAACTGACCATCAAAACTCCTGAGGAAAGAAGTAAATTTGCCGATGACCTCAAAGAGTACCAAAGTTGGAAAGTAAAGCCAGTCCGAAGAGTGTACATCCCAAAAGCGAACGGGAAGAAACGTCCTCTTGGAATTCCAGTCATGACTGACCGAGCAATACAAGCAATGGTCAAAAATGCACTCGAACCTTATTGGGAATCCAAATTCGAAGGTTCAAGTTACGGCTTCCGACCGGGACGGGGCTGCCATGATGCTATTCAGGCTATTTATAACTCAGCGAAGGGTCACATCCGGAGCAGGAGAAAGTATGTCCTGGATGCAGATATCAAGGGAGCCTTTGACAACATCAGCCACGAATACCTTCTCAAAACCATTGGTAATTTCCCAGCACGGGAACTTATCAAGCAATGGCTAAAAGCAGGTTATTTGGAAGTGGGAAAACTATACCAGGTGGATAGTGGAACTCCACAGGGCGGTGTGATAAGCCCTTTGCTCGCCAACGTTGCACTTCATGGAATGGAAGAGGCACTCGGCATTAAACGAGTCTATCGAAAGCACAAAGATGTGTTTGAGATCCAGAGCCACAGAGCAATGGTAAGATACGCCGATGACTTTGTAGTATTTACAGAGACTGAAGAAGATGCACAAACGTGTAAAAGGATTCTGACAGAGTGGCTGAATCAGCGAGGTCTGGAATTCTCTGAAGAAAAGACCAAGATTGTCAGCCTCAATGAAGGATTCAACTTCCTTGGTTTTCATGTCAAACGTTATAAAGTTATCGACAGGCAGTCAAATCATAAGCTGCTAATCAAGCCAAGCAATGAAGCAATTCAAAAATTCAAGGATAACTTGAAGATTGAATTTCTCAGGCTCCGAGGACAAAATGTCGCACGTGTTATCAAAACCCTGAATCCAAAAATACGAGGATGGGGGAACTACTTCAAAATTGGAGTTGCAACAGAAACTTTTGATGGTCTTGACAACTGGATGCTGAAACGGTGTTTACGTTGGGCTAGAAGGACTCATTCAACAAAGAGTCTGGGATGGATTCGGCGTAAATACTTCAACGTTGGATTTCAGAGAGGTAGCCAAGCATGGGGATTACTTAGAGATAAGGAAACTGATGTTAAATTGTTTGCTCTAGGTTCAATCAAGATACAAAGGCATATAGTTGTTAAAGGAACTTATTCACCAGATGATCCAGACCTAGAGGATTACTGGAAGACCAGAAGAAGCAGGGAAATTAAGGCATTGCCACAAGGGAAACGAACTCTCGCCATCAAACAACAGGGGCGATGTTCGGTTTGTGGAGATTGGTTGCTCAACGGAGAGAATCTACACACTCATCACAGAGTCCCGAAAAGCCAAGGCGGAAGTGACAGGTATGACAACCTGGAACTGATGCACCTCTATTGCCACCAGCAAATTCACTCGAAGAAGGTTTAGTAGGCTCGTAGAATGCTTGAGCCGTGTGCGGTGAAAGTCGCAAGCACGGTTCTTATATCAAGTAGGGTTAAATAACCACAATATACGCACAGAGTAAAATAGCAGAATGCCTACTAAATAAGCATTGTGCAGATATAGATGTTATGTGCATTTAAGACGACATGATATTAGGGGAGGGGGTTGCAGTGATGTAACCTCTTTACCCGACTCCCAATGAGGATGTAACTCAGATGGACAGAGTGCTTGCTTCCGAGGCAAGTGGTCACAGGTTCAAGTCCTGTCATCCTCGCTCGTGGGGGTGGATTGGCATCACCTGCTCCGAAACCAACAAACGGACGGTTGCAGGATTGGGGTTCAATTCCCCACATCTCCACCAAATCTCCAGGTCGCCAAATGGGAAGGCGTTGGTCTGCAAAACCGACTATTCGTGGGTTCGATTCCCACCCTGGAGTCCAATCCTTGCAGTGTCACCTAACGGCTAAGGTACTCGGCTCATAACCGAGGATATATGGGTTCGACTCCCATCACTGCGACCAATGCACAGATGGTGTAACGGCAGCACAAGGGTCTCCAAAGCCTTTTGTCCGGGTTCAAATCCTGGTCTGTGCGTTCTACGGTGTGCCCTCATCCGAGAAGCCTACATACTGGTCACTCGCCTTGAAAGCGAAGTAGGTTCGACTCCTACAGCCTCCGCCACTTGCTCGCTAAAACAGCCAAATGGAGGCTGAAAAAACAGCTTCTCAAACTTGCACGCTGTAGAAATCTCAAAGTTTGGTGCCGTAGGCAAATGGGTAAAGCCACAGGTCTTTCAATCCTGCGTTTGCGGGTTCAACTCCCGTCGGCACTGCCAAACTTGCTCAAACATGAGCAACTAAAACAACCATAGGTCGGCTCGCCTATCAGCGTGGGCAACTGTCTGTAAAACAGCCGCTTCTTGCGTTGCAGGTGCGACTCCTGCCCGACCTACCAATGTTAGTGCTGAGTGCTGAGGACTAAGTGCTGAGTTGTTACCTGAATTGTGAATGTGATTTATGGAGCGATCGCCATTGGCAGGGCAAGCTGTTTGCTAAACAGTCGTGGTTTCATCGCCACTGTAGGTTCAATTCCTGCTCGCTCCGCCTTTGAGGACGTGGTGTAACTGAACAACATCTCAGACTACGAATCTGAAGAGTGGGGGTTTGAGTCCCTCCGTCCTCGCCACTTATGGAGGTTGTCCGGCACGGACGAGGAAAGCGTTTTGAAAACGCCTGCGGGTGAAATACACCGTCAAGAGTTCGATTCTCTTAGCCTCCGCCAAAATTTCAATTATTTGGGAAGTTGGTGAAGCTGGTGCTCACGTGCCGCTGAAGACGGCGAGATGACAGTTCGATTCTGTCACTTCCCACTCATTGCCCCGTAGCTCAGTGGCAGTAGCGGTCGCCTGTTAAGCGAACGGTCGCAGGTTCAATCCCTGCCGGGGCAGCCATTTATTGCAGGATGGACGATTGGCAAGTCGCTCTGACTCTGAATCAGAGAGAGGTTGGTTCGACCCCAACTCCTGCATCCATTTCAATGCCCTGTGGTGTAACTGGCAACATCCCGCTCTTTGAAAGCGTAGATTCCAGGTTCAAATCCTGGTGGGGCAGTTGGGAGGTAAACAGTCGCCTGGGTCAATCCCCTGTATTCCTCCCATTTCTCAGGGACAAGAATTTACTGTTCGTACGCATCGCGTACGAACAGTAAATTCTCAAGAACCTCACTCCTGTAGCCCAATCGGAAGAGGCGGCTGTCTCAAAACCAGTCAATGTGCGGGTTCGACTCCCGCCAGGAGTACCAATTTTGGATTTTGGATTGAAGCACAAAATCTAAAATCCAAAATCACCAATCTAAAATCATCTGCTGCTGTGGCCCAATTGGAAGAGGCGCTGGTTTTAGAAACCAGAGGTTGTGGGTTCGACTCCCACCAGCAGTACCAACTATCGGGATGTAATTCAGCGGTCAGAAGCCTTGGTTTGGGACCAAGGAGTCGTGGGTTCAAATCCTACCATCCCGACCAATTAGCATTGTGTGACGTGAGAATAGGGTTCTCGCGTCACGCAAGAAGAAAGTTTGCCCTTGTGACGGAACTGGAATACGTGCTGGCTTCAGAAACCAGATTTTGTGGGTTCGACTCCCACCAGGGGTACTGATGCTCCCGTGACGGAACTGGAATACGTGCTAGGTCGAGAGCCTAGATTATGCAGGTTCAAATCCTGTCGGGAGTACCAAGCACCGAAGGCGGAAGTGGTGGACGCGCACGCCCGATAAGCGTTTTATTAGCAGGTTCGACTCCTGCTCGGTGTACCAAGTTAGGACTGAGTGCTGAGTGCTGAGTGCTGAGTAATTAGCTCAGTCCTCAGTCCTCAATGCTCAGCACTAAACATGGGTCGTTGGCAGAGCGGATATGCAGCCGCCTTTTAAGCGGAATTATCCAGGTTCAACCCCTGGGCGACCCACCAACTTCAACCTTTGGTTGAGCAATGAACAATGGGCGTTTGGCAGAACGGTGATGCACCTCCCTCTTAAGGAGACTGACGTAGGTTCAACTCCTACAGCGCCCACCAAAGATGCCCCTGTGACGCAATTGGCAGACGTGTCCGGCTTAAAACTGGAATCTTGCGAGTTCGACTCTCGCCAGGGGTACTGCGGGGATGGAGCAACGGCGGCTCGAAAGGCTCATAACCTTTACATCAGCGGGTTCAATTCCCGCCCCCGTTACCAAGCAGGTGTGGTGCAACTGGCAAGCATACGGGTTTCGTAAGCTCGTGGTATGGGTTCAAATCCCATCTCCTGCTCCAAATGCAGATGTGGTGTAGTCGGTCAGCATCAGGATTTGGTATGTCCTGGACGCGAGTTCAAGTCTCGCCATCTGCTTGTGCTGGTGTAGCTCAGTTGGCAGAGCACTCGCCTTGTAAGCGAAAGGTTGCAGGTTCAACTCCTGTCACCAGCTCCATTTTCAATTCAAGTTTGCGATCGTGGTGTAACGGACAAGCACGGGGGGCTTCCAACTCTCTGGTACGAGTTCAAATCTCGTCGGTCGCTTGAGCGTGCCGTAAGGCGATCGCTCCAATGCGAATGTGGTGTAAGGGCAAACACCGAAGCACGCCAAGCTTCAGATGCGAGTTCGAGTCTCGCCGTTCGCTCTCGTAGTCCTGTAGCTCAACGGTGGAGCATCTGTCTTACAAACAGAGGGTTGCGGGTTCAAATCCCGCCAGGACTCCCAACTTGTGGGAGTGTCGCCTAATGGAATGGGCATCGATCTTCTAAATCGACTTGTGTAGGTTCAATTCCTGCCACTCCTGCTGGAATTAGTGCTGAGTGCTGAGAAATGAGGACTGAGTAACAAGCCATACTCAGCAACCAGTACTCGTAACTCAGCACTCTCATGGGTCTGTAGCTTAATTGGGAAAGCGTCTGCCTTGCAAGCAGAAAGATGTCGGTTCAAATCCGACCAGATCCACCAAATGGGACCATAGCTCAACTGGCTAGAGCGCCTGTCTTGCAAACAGGAGGTTAGGGGTTCAAGTCCCCTTGGCTCCACTGTGACTGTTGGCGAAGCCGCCCCTTTGGGGCTACCCGAAGTGGTGGAGGGGCTGGTTTGTGACACCAGTGTAGCGAGTTTCTCCAAAGGAGACGCTGCGCGAACGACTCTCGTCAGTCACCCCAAATGGAAGCTGCGATCGATGGGCGATAACCTGTCTCGTAGCTTGCTTCCCGTAGGGTAAACAGGCGTGCAGTTCATGCTGTAGAGGTTTCTCCATTCGGAGACGCTGCGCGAACGATTCCTCCAGTTTCCGCTCTTGGAAGGTGCGGCTGTGTGGACGGCAACTGGTTTGGAAGACCAGAGGATAGTGTCACGCTATCGAGGTTCGACTCCTCCTCCTTCCGTTGTTTTATCAATTAGCAAGAGGTGATAGTAATGGTGCACATTCGATTTGAGGGGCGATCGCTTGACATCCTAGAAACTCAGCTAGGAATTACCACAGGTATGAGTGATATGGCTGTTAAAGAACAAGTTTCCAGACACCTGGATGTCAACACCAATCGACTCTCTGCTTATGTGGTCGATCGCCGTCCGAGTGGTGACTTGATCATTCGCCCTGAAGCAGTTTACGGTTAATCATTCAATTCCGCGCCCTGACTTGAAAAGCTTACATACTTAGGGATCAGAAGGTTGCAGGTGCGACTCCTGCTTACTCCGGTTGGGGTGATAGCTCAATCAGTAGAGCATCTGAATGTATCAATAGCTTTCCTAACTTGTGCGGAATCGCAAATCTAACTTGCACTTCGTGCCCTGACTAAAAAAGCTTACATACTTGCTCAATGGTAGAGCAGTCGCCTCATAAGCGATTGGTTACAGGTTCAAATCCTGTGTATGATCCAACTGCTTTTTTGACTTGCATGAAGTGATTTATTTCAGTGATAAATTTAGTCCATTCTTCAATTCACGCTTTCATTCGAGATGGAAGGTTTTCTGATGCATCATCCTTTGCTGACCTTAACCCAGACAGCTACTCCAGAAGCAGCGATCGCTCTTCAGCAAGAGTTACGGTCACGGGTGGTGATGGAGGATGACTTTGATGAAGTGCAAACCGTTGCCGGAGTCGATGTGGGATTTGAAGAGGAGGATCGTGTTGCTTGTGCGGCGATCGCCGTTCTTCGATTTCCCGACCTGACGCTTCAAGAATCGGTAGTGATTCGCCGTCCCACAACCTTTCCCTATGTGCCAGGACTGCTAGCATTCCGGGAAGTTCCAGTGGTGATGGAAGCACTAGCGGAATTGAAGACGAAACCGGATCTGCTGCTGTGTGATGGCAATGGTTATATTCACCCACGTCGCTGTGGCTTTGCCTGTCATCTGGGCATTGTCAGCGGTCTACCGTCGATCGGTGTGGCAAAAACACCTTACTTGGGAGAGCATGAACCGTTGGCGGAGCATCGAGGCGCATGGCAACCAATTCAAGATAACGGGGAAGTGATTGGAGCGATCGTTCGCATGCAGTCCAATATCAAACCTGTTTATGTCTCGGTTGGACATCGAATTAGTTTGAACAGTGCGATCGATTTTGTTCTACGGTGTGCGCCCAAATATCGTCTTCCTGAAACCACTCGTCAGGCAGACCAACTGTCGAAAGGGCATACAGAACCAGTCTCTGCAATCTGAGAAAGAGATTGATACTGTCAATGAAAATATCAAAACTGGAGGTGAGGATCATGAAGCGAAATAATTCTCATAACACCAATCTAGATAACGATTTAGAAGACCTCAACGACTTGCAATCGTTCTGCTTTTGAACCCTCTAGCAAACGTCGTCGAGGGTATCCATCAGAAACTGCTGTCAAAAAAGGATATCGCATCGTTCATGGTGATAAAGAACTGCAAGAAAAGTTGGGTAACAACGATTTGTGTCCTTGCGGTTCTGGACATTCCTTTCAAGCGATGTTGCCGTAATAGTGGCAGATATGACGGTAGTTTACGCAGCCACTACTTTTAGGCAATAGCCTCACCCATTTTCACTTTTACTGGCAGTTGTTGCCGCGCCCCGATCGCAGAAGCTTACATACTCTCCACCAAACCCAAGGTGCGTATCTGGAGGGATACGCTGCGAGCCTGAACCTTATTAGCAGGCAAAACTGGAGGGATAACACCCTTCAGCCAAGCTTCTGTCACTTGCGCGGTGACTCTTCACCGTTGCGTGCAACATCTGCCTCCTCATCCACGACAACCAGAGGAGGTTCTCATGAACAACACTGAACGCGATTTGCGTCTGGAAATGCTCAACAGCTTGCTCACCACACCGCATCGCAAGCTGGAGCAGGTGGCAGAAATTCACCAACTGATCGTTGAACTTGACCCCATCTTTTACGGACACCTGGCAGTCTGGTATCAGCGCAATGGCGATGTGCGCGACCACAAGGAAGTGTTTGTCGCTCATCTACTGACCAGCGATCTGGTAGAACACCGCGATGCTGGCTTTATCATGCTGCAAGAGTTTCCGCCTTATCAGGTGGCTCGTGTGGTGGACTTCATGAAGCAGCACCGCAATAAGCTCCCTCGCTCTGCTCGGACTGCGGTACAGCGGTATCTGAAGGTGCGGGAAAGCAACCCTGCCCTATTCGATCGCGCCGCACTGCGGGGACGCAAAGCAATGAAGCACCTGTACGCCTCGTTGCACATCGAGCCCAGTGAGCGGGCGAATGCCATCTTGTTCCGTGACCAGCCTCCTGTTGGCTCGTTGGCAGACGTGCTGAAGCAACTTGCCAAGGCAGAAAGTGCAGCAGAACAAGCGCGGTTGATTGTCGAGTTTAAGTTACCCTATGCGATCGCCATTGGTGCGATCAAGCAACTGACTCCTACCGTTCTGGTGGCGTTGATCAACAGCATGACTCCCCAGGAAGTGATCAACAACCTCAAGTCAATCAAGGCAAGAGGGGCAATGGATCACCCAGAGGTAAAGGCGTTGATTGACGGGAAGCTAGATGAAGCATCCAAGAGTGCGCGAGTTGCAGCATTCAAAGCTCAAGTCGCAGCCGATGCAGCGGAGCTTGATGACGATACCCGTGCC
>NZ_JBSLYH010000093.1:0-11842 GCF_055793305.1 Calyptranema fuscum S582
CCCATCTCAATCTTGATTAGGGTGGCGATCGCTCCTACAAATTCTAAAAATTTCCAAAAAAAAGCCCGGTAGCCCCCCTACCAGGCAGTACGATGCGTTGTTCATACTTCTAAGAATACGGTAGGGATAAACGGGTTCACTTCACACGATTGTGTCCCCTAAGAGAGTGATTCATGGATCACCTTTTTGGGTGAGCAAGGGAAAACAGAAGGGTGAAAGAATAAAGAGCCGTAGTATGCATGTGATGATTTTTCGTGGCGCGGGTGACGCCTACGCCACAAAAAATCATTATATTTCTGGGACTACCGAATAAAAGCGTGAAGGGATGGAGGGTGCAAAACTGATAGGACTTAATCTTTCTTAAGGTAAAACTACAAAACGAGAAGAATATAAAGAAAACCTTATGAAATTAATCAGGTTTGAAAATCCATGGGATTCTAAATACAGATTAAATGGGGTCACCAATATAAAGACCCTAGCTTATAAATCAATGTGAATACCTATGTGAGGCGCTGGTTCCCGATAAAAAGGGGATCGGCGCTTTGCAGTTGTGGGCAATTGAAGGAGCTCGTTGAAAATAGACGGAAGCGATCGCCATCCCTATTTACTCAATATCGGCTCTGTATTAGACAGGGTTTGCAAATCGTTGCAATATGGTCATAGTCTAGTTTTCCGGATTGCTGAATTCTTGCGCTTAAGTTGAGCCAGGGGGCGATGAAAAAGCTTTGCGGAGCAAGGCTTTTTCATCACTGCCCAGGTTTACAACGCATATAAATCGCTATAGTTGAATCTTTTTCTGTCTACAGATGTCCCAAACTCTGGTTATTAAAATCGGTACTTCGAGTCTGACTCAGCCTGAAAGTGGCTATCTTGCCCTCTCAACGATCGCATCTCTGGTGGAAACGCTAAGCCACCTGCGCCATCAAGGGCATCAGGTGGTTTTGGTGTCGTCTGGTGCGGTGGGGGTGGGGTGTGCCCGCCTGGGGTTGACGGAGCGTCCTAAAACGATCGCCATGAAGCAAGCGGTTGCGGCGGTGGGTCAGGGACGGTTGATGCGAGTGTACGATGACCTGTTTACCTCAATGCAACAGCCGATCGCTCAGGTCTTGCTAACACGGGATGATCTGGTGCAGCGCAGCCGCTATGTCAATGCATACCGCACGTTTCGGCAATTGTTAAAACTGGGTGTAATTCCTATCGTCAATGAAAACGATACATTGGCAGTGGATGAGCTGAAATTTGGCGATAACGATACGTTGTCGGCATTGGTTGCCAGTTTGGTGGAAGCCGATTGGCTGTTTTTGCTAACCGATGTCGATCGCCTTTATTCGGCTGATCCCCGCTTTTATCCTGATGCCGAGCCGATTAGCCTGGTGGATAAAATTGATCAATTGGAAGCGCTCAATATTTCGGTGGGCGATCGCGGTAGCAATTGGGGCACAGGTGGCATGGTCACCAAAATTGCAGCCGCTCGAATTGCTACGACGGCAGGAGTGCGTACGGTAATTACAGAAGGGCGATCGCCCCGGAATATTGAGAAGATCCTCCAGGGCGAACCGTTGGGCACCCAGTTTGAACCCCAACCCCAACCTGTCAATGCGCGAAAACGCTGGATTGCCCACGGATTAGTGGCTGCCGGAAAATTGTATCTAGATACAGGAGCAGTCAAAGCAATTTGTGAAGGCGGAAAATCGCTGTTAGCGGCTGGCATTGCGGAAGTCGAAGGAGAATTCCAAAGTCACGATGCAGTGCAACTGTGCGATCGCACAGGGCACGAAATTGCCAGAGGCATCGTCAACTACAGCAGCACCGAGTTGCAAAAAATTCGGGGTGCCCACTCCGATGATATTCCCAAAATCTTGGGCTATATGGGCGAAGAAACGGTGGTTCATCGAGACAATCTAGTGTTGAGCGCCTCTTAAATCGCCAGCGTTATCGGTTTAGCTGACTTCGCTCGGGCAACACTAATTTAAAGAAAGATCGTAATAATACGGAGAATTTGGGAATTATAAGAACACTCTATCTTGTAATGTTGACGATCAAATTCAGGGTTGATCTGTCCCAGCAGATTGCCCTACTGATACCAATTTGAATTGAGAGCATGACGGATCTCTGTACGGGCTTGGCAGTGCCAAGCCCCTCCTGAACTTCGGTGTGCCAAAAAATCGTTCAAATTGGTATGACGATGAGTCGGGTTTAGGAGATGACTCTTCTGTTAAGGGCTTTCCTTTATAGTCGCTGATGTCTCCTCTGACAACTGCTATCGATGGACGTTACTGGTTTTGGGTATGACTTTGAATGCGCAACCTTCGGTTTCACATTCAAAGTCATACCAGGATTCAGCAATACCGCTATACATGACACGTTTTTAAATGTTTTAAGGTAAACCGCTAATCAGGTGAGACTCGTCTAAGTAAGCGCGACGCACTACAAGGATCACAACCAAAATAAAACTCAGACGTTTCTGGATGAAAGCGCGGCGTCACCGTGCTTTTATCCAGAAATTGTCGATTCGATTCACGTCATGCTCCTTGGTTCAATGCAGGGGTTGGGCAGGGCTAAATCCTGGAATGAAATTAGGCAGTCTTAAAAAAATAACGATTTTTGTGGCGCGGGCGACGCCCGTGCCACAAAAATCATTTCATGAATGCCATCTAGCAGAACACTCTGATGGAAGATCATGATCGTCGTATCAATAACTGGAAGATCAATACCTGAAAGAGTGCGATCGCTGTTGATGTTGTTTCTCTTAAAAGGCTTGCGTCATTAAAACGTTGGAGAAATTCCGTATGGAAAATCAGCCGAGCGAAGGCTCCACCCCCACCCTTGGAGATTCAAATCGGACGAATCAACGTCTTAAACGGGTAAAGCGGATCAATCTGGTCGCTCTACTGTTAATTTTTATCCTGCCGTTTGCCGTCGTCGTTTATCAACTGATTGGCGAGATTAACCACAGCAAAAACCTTGCCCGCAATGAAATGGCGGGTACTGCTTACCTGCGTCCGATGCAACGGTTACTCGAACAGGTGCCCCAAAGTAAGCTGCTGGCGTATCGCTATGCCAACCAACGCATTTCTCAAGACGAAGTGCTGCACTACCAACGCCAAATTGATGAAAGCTTTAAACAGCTTGCAGTCGTTGAGCAACGGCTAGGCAGCACCTTAGGCTCGACTGACCTGTTCGAGCAGCTTCAGCAAGAATGGTTGATTCTCAACCAACAAACGATTGGCTTACCGAATGCGCCAACGAATGCCCTTCGCATAGAGCTATTGCACAATCAGATGCTGGTCGATATTCGGGCACTGATTGCTCAGGTTGGGAATACCTCCAGCCTGATCCTGGATCCCGATCTAGATAGTTATTATCTGATGGATGCAATTTTGTTAAAATTGCCCGAAGGTCAAGATCTAATGGCTCAAATCCGGTTGTTGGGCGAAGAAATTATCAGGCGACAGGCTATTACTCCTGAAGAAAAAGGCAGATTGATTGTGTTAGCCGGGTTGTTGCAAGCCAATCTGGATGATATGCGTCAGGGCATGGCGGTGGCATTTAGAAATAATCCAACCGGCACGCTTCAGCCTGTGTTGGCAGAACCGTTACATCAGACAGTGACCGATACAACAACATTTCTAAAAATTCTTAACCGCGACATTATTACAGCCACCCCCATTACCCTGTCGTTTGCAGAGTATGATGCAGCGGCACAAAATGCGATCGCCGCTAATTCTCAACTGTGGCAGATCACCGTTAATCAGTTAGATGGGTTATTGTCCGCTCGCATCGATAAATTTAATCGCAAAACGCTGTTTGTCGAGCTGTTCGCCTTACTGGTTTTAGGCGCGGTTACTTACATCTTTGTCGCATTGTCTCGCAGTTTAGTAGAGCGCAAACGAGGAAATTTGCGATCGAGTGCCCAGCATAGCACCACCCAGATTTTGGCAGAGTCGGCAACGTTAGCCACTGCCGCACCCCAAATTTTGCAGGTCGTTTGTGAAAGTCTGCACTGGGATAGGGGAGAACTATGGTATTTCGACGCGGAAACGGAGTTGCTCAATCCAGTTGCCCATTGGGTTCAGCCCACATTGCCATTTTTCCAGCCCCAGCAGCCCGAAGAAATGAGTGTTGGGGATCAACGATCCGGCTTCGCAGATCGGGTTTGGCAGCAAGGTCAGCCGATTTGGATCAGCGATTTGGCAACCGATCCTCGCGTTCCCCCAGGGGCGATCGCTCCGTACAAAGGATTACATACCGCTTGTGGATTTCCTATTTTTGCTGGCGAAACCCTGATCGGCGTCTTGCTCTTCTTCAGTCGTAGAATCCATAAATCCCATCCCGATTTACTCAAAATGATTGCAACCATCAGCAGCCAAATCGGGCAATTTATCGAACGCAAACAGGCTGCCGAAGCTCTGCGACAAAGCGAAGAACTCCAACGGATGGCACTCAATGCGGCTCATATGGGCGCATGGGATTGGAATGTGCAAACTGGAGAAGAAAAATGGTCAGCCGAAGCAGAAATTTTATTTGGCTTAGAACCCGGTTCTTTTAGCAAATATTATGAAGATTTCTTTAAGTGTGTCCATCCCGATGACCGACTTAAGCTCAAGCAAGCGCAACTACGCACCCTGCAAACCAACGAAGACTATCGACCGGAATATCGCATCGTTTTGCCCGATGGTCGGGTTCGATGGGTCACCAGTCAAGGCAAACTAATTCGGGATGCGGGGGGCAATCCTTTACGTCTGACAGGCGTCACGATGGATATTACCGAGCGCAAACAAGCGGAGCTGGCGTTAGAAGAAAGTGACCAGCGGTTGCGTCGAGCCGAAGAAAAATATCGAAGTATTTTCGAAAACTCTGTCACTGGAATTTTTCAAACCACGATTGATGGTCTGTACATCAGCGCGAACCCAGCCCTGGCAAAAATTTATGGGTATGATTCTCCAGCCAGCTTGATGAAGGAACTGACGAACATTGAAAATCAGCTCTATGTGTTGCCAGACCGTCGCTGTGACTTTATCCAGCAGATGCAGGCTCACGGATCGGTCTCTGATTTTGAGTCTCAGGTTTATCGTCGGGATGGCAGCATTATTTGGATTTCTGAAAATGCTCTAGAAGTCTGCGATGACCAGAATAATCTGCTGTATTACGAAGGTACCGTCGAAGATATTAGCGATCGCAAACAAGCCGAAGCTGCCCTCAAAGAACGCGAAGAACGGTTTCGCACCTTGGTCAACAACCTGCCCGGTGTGGTCTACCGTTGCGCCAACGATGCCTATTGGACAATGGAATTTGTCAGTGATGCCGTTGAAGACTTGATGGGCTACCCCGCCTCTGCGTTTATCGACAACCGTGTTTTAAGTTTTGCCAGCTTGATCCCCGATGAAGATAGTGCCCAAATTGCCGAGCATGTGAGTGTAGCCCTCGCTGCCAAGCAACCCTACATTATTGAATATCGGTTGATGCGTGCCGATGGTAGCCTGCGCTGGGTTTACGAAAAAGGACAGGGCGTATTTGATGATGATGGAAACCTGTTGTGGTTGGATGGTGTGATTTTTGATATCACAGACCGCAAAAAAGCTGAAGCAGAGATCTATCGGGCAAAAGAAGTTGCCGAAGAGGCAAACCGCTCAAAAAGCCAGTTTTTAGCCAATATGAGCCACGAGTTACGCACACCGCTCAATGCCATTATTGGTTACAGCGAAATGCTGCAAGAAGATGCCAGTGATTTTGGTTACAGCGATATTGTCCCCGATCTCGAAAAAATTCGAGGAGCTGGTAAACACCTGCTGGCGCTGATCAACGATATCCTCGATATTTCCAAGATCGAAGCGGGCAAAATGGAGCTTTATCTGGAAACCTTTGATATCAAGCACTTAGTTACCGAAGTCCAAAGTACGATCCAGCCCATGCTCGATAAAAACGAGAATCGCTTGGAAATTCATCTGGGCGATCGCTTAGGCACGATGCACGCCGACCTCACCAAAGTCCGGCAAGCCCTGCTGAATCTGCTCAGTAATGCTGCCAAGTTTACCGAAAAAGGCACAATCACCCTGACCGTAGAGCGATGGGAAGGCATGATAGAGGGTGAAGAGATGAAGCGTGGGGAAATGGGTGAAGAGATGAAGGGTGGGAGTGTGGAAGAGATGAAGGGTGGGGAAACGGGTGAAGAGATGAAGGGTGGGAGTGTGGAAGAGTTGTCTGTCCCCTCACCCCATCATCCCTCCATCCCTCCATCCCTTAATCCCTCCATCCCATCACCCCTCCATCCCTCCATCCCTCCATCCCATCACCCCTCCATCGTGTTTCAAGTCTCCGACACAGGTATTGGCATGACCTCAGAGCAACAGGCAAAAGTGTTTCAGGCATTTACCCAGGCAGATGCTTCGACCACACGTAAATATGGCGGAACGGGCTTGGGGTTAGCCATTACCCAAAAATTCTGCCAGATGATGGGGGGCGATATTACCGTCAGTAGTCAATTGGGTGAGGGGTCAACCTTCACGATTCAGCTGCCGGTGGAAGTGCTGATTCAGTCGGCAGAACCCGAACCCGAGGCAGATAACCGCTTGACACTGGCTGATGCGACGGATCTATCCAACCCTGCCACTCGAACCAAGTGCTTGATACTGGTGATTGACGATGACCCAACGGTTCGCGAACTGATGGCACGATACCTATCAAGAGAAGGGTTTGAGGTGAAAACCGTGGCAACTGGGGCAGAGGGGTTGCGATATGCCAGAGACTTGCAGCCCGACGCCATTACTTTAGATGTGCTGATGCCACAGATGGATGGCTGGTCGGTTTTGTCTAGACTAAAAGCAGATCCCGATTTGTCAGATATTCCGGTCGTGGTGATGACCATTGTGGATGATAAAAATCTGGGGTTTACGTTGGGTGCCTCTGACTATTTAACCAAGCCGATCGACTACAAACGATTGTCAGGGTTACTTCAGCAATTTCGCCCCGATCGCACTCCAGAGGCTGCTTTACAGGTCGGGCAGGTGCTAATTGTCGAAGATGATGCCACAATTCGAGAAATGTTTCGCCGAATTTTACAAAAGGAGGGTTGGTCAGTTGCTGAGGCTGAGAATGGACAAGTTGCTCTGGAGCAAATCGCATCGGTGCAACCCGATTTGGTTTTGTTGGACTTGATGATGCCTGTGATGGATGGATTTCAGTTTATTAATTGTGTGCGACAACAGTCACAATGGCGATCGCTCCCTATAGTCGTCGTAACGGCAATGGATTTAACCCCTGCTGATCGTCTGCGACTCAATGGGTATGTCGAGCAAATTTTACAAAAGGGTGCATTCAGCCGAGATGATTTGCTTAAGGAAGTTCGAGATTTAGTTCTAACGTGTATCCAACTTCAAAAAAACAGAGCTAAGGGGGCTAAACCATGAAACCCGTCAGGGGTTCCGTTCTGGTCGTAGATGATGACTTGGCAACTCGACTCTACATTTCTCGCCATTTGCAAAAGCAGGGCTATATGACTGCGGTGACTGAAGATGGGCAGCAAGCCTTAGAACTGATGCAAACGCAGGCGTTTGATCTGGTGTTTTTAGACATCGTTATGCCCAATATGAGTGGCTATCAGCTGTTGGCATATCTCAAAGCAGATCCGACGCTGTACCATATTCCAGTCGTAATGATTTCAGCCATTGACGATCTGGATCGGATTGCCCATTGCATTGAGCTGGGCGCAGAAGATCACTTGATTAAACCCGTTAACCCGGTGCTTTTAGAGGCGCGGTTGAATGCGTGTTTAGAACGTAAACGGCTGCGGGATCAAGAACAAGCTTATTTACGGCAATTGCAAACCGAAAAGGAAGCCGCAGAAGCCGCCAATCGTGCCAAAAGCACATTTTTGGCGAATATGAGCCACGAACTGCGCACCCCCCTCAACGCCATTATTGGCTATAGCGAAATCTTAAAAGAAGATGCGCGATCGCAAGGTCTGAGAGATTTTGTACCTGATTTAGAAAAAATTCATCAATCGGGTAGCCATCTGCTGCATTTGATTAATGACGTTCTCGACATTTCCAAACTGGAAGCCGATAAAGTCGAACTCTCATTGGAGTTCTTTGATATCAAACTTTTGGTGAACGAAGTCGTTGGCAGTCTCAAATTGGCGATCGCCGAAAACGGTAACACGCTAGAACTGGACTGTGCCATGAACCTGGGCACGATGTATTCTGATCTGCGTAAAGTTCGCCAAATTTTGTGGAATTTGCTCAGCAATGCCGCTAAATTTACTGAGCAGGGAACCATTACGCTTTCGGTGAAGCGCTGGAAAGAGAGCCAGCCCGCTGATCCAACACCGCTACAATCACCCAACTTTATTGTTTTTCAAGTATCGGATACAGGCATTGGTATTCCGCTAGACCAACAAGAAACTATTTTTCAGGCATTTACTCAAGTTGATGAATCGAGCACCCGTAAATATGCAGGCACAGGGTTGGGGTTAGCCATTAGCCATCGTTATTGTGAAATTTTAGGAGGCACGATCGCTGTGGATAGCGACATCAAGCAAGGTGCCACGTTTACGCTGACCTTGCCTGA
This sequence comes from Calyptranema fuscum S582, assembly GCF_055793305.1. Taxonomy (NCBI): domain Bacteria; kingdom Bacillati; phylum Cyanobacteriota; class Cyanophyceae; order Oculatellales; family Oculatellaceae; genus Calyptranema; species Calyptranema fuscum. Next base: position 8,566 of record NZ_JBSLYH010000093.1, read on the forward strand.
AAATGTCATACTCCAACAACAGTGGGCAACCGTTTCAGCCGTAGAGCAAACGCCAGCAGCGGGTGAAACCTGTGCGATCGCCCCCCCCTTGCCAGAGACATTAGCGACCACCGGGGAACCGGGTTTAATACTGGTGATCGAAGATCATCGCACGGTCAGAGATTTACTGGTGCAGATGTTTAACCAGGAAGGATTAAGGGTGGTGCCCACCTGGGGTAGCAAAGAAGGATTGCGGTTGGCAAAAGAACTGCGACCCAATTTTATTGTGTTGGATCTGGTTACACCCGAACATGATAGCTGGGCAGTCCTGGCTGCTTTGAAGTCAGATCCCAGTCTGGCAGATATTCCAGTTTTGATGCTGATGATGCAGCCCATTCAACCGGACGACAGCAGCAACCAACTCGCGGGTCTGACATTGGGCTTAGTGGATTATTTGACAAAACCTCACGATTTTAGGCGTCTAACCACCCTACTTCAGACGTATCAACCTCAAGCCGAACATGACACTCTGGCTGGAAAAGTCCTTTTGGTGCAGCCCGATTTGATTACCCAACAAGTGTTAGAGCGATCGCTGACAAAAACAAACTGGCAAGTTGCGGTCGCCAACGATTTGTCCACAGCGTTGCATCAGATTGAAACGACTCAACCCAATGTCATTGTTCTCGATCTAACCATTCCTGATGTCGATTACTGCCACTTCCTGACCCAACTTCAGCAGTTCACAGACGGGCGATCGCTACCTCTGGTAAGCGTCATGACCCGAGACTTCATTCCCAAATCACCCTATCCCTTCGCCCACCTCACTCCATCCTCTACTCAGCCCGATATCCCCTGTTCTACCACCGTTCTGTACGATATCCGCAATCTGGTGCTTTCCTATATTTCTCGCAAAGAGTAAGGAGCTAATAGCTATTAGCTGTTAGCTGTTAGCTGTTAGCTATTAGCTGTCAACATCGCCTTATCCCTCCATCCCTTTACCCCTCCATCCCTCCATCCCTTTACCCCTCCACCCTCCATCCCTTTACCCCTCCATCCCTGCCTCTCTCCCCCTATCCCCCATCCCCCTATCGCTTTCCTGCGTCTCACGAAAGGACTGTTGAACATGAACCTCCGAGTCAGAATCTTATTGATGGTGACTTCCTTACTGGCAACAACAGTGCTAGTAACAACGGCTGTTTTAACGTGGGGTGCACGACGAGCAACACTAGCCCATACCGAACACGACGGCATTGTCATCGCTCAATTTTTGGCGCGGATGGCACGGTTTTCGCAACAGATTCCCATAGAGGTAGAAGCTGAAACCAATCAACACATGGTGGTTGAGGCAACACTTGCCAGTTATTTAGTCGCGATCGCCGAACAAGCAGGGCTTAGCCCAGCCGAAATCAATGCGAAGCTCAGAGAAATCAGCGATCGCACTGCCCTGGATGAATTTTGGATTACCGATGAAACCGGACACGCCTACCTGACCAACATTCCCAACGTAGACTTTACGTTTGATTCGGATCCTGCAAAACAACCGCAAGCCAGCGCATTTTGGCCCCTCTTGACGGGCGAGGAACGGATCGTCATCCAATCCGCCCGCAGACGCGAAATCGATGACCGCATTTTTAAATATGTCGGTGTGGCAGGCATTGACCGTCGCCGTATCGTCCAAATTGGCTACGAGGTCAATCTATTTCAGGAATTGCAGCAGCAAGTTGGCTTAGTCCGCATGGCGAATGAGTTGTTGGATAGCGAAAGCATCGTCGCCATTCGCATTGTTGATCAAAACCTGACCAATCTGGCACGCGGGGTGACTTCGGGTGTCAGAGGAGCCCAGAGCCTGGATAACGCCAGGGATATTGGCAGTTTGCGAACGGTGCTGAAAACAGGAGAAACCCTCAGTTATATGGACGATAATTTGTTCAAAATTATTGTTCCGATTCGGGGTGAAAGCAATGAAATTAGTGGTGCCACACTAATTTATCTCTCTACAGAGCATATCAACACGGCGATGAAAGAGAGCTTTAAGCAAGCTGCCATCGTGTCTGGATTTATTTTGGCAATTGGCTTATTTGCATCGTTGATTTTAGCACGCCGGGTTACAGAGCCGATTTCTCAACTGACTCTGGCAGCGGCTGCCATGAAAGTAGAAGGGATAGAACTAGAAAATCTGGCAGGGGTTGCTACCCGAAAAGATGAGTTGGGGATGCTGGCACGAACCTTTCAGCTAATGGCGGCTGAGGTGCGCGATCGCGAACACGGATTAAAACAAGCGAAGGAAGCCCTACATCAAAGTGAAGCGCATTTTCGATCGTTAATTGAACATGCATCTGACATTATTGCGATCGTGAATGAAGCGGGTCAAATTCGCTATGGCAGTCCTTCAATTAAACCTATTTTGGGATATGAGCCAGATGAATTGCGCGATCGCCCCGTCCTGGATCTGGTTCATCCAGAAGACATTGATTCGGTAACCATCGCGTTTCAGCAGAGCTTAGAAAAACCTGACATCGTTGCACCCTTCGAGCTTCGACTCAAACATAAAAATGGCTCCTGGCTGATTTTGGAGGCATTTAGCACCAACCTGCTCGACAACCCATCGGTGGGAGGAGTCATCATTAATCTGCGCAATATTACCGAACGCAAGCAGCTTGAAACTGTCCAAAAAGCTAAAGAAGCCGCAGAACAAGCAAACCGGGCAAAAAGTCAGTTCCTGGCAAATATGAGCCATGAGCTACGCACCCCCTTAAATGCCATCATCGGCTACAGCGAAATGTTGCAAGAAGAGGCGATCGATTCAGAACAAGATGATTTTATCCCCGACTTACAACGGATTCACAATGCCGGTAGACATCTGCTGGCGTTGATTAACGACATTCTCGATCTGTCGAAAATTGAAGCCGGTCGAATGGATCTGTACCTGGAAACTTTCAACATTTCCAGTGTCATTCACGATGTCGTCAGCACCATTCAACCCCTGGCAGCAAAAAATAATAATACATTAGTCATCAATCACGCAGACGATCTGGGGTCGATGTATGCTGACCTGACAAAAGTCCGACAAAATCTCTTCAATCTACTCAGCAACGCCTGTAAGTTTACGGAAAATGGCACGATTACCCTCACGGTTGAACGGCAAGCCGCAGGGAAATGGGAGGGCAATGGAGCAGCGGCAGTGGAAGATGAAGGGATGGAGAGTGGGAGAGGTGAAGCGTGGGAAAGTGGGAGAGATGAAGGGATGAAGGGAGATGAAGGGATGGGGAGCCAGAGATCTGGGCTGTCGGGGATGGAT
>NZ_JBSLYH010000094.1:0-11510 GCF_055793305.1 Calyptranema fuscum S582
CTCCATCCCTCCACCCCCTTCCCCCCCTCTCACCCCGCGAGGCTTTCTTTGCCGAGACAGATGTTGTGCCGATTGCAGACGCTGGCGATCGCATTAGTGCCGAACTGGTTTGTCCATATCCTCCTGGCATTCCTATCCTGTTACCTGGCGAGCGGATTATGCCGCAAACCTTGACGTACCTGCAATCCATCCTCTCTGCTGGAGGCATCATTACCGGCTGTGCCGATCCCAACCTCTGCACCCTCAACGTTGTGAAACTACCGAAAGGATGACCCTCTATATCGCGCTGTGCGGGTTGATTTAGTCCGGTGGTGTGGAGCGCTGCGCACCCCACCCCACCGTTGCTGGATTTAACGAACTTGCACACCGCTATAAAAGTCAATCGGAGACGGGTTAGAGTAGGACGAGATTATCAGGATGGTTAAAGCGTCCAACTATGGGTCGCAAACTTGCCATCCTTCATCGTTTCTCTACCCCCCAACCCCCAACTTCCGATGGCTTCTTCTCTCTGGTCTTATGTAACTCCAGGTATCCCTGATGAATTGTTTGAACAATTGCCAGGGATTCCATTGAGTAAGCGTGAAGTGCGATTGTTGATTTTGTCGCAGTTGCGGCTGTGTGCCGATTCGGTCTTGTGGGATATTGGTGCGGGGACGGGGACGATTCCGGTCGAAGTGGGGTTGTTGTGTCCGCAGGGACGAATTATTGCGGTGGAGCGGGATGAAGAAGTTGCCAGCCTAATTCGGCGGAATTGCGATCGCTTTAATGTCAACAATGTTGAAGTGGTGGAAGGGAGTGCCCCAGATTGCCTGAAAGACTTGGGGGCAAATCCAGATTGCATCTTTATCGAAGGCGGACGAGCCGTTAAAGATCTGCTGCGAGAGGCATGGCAACATCTCAAATCGGGTGGCAGGATCGTAGCAACTGCCACTAATTTCGAAAGCTTATACGCGGTCTCAGAAGGGCTGGCTGAGTTACAAGTGCGTAACATTGAGGTAGTTCAGTCAGCCGTCAACCGTTTGGAGCGGCGGGGCAACCATCAAGTCTTTGTTGCCCTTGATCCAATCTTTGTTTTGAGTGGCGAGAAATTAGATTAGCAGAGGTCATCATCAATTATTTTGAGGCTATTCATAAGTTTCAAAATATGCCAGAGTTAGGTTTAACCTGGACTTAATGTTCTCTATGCCTTTGGCTCGTATTATCAGCGCTATCGTTGCAATCATCCTTGCCTTGGGAATGGTTTTCCTGGGTGGATGGTACTTCACGGTCGGTTTTGGCATCATCATCTACCTGGGGCTACAAGAATATTTTGAACTCACACGTGCCAAAGGCATTGCTCCGGCGGGAAAAACGACCATTGTCATGTGTGAAGCATTGCTGATACTGGCAAATGTTTCTTCGCCTCTGACCGATGCTGCGGTGCCTGTAGCCGGAACGCTGATTTGCTTTTATTTGCTCTTTCAACCCAAATTGGCATCGATCGCCGATATTTCAGCCTCAATTTTAGGATTATTCTACGGCGGCTATTTGCCCTGCTATTGGGTACGGTTGCGATCGCTAGAGGTAGTGGATATCAACGCATCGGTCGTTAATGAATGGTTGCCGACGCCCTTTCCCCATCTGCAAGCATTACCCGTAGGGCTAACCACGACATTTCTAGCCTTTGGCTGTATTTGGGCAGCCGATATTGGAGCGTATATTTTTGGTAAGTTTTTTGGGCGGACTCGGCTATCGGATATTAGCCCCAAAAAAACGGTAGAAGGTGCGGTTTTTGGTGTATTTGCCAGTGTGATTGTGGCGGTCATTGGCACCTGGTTACTCAATTGGCGCGGGTTTCCGCTGACGGGAATTGCTCTGGGTTTGATCATTGGTATTGCCAGCCTCTTGGGCGATTTGACCGAATCGATGATGAAACGCGATGCCGGTGTAAAAGACTCTGGGCAACTGATCCCCGGTCATGGAGGCATTCTTGATCGAGCAGATAGCTATGTGTTTACTGCCCCCCTGGTCTACTACTTTGTGGTCTTGTTGTTGCCCATGCTGCGCTCTTGAATCCATTCATGTTTGGGAATGGGTATTCATGTCATGATTTTTTGTGGCACGAGCGTCGCCCGCGCCACAAAAAATCATGACGGTTTCAGGGATTGAGGCTAAGACCTAGTCATGGTTGTGGCGTGGGGGAGGCATTGCCTAGCCCACATCGCAGCAATGCTATAGATTATGACGGACTTGCGTAAGTCCTATGGGTTAAGGAGTCTGTAACAGAAGGATGAAGTGGGAATGAACCGTGATGCCTGGTTAGCGCTGTTACGGCAGCATCGGGCGATCGCCGTAATTCGTGCGCCGGAACTGGCGATGGGGCAAAAGATGGCAGTCGCCGTTGCCGCAGGCGGCATTCAATTAATCGAAATTACCTGGAATAGCGATCGCCCTGCTGCTTTAGTCGAACAACTCCGCGCCGATTTACCCGACTGTGTGATTGGGGCAGGGACGCTCTTAAGCCAAGCCCATATTCAGGACGCGATCGCCGCAGGGGCGCAATTTCTGTTTACACCGCATACCGATCAGGCGTTAATTCAACATGCGATCGATCACGAGCGACCGATCATTCCCGGTGCCCTATCTCCTACCGAAATTGTCACAGCATGGCAAGCGGGTGCTGCCAGTGTCAAAGTCTTTCCGATCCAGGCAGTCGGTGGAGCCAGTTATATCCAGAGTTTGCAGGGACCCATCGGCACCATTCCCCTAATTCCGACGGGTGGCGTGACGCTGGAGAATGCAGCAGATTTCTTGCAGGCTGGCGCGATCGCTGTTGGGTTATCGAGTGAACTATTTCCTAAACAGGCGATCGCAGCGGGTGACTGGCACCAGGTCAGCCAGCAAGCCCACCACCTGCGGCAGGCGATCGGGCAAGGCTAAAGGGATGGCACGCTGGCACGCAGCCGAACATTGCCATGAGTTGCGAACCGGACACGGTTGAATTAAAAAATTAGGGTAGACTTTCAACGATTTGGGTGAGAGGTGCGTTAGTTTTTAGAGACGCGAAACGTCTGCCAAATTCAGCACCACCGATTAAGCATCTACTCAAGTTCAGCAGATTTTATCGACAATGGGTTTGGGATGCAGCGAAACCGCATTCTAAAATCCGTTTTAACCCTAAACAATAGAAACGGTGCATTCTCCAGGCTACCCTTGATTTTTGCACCGCAAAAATCGACCCCATCCTGTTGGAGGGATGACATATGGATAATTTTTCCAACTCCACCGGGTCTTCTGACTCCTCCTCATCCGATACACCGATGTCAGCAACGGCGTTAACGGCTCTGCTGCAAGAGGGGTTAGATGCTCTGAAACAGCATAACTACGAACGCGCGATCGCTCAGTTAGGAACCGTTAGCCGATCGGGCACCGATCGGGCGCTCCAGGTTAAAGCCAAGATGGGTTTGGTCAAGGCATATGCATCCGAGGGCAATTTGCAATTGGCGATCGCGCTCTGTAAATCGTTAAGTCAAGAGCGCAACTCGCGGGTGCAGCAATGGGCAAGCCAAACGCTGCAATCGTTAGAACGGTACGATCCCGTTTTTACAGACTTGCCATCGGAAGCGGCGATCGCCGATGCGGCAATCTCTGATGCAGAAACGGTGGAGTCCAAACCCTCTGATGCCTTGATCCAGGAGTCGGCAATTACCGATGCTAAAATTACCGATGCCAAATCAGAGGCAGCCGATGCAACGGGATTTGTGCCATTTACTTCTGCCGTAGAAGGCGCTGAGACAGCGTTTACTCCGGTTGATGATGGAACAGGCTTTACGCCCCTAGAGTCAGCCTCTCAGACCGAACAAAGTGCCGCTGAGAATCCATTTGCTCTGCCACCCAATTCTGCGATTACCGAAGCCCGCACCCAACTCAATCCTGTGACAAAGATTCAGTCCACCACCAAAGCTCGGAGCGTGCCCCAGCCTAAAACGGCGCTGCAAGGCAATACCAAAATTCAACCTGCTAAACCAACCAAGGCTAAGCCGACTACGCCATCCTCTATCCCACCTGCGGCAACCGCTCACCCAGCCATCAGCGACACGCCTGAAACGCCGGTCAGGGAAAAATTTCATGTTTGGCGGCAAGCGGATCGGGCGCAAAAATGGACGAGTTTAGGAAAAGTCGATATCACGACGCTGTGGGCCGTGATGGGCTTAACCGCGATCGCCCTGACCTGGATCTGCTGGCTTCTGACCCAGATTTTGATTGCCACCATCAATCTATTCAACCAACGCTTTAGCTGGTTGCCCTTAATCGAGCCAAACCAGTATTACGGCAACCCCCTCTGGCTGATTGTGTTAGTGCTGGCAGCGCTATTTGGCTTATCGCCCTGGTTGCTCGACCGGATTTTGCAAAATAACTACGGGGCAAAGTCACTCAAGTTAGATATGCTATCGCGCTACAGCCCAGAGACGTCCAGGCTGCTCAAGCGATTTGCTGGGCAAACAGGCTATACCTTACCCACACTCAGCATTCTTTACACCACGGCTCCGGTGATCTTCACCTATGGCAATATCCGCCGCACCGCTCGCATTGCCGTTAGTCAGGGGCTGTTAGACCAGCTAGAGGACGATGAAATAGCTGCCATCTATGCGGCAGAACTGGGGCACATCAAGCATTGGGATTTTAGTGTTCTATCGGGGGTAACCCTGGTGGCTCAGATTTTTTATTGGGTCTACTGGCAGGTCGCAGCGTGGGGCGATCGCCAGCAGGATCGAGCGCTGCAATCGGTCGCCGTAGGCATCTCTAGTCTGGGTTATGGCGCGTATTGGTGCGTGCGGTGGGCAGGGCTATGGTTATCGCGACTGCGACTCTACTACAGCGATCGCAGGAGTTGTGAAATGACGGGCAACCCCAATGGCTTAACCCGGGCCTTGTTAAAAATCTCCATTGGGATTGCCAAAGATATCCAGCGCCAGGGACAAACAGGGGCTTTGTTAGATAGCTTTGACCTGCTCTTACCCGTCAGCTACAAGTCTGCCCTCACTCTGGGCAGTGCCTGCCAGCAAAGCCCCATCGAGCCGTTGTTAGAGTGGGATTACAAAAATCCCTATCGTCGCTGGTTTAGCCTCAACAATAGCCATCCGCCCCTGGGCGATCGCCTGCTCACGCTGACAACGTATGCCCAACGCTGGCGGCTGGAGTCGGAGCTAGAGTTAACCTCACCCTCAAGCACGCTAATCAAGGAATTCCATCGACGCAAAGATTTTCTGATCCAAATTGCCCCCTTTATTAGCATTTTCATTGGCTTGGCGATCGCCTATGGTCTTTGGCTAGTAGGGGCGATCGCCGATCGCGTCTCCTTACTCAGCATTGACTGGATGTGGAAAGACTCATCCTTGCTGCGAGGCTGCATCCTGATCGCCTTCAGTATGGGTATGTTCTTACGCATCAATCCCTTCTTTCCCGATATCACGCGAGCCAATGCCCAGTCAGACCTGGATCTTCCCGACTTGCTCAACGATCCGACCTTCTTGCCCATCGACAGTCAACCTGTCCGCATCCAAGGAAAACTACTCGGCAACCGGGGTTTTGCCAATATCCTGGCGCAAGACCTGATGCTAAAAACGACAACAGGGCTGATCAAGCTGCATTTCACCTCTCCGTTGGGTGTGTTCGGCAGCATCATTCCTCAGACCCCCCGCCCCCGAGACTTTATTAACAGCACGGTATGGGTTACAGGATGGCTACGCCGGGGCGTCACCTTGTGGATTGATGTAGACAAAATTCAAATTGAACGCGGCACCCCTGCCAAAAGCAGCCATCCTCTCTGGGCAACATTTTTAGCAACCATGTCTGCACTCTGGGGGCTTTACATCATCACCAAAGGGGGATTTTGAACTCGGTCTAGCGCTTCGCCCTCGGCTAGAACCAGATTATGTTTTGAAATCCATGCGAGGTATGGATTTCAAAACATAATCTGTACCCTACTCGATTGCAAATTGCTATGAGGATCACAGATTAATTGATCTGTAAGTCTTTTGGAGCGACAACGGCTCCGCCGTTGTCGCTCCAAAAGACTCAGTATTTATCAAATTCATGAGCTTAAGTAAAGAAATGTTGCAATATTTGGCGGACTTGTGTTACATTTCTTAATAACAACCGAGATCATCTAAGCATGGATTGGGTTTCAGATGCGTCTTAACAGCAGTCCAATTTAATCGCTTCGGTATCAGGTTTTCCTCCCAACACAGCAAGCCTACCAGTCATGCTCCATGACTGGTTTTTATTTATCACGACCCCCATAAAGCCCCATACCAACGTGTTATCAGCCAGTAGGAAGATGGATGTGTCAATGGATTTAGCCACGGGTTGGAAATTTTTGACAAGTTTCAAGACAATTAATCTCGAAGCGAAATTGATGCAAACCCTACAAAGATAAAGCGATCTAACTCTTTTGAGCGGATATGCGCAGAATGAAATCTCAATTTTGACAGATCAGCTATGACTGCCACCGTGATACCTTTATGAATGGCATGAATATGCTGAATCAGCAGAACCACGATCAACCATATGTGTGCCACACTCAATGGGTAAGGCAAACGTATATTTGTCGAAATGTTTAACAAAATTGTATGAGGAAGCTCTCGGTAAGGTTTCATCTCCTCGCGCTTTAATAGTCGTTTTTTAAACGTTTTAAGTTTCCTCAATTTGCAAGCTTTGTATTCCTTACTATGCTTTTGAAGCTAATTTGAAGGATAAACTATAGGTTCTGAAATTCTTAGCAAATCCGCTGATAAGCTAAAACAACGCTGAAACAGTATTTATTACAATCAAGTTTGTTTGAGCCAAAGTCTGGAGGTAACTTTCCCTATGTCAATTCGTTTGTATGTTGGCAATTTGCCCAAAGAAGTAGAGCGTCAAGAGCTCGAAGCTGTGTTTTCAGAGTTTGACGGTACTGTTTCTACCAAAGTGATTACAGACCGCAAAACAGGCAAATGCCGGGGTTTTGGGTTTGTAACGGTGAAAAATGAAGAGCAAGCCGATCAACTGATTGAAAAATTCAATGGCTTCGTTTTCAAGGAAAGCCCTCTGAAAATTGAACGGGCACAGCCTCGCACCAAGGGCAAGACAGAAGACGAGTCAGAAGCACCCAGCAGCGGCAGCGCACCTGTGCCCACTAGCAGCAGTCCTGCGCCTAGCCGTCGCAACAACAAGGGCAATAAAGCACCCAAGAAGAGTGTTTCGTCTGATTCTGAGTCCGTCCAACCAGATCCACGCTGGGCACAAGAGCTAGAGAAGTTAAAGCAACTGCTGGCTGCTCAAACTGCAAACTCTTGATTCAGCTCGTTCACTGGCTTATTTCAGAATCCCAATTGATTCTGACCTATCAACTGAGGCAGGGGTAAGTTACCAAAAACTCCTCCAGTCAGGCTCCCGTTCCGGTTGTTTCATTCCGGACAGACTCCTGCCTCTATTGCTGGGCACCGATGGCTGATGGGTTCAAGCGATCGCTCATGAATCGCAAATTTCAGGTTCGTTTTATAGTTTGCTTTGCGGAAACTTGTGGCTAAGAGCAGGTAAGACTGGGCAAGGCACTTTATCTTCTAAATTATCCGGTTTGCTCCAGGTAAATGGAGCTTTCTGGGCAGCTGACATCCACAGCAACCGTTTGGCACGGGTCATCGCTACGTAGAGCAGCCGATATTCTTCGGCAGCTTGCAGATATCCTGCACCTTGCCATGCTGTTTCTGTTGTCGGAATTAGCCCTTCGTTGTGAATATGGGCACGGATCTGGGCACGGGCAACTTCTGCCAGACTAAAATTGCCCAGAAATTGGGCTTGAGGTGGAACCCAGGGACGACCCGGAATCATATGGTCGTGCAGGAAGGGGATAAAGACAAAGTCCCAATCCAATCCCTTTGCCTTGTGCATGGTAATAATCGTCAGTTGCCCAGGACGGGTATAGCGAGCTTCTGGGTTATCGGTTTCGACTGGCTCAAATTGCTCCGATCGAACAATTTCATTCAATACGTCCAAAACCGCCGACATCGATTGCTGAGTTGCTGTCTGACGGGCGATCCGAGATGCCAGTTTTTCGGCGGTCGCCAGTTCCGTTTGCTCGTACCTTAGGGTCATCGCCAGGAAGGGAATGAGTTGATACTGTGGCAGTTCCAACCGGGCACGGAGTAGTTCGGTGCAATAGTGCTGCGCTTGTAAGACTGGATCAGCCTGAAGCGGATCGAGCGGTCCTGGATAAAGAAATTGTTCAGGTAAGCCTGTGAGCGCATTCAAATCTTGGGTTGGAATCAGCCGACGTTCGACCAATACTTTGAGAGCCGCTTTGAGGTTGTCGGGAGAGTGGGGGCGATCGAGGAATTGCAGCAACGCCAGCATTTCAGCCGGGATGTGGGAATAGCGATCGCGCTGACCAACATCATAAATTTCAATTCCCAGGTCTTCTAAGTTGACCTCAACCCCATAGCGCATGGGATTTTTAAGCACATCTGCCAGAAACTGACCCTGTTTATTTTCGCGCACCAACACCGCCAAACGGGCATCCGGTTCGTGACTCAACAGTGCCGCTACGCGTTTGCCAATTAGCTCGACCGTATGATACGGGTCTCTGGGATAGCGAATCTCTAACCCTGCTCCTTCCGGTTGGGGGTTGGCATCTACCTGCGGATCATTCGACGAAACGGCACGGATCACCTGGGGGCGAAAGGGCAGGGAAGAGAAGGATAACGGTTGCAGGTTCAACCTAGACGCAGCCGGTTGGGTATCGTCGTGACGCTTCAAGCGGGCATAGCGCTGATTCACCCACTCCAGCATAAAATTGGCAGCTTCCATAATGATTGCGCTGCTGCGACCTGCCTGATCCATTTCTGCCAATCTGCCCTGTTGCTGGCACTGGTGGCAAAAGTCGCGAAAAAAGATCGGGTCAGCCGGGGTAAAGGTCGAGTTAATGGCTTGATTTGGATCGCCCACCCGCACCAAATTTAAGGGTTGGGTGCGATCGCCCGGATCTGCCGCCAGGGTTTCTAATAAGCGCGTTTGTAAGGGTGAAGAATCCTGGGCTTCGTCTTCAAAGACGGCAAACACTTGCGATTGCCAGAGCTGACGAGCATTGTCGTTTTCCAAAACTCGCAACGCTGCCAAAATCATGTCGTCGTAGTCGATAAACCCCCGTTGTTGCAGCAGAGCTTGATAGTTTTCGTAAAGCCCAGCAGCGATCGCCAATACTTCATACTCAGTTGATTCGCCACTCTCATCGGCAATCCGCTGCGTGATCGATTGACTCAGCGCCGACAAATCGGACGGCATCAGCCCTGAACTCTTGGCTTCATGAATCACGGTATAGGCTAAATCGGGTAGCACTTCGGTTCGCAAGACCGACTGCCGTCGTAAGCGCTCAGTTTCTTCACCATCAAAATGTTGCCCTTCTAACAGACGCAGATAGAGTTTAGGATTGTGAGAAATCCACTGCTCAACACAGGTGCGAATGAGGCGACTGCTCTGGTTGGGTAACACCAGGGTCATGCGTTCGAGGTTTAGCCCCGACAGGTCAGGATGACGGTTGGCAATATTTAACGCCAGCCCATGCAGGGTGTAAACGGCAAACCCCTGCACCGCGAGAGAAAGGTCTTTGAGATAGTGGCGAATTTTGGCTTTGAGGTTGGCGGCAGCAGAACGGGTAAAGGTAACTAAGACCAGTTGAGACGGATTGGGCTGGGGTTGGGTCGGGCGATGCTGATATCGATTTGCCAGCAGCAAAGCCGCAGCGATCGCCATTCCTGTAGATTTCCCTGAACCGGGTACGGCGGACACCGCCAGGGAACCCCCTTGCCAATCTGCCATGCGGCGTTGTCCTGGGCGCAGTTGCGATCGCAGGTGAGCGACCGCTGCCTGATGCTGTTGAAGCCGCTCATGTTCGCTTAGGGCAGGCTGTTTTGCGTCTTGCATCAATACTCCGTAAACTGATACTGCCGTAGGTTGTATCTCGAATTTGATATAGACGGGTTGAAACCCATCCATTGTGGATCACCATCGATTCACCTGTCTCTCTGTTTGACTGCTGTGTATACACATCTGGGGTGGAACCACTTGACTCTGCTCGATCCCCCTAAATCCCCGCGCATTTGCGCCGCTGCGCTAGAAAAAAGGGAGACTTTCGAACCAATTCCCCCCTTTTTAAGGGGGGCAAGGGGGGATCAAATCCATTTCTCCAACAGGCTGCTGGGGGGATTTCCATTTTGTGTGTTCATCGTAGTTGCGAGAGCAATGGCAGAGCTATTGCTCTCTCCAAACGATAGACAGATTTGATTAAATCTGCCATCCTACCAAATTTAGACAGCCCCCAAAATCTGTGCAAAACGGGAGACTCAAAACATTGAAGCAGGTAAGCCCTACAACACTCCATTATGGTGCGTTGGTCGGTGTAATGGGATTGGGATTGGTGTTGCGATTTTGGCAATTAGACCTGAAACCCTTGTGGCTGGATGAGGTGATCACTGCCCTCTTTAGCCTGGGACGTAGCTATACCGATGTGCCCCTGAATGCGGTGTTTCCTCTGGCAACACTCGATCAAATCTTTACGTTTCAGCCCGGAGTCAGTTGTCGTGAAATCGTGGCACGGGTTGCCATCGATTCCGTTCATCCCCCCCTATTCTTTTGCTTGATGTATCGCTGGATGGCTGGGATGGGGCACTTGACTGACAATTGGGTATGGGCATTGCGATCGCTGCCCGCATTAATGGGTGTGGGGGCGATCGCCGCAGTTTATCTGCTGAATCGGCTTGCCTTTTCGCCCACCGCAGGCTTGATGGGCGCAGCGCTGATGGCAGTGTCTCCCTTTGCCGTCTATCTGTCGCAAGAAGCCCGCCACTATACCGTACCAATGCTATTGATTACGCTGTCGCTGGCGGTATTGGTGCAGATGCAACATGACCTACAGCGGCAGCGATTGCGTCCCCTTATCTGGCTGAGTTGGGTCGGGTTAAATGGTCTGGGGTTTTATGTCCACTATTTTTCGGTGTTGGCACTGATTGCCGAAGTTACCGCACTGGGAGGCTGGATGCTCTGGCAGCGATCGCAGATCCGGCGCTATGACTGGATGGCATTGGCACTGGCGATCGCGGGAGTCGGATTGATTGCGGCACCCTGGCTGCCCACCCTCTTGAGCCATACCAACCGCCCTGAAACGGATTGGATGCGACCGTACGAACCGAGTTGGCTCGATTATCTGGCACCGATTTATCAAACTCTGGGGAACTGGGCATTGATGGTGATTGCATTGCCTGTCGAAGGTCAACCCTGGGCGATCGCCATTCCCGGTGCCGTCCTCATGTTGGGATTTACAGGTTGGATCGGGTGGCACTTTGCTCGTGGCTTAAAGCGGCTCTGGCAACACCCCAGCTATCGTCCCAGCTTCGTCTTGCTGGCAGGCTTTATCAGCTGCATCCTGGTGCAGTTTTTTGGCGTCATCTACATCCTGGGCAAAGATATTACCGTCGTCCCCCGATACAACTTCATCT
>NZ_JBSLYH010000095.1:0-11105 GCF_055793305.1 Calyptranema fuscum S582
AGACCGTTGGATGCTCCTTCCCTAACGCTTGTTCGCAAATCCCTAACGCTTCGCGATACAGCGATTCAGCCTCTTCATAGCGTCCCTGCTGTTGATAAAGGAGGGCTAAATTATTTAGGCTGTCTGCAACATCTGGATGCCCGTCTCCTAAAAGCTGCCTTTTCAGCTTTAATGCTTCTTGATAAAGAGGTTCAGCTTCTTCATAGCGCTCTTGGAGTCGATAAAGTTCTGCCAAGTTATTAAGACAAGGTGGGAGCGCTAGATTGTCTTTTCCCAAGAATCGCTCATAGATCCTCACAGCCTGACGATATAAAGATTCAGCTTCTTCATAGCGTCCTTGTTTAGAGTAGAGCAAGGCCAAATTATTCAAGCTAGCTGCTACATCGGGATGGCTACTACCTAGGATTTGTTCCCTCAAATCCAAAGCTTTTTGATGCAGACCTTCAGCCTGGTCATATTGTCCTTGGCTTTGATAAAAAACTGCTAAGTTGGTAAGACTATCAGCTACTCTAGGATGGTTTTCACCTAGGAGACGCTTCTTCAAATCTAGAGATTGGAGGTAGGTAACTTCTGCTTCATCATAACGTCCTAAACTTCTGTAAATCTCTGCTAAATGATTTAGGTTAATAGCAACATAGGGGTGATTTGGTCCTAGCACACGTTGATCGATTTCTAATGCCTGCTGATACATTTGCTCAGCTTTCTCATAGTTTTGTTGTGCTGAATAGAAACGAGCCAAGTCAGTGTAAATTCTAGCTAGATAGGGATGTTCTAACCCTAATTGATGTTTATTTATCTCCAACGCTTGAAGGAACTGCTTCTCAGCTTCTGGAAAACGTCCCTGTAGGACGGAGAGGCGAGCTAAACTATGCAAACTTTGGGCAATATAGGGATCATCGGGTTGCAACTGTTTTTTTCGAATCTCAAATGCTTTTTCGCATAAAGGTTTAGCCTCATCGTATCGACCTTGATCAAAGTACAATACAGCTAAATTATTGAGACTTTTTGCGACATCAGGGTGCTCTGCTCCTAACAAGTGCCGTCTTAAGCTCAAGGCTTCCTGATATAGAGGTTCAGCATCTTGATAACGAGCTTGATGCTTATAGAGTTCGGCCAAATTATTTAGACTGCTAGCAACATCTAAGTGTTCTTTTCCAAATAATCGCTGACGTAGTTCCAAAGCTTTGTGGAAAAGTAAATTAGCTTTATCTAATTGAGCATAAACTTCTAAATAGTAACCAACTCGATTAAGCAGAGATGCAACCACTTCCAAAACCTCAGGCTCAAACTCATACTGTTCAGCAAATCTAGCTACAGTTTGAGCATGAGGAAGTAGATGTCTGCACCTTTGTAAAATATCCTCATCGAAACGCTCTTTAGGAGATAAATCAGCTTTTGGAAAAACCTTGCTCATGACAACAACTGCTCTTTTTGCCCACTGATGTCGTTCATTCAAGGACATCATGTCAACCAGCACCTCTTGTACCAAGCAGTGGATGCTATAAGTTCTGTTCTTAAAGTCACACCATATCAGACTATATTGGTTTAAGGCATTGAGAAGATTAGTCAAAATATCGAGATTCTCATTTGCACCAACCAAGGCGTTGGAGAGAATCTCACCAAGCTCAGTTGATCCTGATATGATCAGTTCAAAAGGGATGTTGTCGGGTGCCAAGAATGCACTAAAGCAAAAGAGTTCTGCTGCTGCTTCAGAGATGTTTCTTATTTCCTGAAAATTGGTATTCCACGTAATGTGAATTGGTTCAGGATGAGTAGTACCTTCCGCAGGGGCAGCTTCCTTAAGTAAAGCTAATCGACGATTTTTATAATCTTCCAAATAAGCTTGAAAGCTAATTCGATGAGCAGAAATAAAGGAGGCAGCGTGCTCAAGTGCTAAAGGTAAGCAACAAAGTGTTTCTACCAACTCTTTTGCAGATTCTCTCTGAGAACTAGTTTCTTCAATCCCAGTTCGCTTAAAAAGGTATTCTACAGCCTCATTTTCCCCCATAGTTACTAATTTAATTGGCTCAGCAATATCTATCACAGCAAAAGAGTTAGCGCGAGAAGTCAAAAGGATATGTCCTTTGTACTCACTAGATAAGAATGGCTGCAGTAAGCTTGGGTTATCAGCATTGTCAAAAATGAGGAGCCAATGTTCATGAGTTTCTAGCCATTGCTTAACTGCCTGGATTCTATATTCCATTTCAGCGTTTTTCTCAGGCAGTGCAAGGATTTCGGTAATTGCCGCAAAGTCCAGTTGCAATTGTGCATCTGGATAGGCGTTCACCCAAAAAATCGCATCATAATTGCTGGAATAACGGTAAGCATACTCCACGGCAATTTGAGTTTTTCCAATTCCACCTAAACCACTGATTACCTGTCGAGTACAAATTGAAAATGATTGAGATAATTTCTTAAGAAATTGATTACGACCAGTAAAATAATCATTGCGATAGGGGAAATTATTGCTGACAATTACTTTTGAATAAGGTAGTATTTGAGTCGCTGGATATTCATTGGTTTGTTGAAATATTGCATCTCCAACATCCTGCACTAACCACTCTAGGTTATCTCGATCAATAGGATCCTCGAAAGATTGTCCAGCCTGAATACATTTCTTCAAAAAAAACTTAAGGACATTAGGGCTGGTTTCAGATATGGCAGATTTAAGTTTTTGCCATTCGCTACGAAGTTGTTCTAGAGTTGGTTTTATCATTGGATCAACCTTGATTCAAATGCTCTCTCTTTAGGACTCCGTGCTCGAAAGCTTGTTTTAAAATCTGATCAGCAGTATGAAGAGAACCATATAACCACTTTGTTATAACTATTGTTAATTCATATGCCTTCTCGGAGTCTAAACCAATAACCTCTTTGACTGCTTCACAACAATCTGAAAAGTTATAGAGAAATTGTACATATTCTGATTCTGAAATTGGGTTGAGTGACCCAGAATTAATCACTAGAGATAATTCTCTATTCACCTTGTAAAGGATAGTATTATTCATCCTTAGCCAAGCATTTTTAGTAGAGTCTGTTATTTTTATATTGATATATTCCCTAACTTTCTCATAGGAGAAGATCTCTTCTCGACTTGCTTCAGACGCTTCCTTCCAACGAATAATTTCATCTCGGAACTCTAGGAAGCCTGCATAAAGAACTTCAGAGAGAAAATGCACTGTTTTCCAAGCCAGCACAATTTCATGGTCCTTAATGTTATGGCTGGGATCGCTCCCATTATATTCATTGCCAGCAGGGCTTTCATTTAGAAGATATGGTTCACCGCCGTTACTTTTCCTGATACAAAAACGGTTGCCTAGTTTACTCATTCGATGTAAAGATTGACCTAAGATAAATCGCTTTACCTCACGATAAATTTGTTCCTCTCTTAGCCTAGGTTTACAAATGGAAGAATGATTCGTGTTCAAAATATCAACCGGCTCTACGAAGTCAAATCTTGATTGCAAGTCCGACGTTTCCGCTTCAGAGTCAACAATCTGCTTGTTATTAAGAGGCTGATTCGGATAACAAGAGACTGCCTTAAATCCTTTTTTGTCTTTAAAACTATCCCAAAAGTTAGCATTTAGACCAGAAAAAAACTTAGAAAGATTAACCTTGTGAGTATACTTTTCAAAGTTAATCTTTAATGTCTGATCAAGAAACTCTATCCAATCCATGATTGAGTCGCTCTGAGTACAACTGGGTGATGATAGAAATGCCACACCTTGAGTTTGCTCCCAGATATTTTTTCGTTCGATATCGAGCGATTTAAGAGAATTTTGAAGAAGTTCTTTAATAATAAAACCACCTAAGTCATAACCAATAAAGATAATGGGACATCGGCCAATTCCCATATCAATAAGATCTTTTAGCAATTTATTAGTTACTGGTGCCAGTGGAGCAACTGATCCCTGCCACTTAATTGGTGTAACTTCGTAAGACACCGACCAGATGCCAGCACCTGGCATCTCTTCACCAAGCCATTGAAGCCAGAACCCGTTATTATTTTCATCTTGTGGTTGCCAAGCACTGTAAAGGTCACCGACAACTCCATGAACAAAAATAACATCGATTCTTCGATCGGGATTTTTACATCCTGAGATTTCAGCCCAACCTTTTACAATTGCCATTTGTCTTGAATACTGGTGATTAAAATCTTTTGTGCGCTCTTTCTCGTCCAGAGGTGATAACGGCCACGCCCCTAACGGTTCTGGTACAGGTGATAACGGCCACGCCCCTAACGGTTCTGGTACAATAGAGGGGCTTTTTGCAAGAAACTGGAAAAGATTGTCGTAGCCACCCTCTTCGTAAAGCCTATAGGTGCTTCCGCTTATGCCTGGAAAAGATTGTTCTTCTTTCTGAGCGAACGAAATTGGAATAAACTTTGTAGTCTGGCCTTTTAATTCGTAAATCTTTTGTACGATATATTGTGTTTCCCAAGCGATGCCCCTTCCTTGTGGAGTTTTGGAATCCTGCTGCTGTCTAAACGCGCGATAGTAGGGTTCAGAACAAACAAGCAGAACATGGACTGCCCAATCTATCTGATCTAGCATCCAGGCAGGCCATCCCTTAATTGGATTTTGCTCAAACTGATCAATCCTACAGTCGATCCCATTGCGACGTAGCTTGTTAGCTAGGTTTAATACCAGATCCCGGTGCTTCTCCGGCTCCCAACTGTAGCTGATAAAGACTCTGGGGCGCTCAGAACTAGGAGAGTCGTTGTGCAATGAATCGTTAGGCATTTTCAGTAATTCTCCTTATACCTCGTCAGCCATTAGAATCTATTGCATCTTCAGAGATTGTCTATCAATGTGAATCAGCCCCAAAAAATAGAATAAATTATACTTTTCAAGAAAAGTATAATTGACTCAAGTCTATAGGGGTTTCGCTGGTATGAGGTACGTGGCGAAGGCTGTAACGCTTGTCCAACAAGGTTTCTGTTGCGCCTTGTTTGATCAAGAACTCTCATAGTTAAGACTAGATACCCATATCTGCTATCATTCAGCATGGTGATACTGTGATTTTTTGATACAAATATACCAAGAAATACTAATATTTTACTTCTGCTATAGCTTAAGTATAGCTCTCAAAGAATAGAGGCTGAAGTTAAGATTTAAATCTGTGCCCTGCATAAATAACTGGGGTTGTAACGATACTTACAATAGTTCTAGAAAGCAGGCTGGTAAAGCCGTTTAGCGGCTGGAAGATAAATGAGTAGCAGTATGAGTTCCTAACCGCAAACATTAGGTGGTTTGACAGTGGAATCCACTTCAGTCCATAACTACCGGTTCTCCTGGGTTACTGCTGATAAGCTTTGCTTATCAGCAGTAACTTATCAAGGTTTTCGGAATTGTCTTCGTGGTGAAAGAGTAGCGTACGCTACTCTTTCACCACGAAGACAGGAGAGCCTAACTACCTGAACATTGTGTAGGGAATTATTTCTTGTACGGCGACGAATAGTAGTAGTTGTAGGACCTGGTATGTTTCATTAATTTCAGAATCCTGGTAGTCATTTCCAATAAGAACAAGCCGGGTTACGCCTGGATTGCTTTAATACCAATCACCCATGCTAAGTTTTCCCCCTTTACCTGCCCCCTGTTTAGTCTAGAGAACTTGTTCTGTGACATCGGTGACTTTTGCCAAACCTTTGAAGCGCAGTGGGAACATCAACTGTTAGGCAATGGTTTGTAACAACGCAAACGCCCCAGTAGCTTTTGCCTTAGTGCAATCATGACGATTTTGATTGGGTCTCATCAGTCCAGCTATCGTCACTTCAGCCCGGTTTGCTCCAGTCCGGGATACGATCAGCTTGATTTTGAGGTGATCGCAGGTAGGCAAAACATACTGGTCTAAAAGCTTTTGCCCCTTATCGTTATGCACTTTAAAGAAAGAGATTGTGGTCATAATTACTCCTCAATCTCCCAATTGTTCTAACTAAGCAGAAGTGCGATCGTGATCAAAAACGTAATTAAATAAGGCAGATTTGCCCAAAATTTTAGCGTGTTGAGCAGTTCATTCGGGAAGTTGTATAACTTGTAGCATGTGGGTCAGGTGCTCCATCCTTTTTGAGAGAACCCTTGACTGGAAACGGTATAAGAAAGTTGCCACCCCTTGCCTCTATCCAACTCCATTTTTCTCCCTCGTTTCCATGACCGCTGATAATCCAAGATAGCCGGTTAAAGTTCTCTCGGAACTTTCGCTCTTGAAACAAGTAATAGATATCCAATATTCCAAATAATATAAATGCAATAAATGCCAGGATAAATAGAGCAGGATTCTTATTCTCAAACCCAAAACCAACAATTGCCGCCCATACTGTTAATCTGTCAGGCGACAATGCACTTGTCGGGTGACGACGGCGCAGTAGGCGGATTGCTTGATGAGCAAAAGATCGCGAATTGACGTTTAGGCATCAGACAAAATCAACGACAAAAAAAGACATTGTTCAAAAGTCCCCCATGCGAAGTGGAGACCCGAACAATGTCTGGCAAAACCATCGAAAGTTTTCAAATACGAGTGTATATGACTGCACGAGAACTGGGGTTAACCCAGGTGGAGGCGGCAACAATTGCCGAAATTTCAGAGCGCAGTGGTCAACGGATTGAGGCTGGCACCCATCAGCCCAAGCGTGGGCAAGACCGCCCTCAACGTCAGCATGCCGACCCGTTGGCAGGAGTCTGGGAGAGTGAACTCGAACCGATGCTGCGACGGGAACCAGGGCTAACCCCAATGACCCTGTTTGAGCATCTGCAAGAGCGCTACCCTGGACAATATGGGCAGGTGCTGCGCACCTTGCAACGCCGGGTGCAGTCGTGGAAAGCGCTGCACGGTGAAGCGCAAGATGTGATGTTCCAGTTGCGCCATGAGCCAGGGATGATGGGGTTTTCTGACTTCACCCAACTCAAAGGGATGGAGGTCACGATGAATGGGATGCCCTTCGAGCACCTGATTTACCATTACCGCCTGGGCTACAGTGGCTGGCAATATGCCCAAATCATTCAGGGTGGGGAGAGCTTTGTTGCCCTGTCTGAGGGGTTGCAAAATGCCTTGTTTGCCTGTGGTGGAGTGCCCAAGCAACATCGCACCGATAGTCTCAGTGCCGCCTACCGCAACCTGGGCGGGCAGAGAAAGCCTGCCTTAACGACCTTGTATGACCAGTTGTGCGACCATTACCGGATGCAGCCGACGCGCAACAATCGGGGCATTGCTCACGAGAACGGCAGTATTGAGTCGTCTCACGCTCATCTCAAGCACCGCATCAAACAGGCGATCTTGCTCAGGGGTAGCAATGATTTTACCAGCATTGAGGACTATCAAGCCCTGATTGACAACGCGGTGGCAGGCTTGAACCGACGCTGCCAATTCAAGTATGAAGAGGAAAAGGGCGTCCTCCAACCCCTACCCCAGTACCGAGTCGCTGATTACGAAGTCGTGACAGCACGGGTGAGTTGCCATAGCACCATTGAAGTGCGTTGTATGTTGTACACCGTGCCGTCGCGCTTGATTGGTCGCACCTTAGAGTTGCACCTCTACCACGACCGGATGGTGGGCTATCTAGCTCATCAAGTTGTCGTTGAACTCCCTCGCATTCGCTCAACCGATAAGCAGAAACGACGCGCCCGCTGTATCAATTACCGTCATGTGATTGAGGGACTCCGACGCAAGCCGAAAGCCTTCCTCTACTGCACCTGGCAGCAGGATCTGTTGCCCAATGACGAGTATCGTTAACTTTGGGAACAACTGAAAGCACACTATGACCTCGACAGTGCTGCGGTGCTGATGGTAGAAGCCCTCTATATTGCGGCGACCCAGGATAAGGAGGGAGCCGTTGCTCACTACTTGCACACTCAATTAGCTGCCAAAACTCTGACGTTAGTCAGCTTACAAGCGTATTTTCAGTTGCTCCAACGACTCCCCATTCAAGACGTGAATGTGACGCAACACGAACTCTCTAGCTATGACCAACTCCTCTGCCCCCGAGTTAGCGACACCCCCGCTCAGCCCCTACCAGAGCCTCAGCCTCTACCTCAAACAACTGCACCTACCCCAGATGCTTCAGCAGTGGGAAGGACTCGAACAACAGGCAATGCAGGAGGGCTGGTCGCACGCTCAGTTCTTGCTGGCACTCTGCGAATTGGAGGTGCACCATCGCTGGAATACCCGCCTCAAGCGCGCCCTCAGAGAAGCCCAACTACCCAACGCAAAAACCCTCTCCAACTTTGAGTGGAGCCATGTCCCTAACTTTAATCCGGCTCCACTGATGAATCTCGCTGATGACCCAGGATGGTTGGAACGGGGGGAGAACTGTCTGATTTTTGGGGCTTCAGGTGTCGGGAAGACGCACCTGGCTAGCGGGGTGGCTCGTCGCATGGTGGAGTTTGGCAAACGGGTCAAGTTCTTTCCATCGCTCGCTCTGGTGCAGTCGCTCCAGCAAGCCAAACTGAATTTGAGTCTGCAAGTGGCGCTCAAGAAGCTCGACCGCTTTGATTTGCTCGTGCTCGATGATTTGGGGTATGTCAAAAAGTCAGAGGCAGAAACCACTGCCCTGTTTGAGTTGATTGCCCATCGTTATGAGCGGAAGAGTTTGCTCATCACCGCCAATCAGCCTTTCAGTGCTTGGGATACCATCTTTAGCGATTCTATGATGACGGTCGCGGCGGTAGACCGATTGGTGCATCATGCCCTGATTGTGGAAATCAAAGCTGAAAGCTATCGCAAACAGGCAGCAACGACGCGCTCTAGTAAGTCCTGCTCCTAGCTTCCTCATCTTTCACGACACTCAACGGCGATCTCATCGGGTCGCTGAGTTTGGTGCTGTCGTTGCGTCCACGTAGCGTTCCCCAAAAGAAATCTGAACGTATTGTTGCGATCTGAATGTGTCGTTGCGATCTCACGCTGGCATCGCGATCTCGTGTTGTCATGCCGATCCCAAGTTGTCGTTGCCATCTATGCCATCAACCCGTCAATCTTGCTGTCGCGACACCTCAATGGGCTTGACATTTAATAGTTAATCCAACTTGCTTGATAGTGAGAGAGCTATTTGCCATCCGAGTGATAATGTTTTGCAACATCTCACTTTGCTTCATCAAATATTCCCGATTCTCTTTTATCCAGTTTTCGTAGTCAGTTGGCATAGTACTTATTCGTATTGCTTTGAGCAGCAGGATTACAAGATTCTCTAAAATCTAGAGGCTAATTAGCTATTTTTGAAGAGTATTTCCTGTAGCCTCAGGTAGCCAATTTGACAGGCTGAATAGTTGCAAAACTTCAAATACTCAAATGGATGCCACTCATTCTGGGCGATCGACTCCAGATAGGTGCCATCTTGCTGTGCTACGTCAGGTTCTACTTCAGTAACATCCGCATAGTAGAGGTAGCAGATTTCGTTTACTTGGGTGCCTACAACATACTCTCCGAATGGAAAAACCTGCACTCTATAGCCAGTTTCTTCATAGGTTTCTCGTATCGCAGCAGATTCTGGCGGTTCTCCTTCCTCTAGTGCCCCAGTAATGGGACATGGAAAGAGGGTTAACACCCCATCCACTTCTCGATTGTCAATACAGAGATGCTGCTGCCGAATCAAAACTTCATACTTCTGTGGCTTGCTACTACTACTTCTCAATAAAAAGACAGCAACGGAATCTTTACCCTTGCGCTCCAGATACTGAAACCCTTGAGAGCTTTCCTTGACAGCAATCCACTTCGTTTGAAAAATAGTCCGATCTGTTTCCATAGATTGAGTTCGCCTCTCTATACCTATTTTCTTATAGATCGAGACTCTTGACTTGGTTAAGGAATAGCCGCACTTGCCAACAACAGATTTAGCTTGGTAGAAGCCGTATGAATATTGGCTCAACTCTAGAGAATTAGAGCCTTTGTAAGTTTCAGTACTCAGGTCACCTGCCCCAGTCTGTTGCTATGCTGGTTGGCTGACCACACCACGTTGCTGCCTACCCATCCAACCGAACACTTAAACCATCTGGCTCTATCGACCCAGGTATATGAACGCCTGCCCCAGGATAGTCGCTTTTAGTCTTGACTTTCCGGCTGATCAGCTAGCATACACATACTTGTTAGACCGTTGGCTGCCCTACTCTTGTTGAGATCCTCTCTGGGTTCTCCCCTACTCCTGTTTCCACAGACCGATTCACTTCACTTGAGTTAGGATCCTATGAACCAGAATGCACATTACAAGCAACTATTGTTTGTTGATCAGTCTCTCGAAGAGTTGGTGACACAGTACAATTCCGAAAATAGCTTGTTTTCTGAGCCATACCAGCTCTGGCGCAAAGGCAACTTAGATGGGGCGATCGCGAGATTAAAGGAAATTTCGGCTGATCCCACAACTGAAGTTCGTCACAAACTGTGGGCATGGAAAGCGCTACGGCAGATGGGTGCGGAATTGCCTGCTGCGGTAGCAAATGAAGTGCATGGCGTTGTCTTTGAAATTCCTGTAGAAACTTGGGTTGATACGTTGGCAGCTTACTCAGACGGTAGACTGCGTTACCTCAATGGCATGAAAGGGGTTGCTGGCTTGCTTATTTGGGAGAATGTAGATCATCCTTATACTCGTCCGCTCGTTGTGCAAGTAATAGATGCTGCGGCATCCTTAGTTGGAAGTACACCTACCTTCGAGCAGCATCAAGACACGATTCCAACAGGTCAGCCAAGAATCACTGTTCTTACCTATGGAGGGATGTATATTGTTGACCGCGCTCGAGAAACTTTTCATTTAACAGATCCTGTTCTCGCTGTAGGGACTCAGCTCTTCATGACGCTGATGGAAATTGCTCAGCAAAGTAAGCAAGGCTAACAAAACTGGGAACTGTTCAGATATTTGATCGCAAAGAGACTGAAAGGGGAGTATCTAGACAGCTGTTCACATCTTTAGGGACGTACTGCTACTTATTAGTAGCCTTCCAAATCTTAATAGTGCCATCACCGTTGCCACTTATTAAAGTCTGACCATCATGGGTGAATAAAATAGAGTGTACTGCTTCACTACCCCCTTCGAGATTACTAATATGATTCCCACTCTGGGAATTCCATAATCTAATTTCACCAGACTTTTCGCCACTGAACAATATGCTCCCATCTAAGCTAAAAGC
>NZ_JBSLYH010000096.1:0-10441 GCF_055793305.1 Calyptranema fuscum S582
GGACGGTGCTTCAACGTAAACTCAAATAACCCTGCTAATGCACGAAAATATTTGCTGTGGAATTCCTTACCATTATCAACCACAATAGTTTGTGGAAGTCTTCCATATTTCTTAAAGCAAGTTCGCAACACCATCAAGCAAGATCGGTAAGAAGGCCGATCGAAGGTGATGTACATTGCTAAAATACGTCGGCTGTAAGCATCAACTAGGAATGTTACCCATGCTTTTCCTAACCTTCTTCCAGTAACAGAATCTCGAAGTTCAATATCTAGGGGAGTGTGATCAATATGTCCAATTTCAAAAGGTCGCTCACCATGAGGAGGGGTGTCTAGTTTGAGAAATAGACAAAACACCTCTAATGGAATGGCTGCGCGGCGACCCTCACGTTTTTCAGTTTGCTCTGGTCCTGAGCGATGCTTGATTTCCTTGATGAAGGTCTTATAACTGGGAGCATCACTTTCTGGAAGGTGTTCTTCATCCACACAAAAGCTAACGAAAGCATCGTAAACAGATTCTTTGTTTGACTGTTTATAAGTCTCGTATTTCTCCTTAATAAATTTTGTAATAATAGCCAGAATGTGCTCAGGAATTTTACGATTTCGATTCCCTTTCACAATTTCAACAAAGATTAATCCAAGAAATCCGAACCCATGATCGTTCTGAGCCTCATAATATTTGCGCTTCAAATTACGGATATTACGTGCTTTAAGAACTGAATCTGGAACCGGACGATCAAGATAAGGGCGAATTAACTCAAAGCGGGCAGTAGCTTTCTCATAATCAAGTGAACTCGCTTTGTGGAGAATCTCCATTGCTTCTGGTGACAATTGACCTTTATGTTGAGTTTTGACCCCGGTAATTTGCCCGGCATAAACAAGGCTCTCAAAGGTATTAATAGGAAGAACTACAGGTTGGTTATCTTGGTCGCGAAACAGAATGTTGGTTTCTCCAACCAAACCAACAGTTAAAGTTCTTCCGTCGAAAGAAACTGTTGAGCCTTTGACTAGCTCAATATCTGGAGTTATTACTGTTTCGTGTGCTTTTTCAGATAGGATGAGTAATCGATAGGCATTTGCTGTTTGCTGGTCTTTGAAGACAAAGCATCGCTCAGGTTCTGTTAAGGGGGCAACCCTTAAATCAACAAATATTTGTCCTGCAACAATCATAGAATGAATGTCATTGGGGGTAGCACCTTTAGCATGGTGTAGAAGATGGGCTAAAGATATACCTGGTTGTGCAGAGACGAGAGATATGACGGTGTCAAAAACTGTTTTGTTTTCTAATTGAGTAGTGCCAGTCATGACCATTTGATTAGACAAAATCAGATGAATTTTGGTGATTACTTAAAAAAATGATCTTTCCTTGCTTCACTAAATCGTGAAACGTCTCCAGAGGTAGTTGAACTGGTGCGTCGTTACTACTGTGAAATAGAATTTGACTTTCACCAATAAAAATGACTGTTAAGGTCTGTTCATCCCACTTAATAATTTGATTGAGATTGATTGGTTGAGGATTCATTAGCAGTTGAACAATCCTTAAATAAAAGACATTTACTAGGTTGAACTAAAAAACAAAACAAAGATCAAAGTAAATTGATTCGCTAGCGATCGCTGAACAAATGTCGTCTTGGTTAATTCCCTCTGCCAAAACTTTATCTGTGGAGATCCCTAAATTGGACAAAACGATAGAAATTACCGTTGTACTCGTCGTCATATCCATAACAAAGCTAATCCTCCTAAATTTAGGAACGATAATATTCACCAAGAAAAGTAAGATTTCGGTATAATATCCAATCGATTTCTGAATCTGAGAAAACGGTAAAAGAGAAGCCAAACTGTTTGGCATACTCTTCCCCAGGTGGCATATGCCATTTACCATTTTCATCACAGCGAAAGCGGTTAGGATTTTTTATTGAAAGGCGCTCTAGTTCCTGCTGCATCTTACACTCTGCCCAACCTGCACTATTAGATTTCATGATGAAGAAGTCTGGCGTGTACCAATACCCTACTTCCCTGCCACTATCTGTTTGATACGTGAGCTTGATTTGCGGAGGTTGATCGAAATACCAAATCACATCCGAATCATGCTCAAGCATATAAATGAATGGCAACTCCACTTTGTGTGACTCGAACTGGATGGTTGCCCCCATCTTTCGGCTGGGATATATGCCAGATACATTTGATCTGCCGCCACCAACCAAACGGGAAGGGGCAGAAAAGCAGTTAAGTTCGATCACTTTACGGGCTACTTCAGAGAGAGGTGGCTGCTGACGGCTATACCACGCCTCGACCTGTTCCTTCGAAAGCAGCGTACGCGTATTCATTGCTGGTTTCTCTCCAACTACAACAGGGCTTGCTACCCAGCTAACCAAGTAGCAGTGATTTTTTAAAATTACACTATGTATATAAAGACTGCAACTTGAAAACGTTTAAAATAGGGAGTACTAGACGCCTGGTGCTTGCGCCTAGCCTGGCTGTTTATGGCGATCGCTGCTGGAGTTCTTGCCTATAGCGGTATCCACTTGAGTGAAGTACGGAGTGTAGGGGGCCACCCTTACGCAGGGGGCACTGCCTCCTGCACCCTATTTACTTAATCAACTTGAACACCGCTGTAGAACAACTCTGAAATAACGTGTTTGTTGCGATGCCTGCACCACCTCCTACAGAAGTGTTACAAGTTTGACAAAAGCCTTGATATTGATTGATGAAAAGCCAGACTCATTGCAGGTAGGCATTGTAAAGTTCAAGCTGCCTTCTATGCTTCAAGTCTTTGTGTACTAATAGCAGCGGCTGGATACTGAATTTGTCCATCACCACAATCTTTTGAAAAATCTCTGTATACGAAATTTAGACTCCTACATTCGTCCTAACCAATCAGTTAGGCTTACTCTAGTGGTATGAGTGTAAAGAGCGTAGCTATATGGAATTCAGTCTAATAAGGGTAGATTCTTCGTTGCTCTGCGGCAAAGAAGGCAAACTGCAATCTGCAGCTTCAGTTCGGCAACAGCTCCTATTTCCTACCCCGTCTACCTACAGTGGAGTTCGTTGATTGGAATGTAAGTTATGAATCGGCAAGTGGACGAACCTCGCTCTTTGTATGAAGCTCTTGATCTCTACTCCTCAGCGGTTCAGGAAACTGAGGCGGAGCAAAGAGCTTATGCTGCACTTGCTCAAGTTCAGACATCACTATTGCGTTATGTCCTTCCAGCAATGGGATTTCCAGAAATTAAAGGCAAGAAAATCACCGAGTTAGAGAAGCGGGTGGGCTTAGAAAACCTCAAACAACTGCCTTTGGAAAAGCTTCAAGAAATACCTAGTGCTCTAGATCGCTCATTCGCAAACATGGGTGTGTCAAAAGGCAACCAGCGCACTCTGCGGCACGCACTTAATCGCTTTGTTACTTGGTGCCAGTCCCAGTCCTGGTGGTTGCAAAATAGCTCTAATGCAACAGCTAGGCGGAAGAAAGCTAAGGATACTCGTACTGCTACCCGGAAAAAACAGAAACCCTATGGACTGAAATCGACCAAAGCTAAACAGATTCCGCAACAACTTCAGCTAGAGCTTGAGGAGTTCTACCAATTTAGAGTCAATCCCCCATCTCAAGCGCTGATTTCAGCAGTGAAAGACGCAACTGCAAAAAACGACTTAAAGAATATCAATCTCTTTCTAGGTTGGTTACATCATTACCGGGAATTACCAATTAAACAGTTAACCTTAGGTAACTTCATGCCTTCCGCCTTCAAAATTGAATACGAGGATGTGGAACAAGGAGATCAATTTACCCCAGTAATCTCTGGCTATATCACGGAGTATATTAATTGGCTAATGTCTGATTCTGAAGATGCTTCTATAGCCCAGGGAAATAGAAGTCAACATACTATTATTAACCTGTTGCAAACCTCGATCGCAGTTATCAAATTTATTTATTATAAAAATCAAAAAATCCTCAGACAAGGTGATTATGAAAATATTCAAGCAATTCAGGCATTTCGCTCAGAAATAAGAAGAATTCAACGGGATCTCCAAAACAAAATATCTATCACTCAAAAATTTGAGGAAACTTTAGATTGGAATGAGTTTTTACAGCTAGTGGAGGCTCTCAGATTAGAATGTGAGCCTCAGCGATTGATTAAAAATCCAAATGAAAAAGATTTTACAAGGTCATCTTCTCGAACGTTAAGTGCAACTGCACAAAGCTTTCAAAGATTTCTCATGGTAGCCTTTTATGCTTACTTTCCTTTGTACACTCGAATTACATATAGATTTTTAAATTTTTTCGCTTCGGATGCTAGTCGGGAAGTCAAAGATTACTTGACTTTCAATAAAGGCTACTTATTTTTGTATGAAAATATCTGGTGGATAAAGCTTTTTGGTTCTCTTAATGAATTAAATGAGCGTAAACGGCCTCCTATCTTGAAAGTACCCAATTTGACGTATCCAGATGGAACATCTTTCTATGATTACCTAAATTTCTGGTTAGTTCATTTTCCGTGTACAGATGATGATGTAAATAGTGGGGGATTAAGAGCATGTTTTCATCCCCACCATTCTTTTATTTTTACAAAAAAGAATGGGGAGTTTTATAGAGATACTACAGATTTTGCTAACGTCATTCGAAATGCTTCTTATCGAATAATAGGGAAATCAGTAACGCCAAATGCTATCAAACGTGCGTTCGTATCCTATATGCAATCTAAAGGTTATTCTGAAGCTTTAATCGCTAGCTTGTCTAATTCCGTAGGTTATAAGAATGATGACTTAAGAAAAATCTACTCGGAGCAAATGATTGAGGCAGAATCAGAACTTGTACAAAAATTGGGCATAACAGATTGAGTTTTTGTATATCATAAACTCTTGTATAAAATCACTATGTTGTTGAAGTTAATTTTGGTCAGGAGCCGTACATTTGTCGCCTATTTGATGGGCTTTGTTTTGAGGCGCATACAGTTGATGTAGAACCTCGTTATACCGTCCTTCGGCTTCCATCGCCTTCAGGTCTTTGAAATATTCCAATACGTCTTCATCTAAATCAATTTCACCACTCCTAAAACATTGTTCAAGAACTTGAAAAGTTACAGCACAAAGTTGCTTTTGTGCCATCTGCCAAAGATGAAGTAACCAGCTTTGTATCTTCAACGCTCGTCTGTAGGAAAGGAATCCTTTGAACAATAAAAACTTGTTTACTCCCAGCCAAAAGGCAAGCAGCATCGAAACTAGGAAGTAACGTTTGCAGGGCAACTTGAGCGATTTGGACATATTTGTAACCTTAATTAGACATGAACTGAAAGCCTTAACCTCAGCAAGGACATTCAATCTACTGATTGGAATTACGACACCTCTGCTCAAATCCGCAAATTATCAAGGCGATCGACGATACCAACGACATTGAACAATTCGCTGATGTAGGTGAGCAGGCAGACCAGTTCCTGGGCTAATCCAAGCTGTAAGTCAGGAGCGATCGGGAGTTGCGCCAGGTTCTTTTGTAGCTGGTAGCTGACCTCAATCCACTGTTGCGTCGTATAAAGAGGCTGGTAGCAGACCGAAAGACCATCTTTCGATCCACCAACCGGAATAGACAGAAACTGGAACCAATCCCCCAAACTGACCTGCATCTCAACAAAAAACTCAGTAATTTCAGGCTCTTTAGAGGGTTTGGTTGTCTGAATGTTTTTCAGTTGTAGAGGGTGAGGCAGGGTTTTTAGCACCCACTCTACTGGGTTTTGAGCGACTTGCAACGGTGGGGTTGCGCCTACTTCTTCCGCGCCTGCCATCAACATAGAGTGTACAAACCGCTCGAACTCAGGCTTTGAAAGGATCGATCGCGCATCGAAAGCAAAATGAGTCCGCAGTTGATCGAGCAAAGTTTCCTGAAGGGCAGTAAATTCTAGCTCTCGTTGACGGATTGCCGCAAACTCAGTCACAACCTGCTGCCTCATTTGATTGAGTTGAGTGGATAACTCCCTGCCTTTGCGTCGTCTAAGCTGCGTGTAGGCTACCATAAGTTCCCCAATGGTCGATGAGGAGAGGGTTTGTGCTGGTAAAACGGGGGGATCTCCGGACATGCTGTCTAAGTAGTCTGAAGGATCAGAACTCATCCACCGGGTTTCAACCTTTACCTGGTTAAGGGACTGAACCTGAACTGGCTGAATTCGTACCATCTCAGCCGGTTCATCAGAGTAGGTTTGGTCAATCAAGGCTAACAGTGCTTCGGGTGTGAGTTCGTCACTTTGAACTCGTTGCCAAACACTATGAGGATCACCATCGTCCGGGTAAAGATGGTACAGCAGTGCTTGCCATTGCTCCGGATGAGCCAACATCTGCTGGGCGATCTCAATGGGAGAAGTTGCTTGAACCAATGTGCAACTCTTGTCATGTAGCCCTTCGATATCACTGTGGAGGATGGCATAAAGTGGCATAGATCTTCTTTCCCTGATCACAAATTACAGCGCTCGGAATAATGCATCTCAAGGAGTTGGGAAGCAACGGCTTACCTGTAGGACACAAGTAAGGCTGGCAGTTCGATCTCAAAAGCCCTCCCTATTGCCGTTTTTCCCATCGCTTCACTTACCAACTTCAGCAAGTTCTCTGTGCGGCTGATCAAAAACATTTCAAAGTCGTTCTGCCACAAAGTTTCCGGCTCTACCAGGTGCGATCGCAAAATCGAGTCGAGACGAGATCGGGAGATACCCTGATCCACCAATGCTTGAAGATACTCATTCGGTGCCTTACCACCAATCTTTTTATTGCTGAGTTGGGACAGCGGAGTCAGGTTCACCAGGCAGTTGTACTGGGAGGCGGGAATTGCCTGACGTTTGGCATAAGCGGTGGGAAAAAGATGGTGGCACTCAATCGGATCATTAAAGAAGTTCACATCTGATAGTGCTTCGCCAGTCGCAAGGTCGATCGCCCCATTTTTCCGTAACAGGGCGCTAATGCTCTTGTAAACAGAGCCGTGTCGTCGCTGAGTGCGCTGTAAGAAACTGCGGTCAAACAGCGCCTCCCGTACTGTGCTTGGAACGACCAGACTATTGCCCATCAACCAGTCTGGCACCTCCAACATGTCTCTTGAAGCTCGTGCCTCATGCCAGGAAGTGTAGAACGCGGTGCAAGCCCCACACCAGAACCACTGCTCTAACTTGGATCGTACCTGTTCCTGAGGATAGCCAATCACGGCAAACACAGCAGCAAGAGCGACGAGCTGAATCTGGTAGGGCAAGTCCTCAGCCGCCACAATCCGTTGTCCATGTAAAAACCTCACCGCCTCTTCATACCCCACCACCACTCGTGGGGCAAAGGTTTTGTACTCCTCAACCGACAAATTTAAAACCTCATCCCGTCCACAAGCCACTGCTGGAAGCTTTTGTGAGGGAGTTGAGTTTTTAATGGCATGTTGGCGACGGTAATAAGCTGCGACCAGGGTCACACAACTGAGAAAGTCTGTTTCCCGCACGGAATGCAGCAATCGGTGTTTTTTGAGTTGCTGCTCTTTTTCTGCCCAATCTTCTCGGAGGGAGAAGTTGTCGGCGGCAAAGCAGGCGGTAGCGAGATCAAAAAAGGTGAGCACTGAATTTTGCGTGTTCACGTTCTCGAACATCTGGCAGACGGCAGGGCGGGGCAGTGATGCCATCAATTCAATGACGGGTAGCTGATAATGCTCAAACCGCTTGATGATTTCCTGCTCGAACTTGTCGATTAATTCCAGCTTTTCAGGTGCGTAGTTCCAATATTTGCAGTATTCCTGCCGCCATTTTGAGAACTGAAAGGTGCTGGTAGTTGGGAACAAGTTCTGCTCGTACTCTTTTTCTGGCGTAGAGCAATCAATCTTTTTGCCTTCGGTGCCACACCCGGCTTTAATGCGATCCTCATTCAGACTGACGATCGCTTGCTCTCGACGGATTTGAGCATCCAGTGCCTTTTCAATGTCAATGTAGTACCAGCGGTTAGAGTGTTTGTAATTTCTTTTTCCACGGAGTTGAACCGGGCGATTCGAGAACAGAGCCATGTAAAGGGCCGTCAGCCGTTGCTGTCCATCCAGGATTAGATAAGTTGGGACAGGTTGTTGTTGAAGTTGCACACCTTCCACCAATCGAGGACGAAATACCCAGTGAGGGCTGCTATTCTCCAGCAACATGATCGCCCCGATCGTCCACCCCCGACTGATGCTTGCTAACAGACGAATGATCAGATCGTCTAACCAGCAAAAACTACGTTGTAGATCTGGCAGTTGAATCTTGCCTTGATGGATTTGTAAAAGCAGATCGGCCAATACAGGTTTGCCAATGTCGAAATTGGAAAGCATGCCGTCCATGTACGCGGGTTCCTCCGGGGCTGTTGAAGAGATTGTTGTAACGATAGATCGAGCGTACTATCTGAAACAAGACAATCCCCCAAATTCCCCTCAAATGAGGGAAAGAACCACACATCTGTCATGACTGGTCTGGAAAGAGAATGGCACGATCTCTGGGTGGGAGTGGGCAAAGACGATCCCATGCTTCAGCAGGAATTTCACGGTAATGACGGAGTAAAAACCGGAACTCCCCTAATCGACGCAGGTAAACCTCTTTGAGCATTCGGGGTTCGTGATTCTGACTCATCCATCGCTCCATTGTGGCTAAGCTACATCCGGCAACGATCGCGAGTTGCTCTTGGGTGAGATCGAGTTCCTCATACAGCTCACGGGGATGGGCGATCGCAATCTGACAATTTACGTAAGTCCGAAACAGCACCTGTTCGACTTCTCCAAATGGAACTTGTCCTGACCTGCGTGTCATAAAGCCTCCAACTCAGTAGAAACTGATGGAGCCTGTTCAGGAAGAATCTCTAGATCTTCTTCAGCAACCCAATCAGCGGCAATCCAGTCTCGTGATGGGCTGTCAGCATCTAGCAATAAGAGGTAAATCCAGGACCACTGAGGTCTTTCATGAGAGCTATCTGACCTTGGGAGGTAAACGTGCCCAATAATGCTGCCCCAATCTGTGTTCTGGGTTGGAATCCAACGGCACCGTTCTCCCATTTGATATTTAGGAGAAGCGACAGATTGTGGAAAACCTGGAGGTAGGCCAAGTGGTCGTATATTTTCACTTAAGAAGTCAAACATAGAGGAGCTGGGCAGTTGAGTTGCCGTATCGGGCAGGCTCATGAGCTGCTGATTCGACCATTGAATCAATGGCTGAGCAGTTATTTGCCTACCAATTAGGAGTATCACACTTATAGTATGAAATTCTACACCTATTATGTGTGGACTTGATGCCCTCATTCCCTCAAGATTCAGTCGTGAGGGAAAATGAGCGTTCGGACATAAAGTGGTTATTCGGTAGGGCGGTTAGGAAGCGCAGGCGAGAACTAGACCTCTCACAAGAGGAATTGGCTGAGCGCGCAGGCTTACATCGGAACTACATCTCAGATATTGAGCGGGGCGATCGCAATCCTTCTCTTGAAAATATCCAAAAGCTAGCAAAAGCCCTTGATACAAAGGTTTCTGCGCTCTTCATCGATTATGGAGTTGATGAGGCATCTGAAGATTGATGCAATCAACAAAGGCACAGATTTTAGGCAAGTTGAGTGAGTGCTTTGTGAAGTTCAACCATTGCCAAAGTATCGAGCTGGCAGTAAGCCTTCAGATCCGCTATCAATTGGACTTTCTGGTTTGGATCGGGGCACAAAATCATCTTGTCCCAAATGGCTTGCGCTTGGTCACCACGCTGACAATTTAGAGCTTTGTAGCTCAAATCCGGAACCAGAACCGGCAAAACGTTTTTGATGGAGGTGGATCCTCGGCAGGCAGGATATTCAGTGCTTCTTAAAAACATCCTCTTGCGATCGCTCTGATACTGTCTGTGATTGCGACGTTTTTGCCATCCCTCGTGGCTGATTGAGTGGCAATGCGATCGCGGTAGGGGTGATTTTGGGCGATACCCGATCGACTTTGCGGTTATTTATGGCAAAACCCGTCCCTACAAATGACCGCGTTTGCAGCAGGCGTTGTTTAACGTGTTGAGTGGGCGTTTTCTTCCATCTCGCTCAAAATTGAGCCAGGTAGAACACAGATGTGGGCAGTCCAGCGACAACACAGACTGGCTACCCAGAACACCGCTCTAACAATCTCCCACCATGTCCTCATCCCTATTCCTCCCCGACCTGCCCGACTATGACCCCGAACCTGCCGATGGCGTGCGAGTGGATGAATCGCCTGTACCCGGATTGACCCTGCGGCGGATTCTGCGGAAGCATACAGATTGTATCGGTCGCATCGCCTGGTCACCCGATGGTTCACTGCTTGCCTCACCTTCATTGGATCGTACAATTTGCATCTGGGACATTGCTAGCGGCAAAGCGTTGCAGATACTAAAAGGGAGTATTGCACAGGTCAACAGCGTGGCGTGGTCGCCTGATGGGCAGCAACTTGCTTCTGCTTCGGATGATCAAATCATTTATATATGGGA
>NZ_JBSLYH010000097.1:0-10431 GCF_055793305.1 Calyptranema fuscum S582
GTCCATCACTCCAAGAAGAAGTTATATCTGTTGAATACCTTGTAAAAATATCCTTACCTTCAATTAAGAATGCAGGTCCAGTACAAGAATCACCATGACCTAGATCTGTTCGCTTTAAACATCTAGGGTCAAGTAGAGAAATAGCAGCATCTATATCTTTCTCGGCAAGTTCAACAAAAGCAGCAACGGAATTAAAAATAATACTCTCACCGCCACTAATTGCAGAATTAACACATAAGAGAATAGATGTCTTGATTAACCCCATTTCTTCAAGAGTTCCATCTACGTGAGGCTTCTGCTCATTAGCAGTTGTAAATGCATGAACCACCCCCTGGCTAGTCCCTTCAAGCTGGTTAATTGCTCTGCCATGTAGATGAGTTGAGATAATATTTATACCTTCTTTGTAAAGGCTGATAGTGTCTCTATTCCTATATCGAGAAGGAATATGTGGTTCACCAAGGTGAAGGAGTTGGGCAAGTGTAGTTACAACTTCAAATCCTGCATCATTAAACTTAGCATCGAACAGCGCAAACCCTCTATTTTCATACCTGTCAATGATTCTATGCATTGCTTCACGCAATTGATCCTTCCCTTTAGCAATTTCTATAGGCACTAAATCTTCCAAAGGGTTAAATCTGCATCGATATACACTTTTTTCGGGAATTCGTTTGATGAAAAAGCTGAGTTGCTCTTCGAGGCTACAAATATCTTGCATACTAGGACAACTCAACAAAGTGAATAGGGTCAGGAGTGTAAATTTTCGTGTACTCTAACATTTTTAACACACGCCAAGTATGCTTATGAGTGTGATTTAAATCACGGAAAGCCCGTGCTTGTATAGTGCTCGCAGCTTTGCTTACTGTCTAAGAATCTAAATTCTTTTTGGTGATAGTGTAAAAAATATTACAAGCTAATGTGATGCCTGCTTTACTCGTATCGCAGATCGCACCAGTTTCACTCGATACGGGTCAGCATCCTTGCGCCACACTACCCGATGCCCCTTTAATTCAGCACAGTGTTCTTCTAGGCAATTCTGCCAAGCTCGTCGATCGCGAATCTTGCCTAAATCATCCAGTAACCCCCAATCAGCCTCTTGCCGACTCAGCTTGGCAAACTTCTCATAGAGCGGATAGTCCGACTGCACCAGCAACTCCTTCTGATGCAACACAGGTGGGTTGTCCTCTGGGTCATAGTCTCGGTAGCTGACATGCAGTTCTTGTAGGTCAATCTGCATACTGGTGCAGAGATAGGGGTGCGGGTCACGCTCGAAATCTGGGTAGAACAGGTAGGTGATTTTGGGTTTGCTGGTGTGGAACTTGACCACGGTTGCTTCTTCTGGGCGACCGATCGTGCGAGAGGCGCAACCTTCGTAGAGCCGAAGTAGGGGATCAAGGGCATCCAGGGCAGAGACGTGAACCCATAGTGAGTTCGACAGCTTCTTGCCGATTCCGCTTCGCGGATCGCTGTCGCGAAGCGCACTGGTCTTACACCGCTCTGCCATTACCTCCAAATTCCCCAGACTCAACAGCATCAAATCCGCAGCGGTACAGGCTTGCTGATAGTTGCCGAATAATGCCTTGATGTCGTGCTGAACGATGGGAGCGAGATGGCGCAGTTTGGGGCGATCGCCAAAATGACTGAGAGCAAGGTAGACGAGCAAATCCTGGCGGCGTTTCTCGCTGATGGCATCCCATTCCTGAACCTCCGTTGCCTGGAGTACCACCTGGAAGGCGAGTCGTAGCGTTCCAAATTCCGATTGCAGTGCCGCAAACTCCTGAAGTTCCTTCTCAATGGACAACCGTCCTCGCTCGGTGAAAAATGCCATTAGGGGAGCCAGCATCTCCTTATATTGTTCAAACCGCTTGGCGCTGGCTTTGACTCTGGGAGTTGTTGCACGCGATCTAAACCGGAATGCTCGGAAGGTTTGTGCCTGCGCCTCTTCTCGAAACACCAAGTAGATGCCCAGCGCAACCGGAATGGCATCAACGCCAAGCATCTGGTCGATGTAGCTTTTGAGTTTTTCCTGACTGTAATTCTTACGCCTAAGGAGTTTGAAAAGGCAGTTTATTAAGATTTTCTTAACTCAGAATTGATTGAGAAAACACTCGCTAGGAGTTTGCAAGAGGCGATTTCAAGAATATGATGCAGTTAGCTTAATGCAGGAATACCAAAGACGGTTGACCCTGTGCATTGTGCTCTTTCAATGCCTTAGATAAGGAAAACAAAGGAAATATTTATGACAGAGCAAACTATCTATGCCCTGTTAATAGGAATTGATCATTACCAACCTAATCGCCTCTATAAAAGCCTTAAAGGAGCTGTACGAGATATTAATCTCGTTGATGCATTTCTTAGAGAAACTTTGAAGATTCCGGCAGAGCGCATTTATAAATTGACCTCTCCCACCCAGGAAGATACTGCGCTCCTGAAGATGAGATCTGATGAGGAACAAGCGCCAACCTACGAAAATATTGTTAATACATTTAAGAAAATTACTGACATTGCTCGGACTGGAGAGCAAGTTTATATTCACTATTCTGGTCATGGTGGGCGTGCTACCAGCATTTTCCCTTTTAAGAATGAGCCACACGATGAAGGCATTGTGCCAATGGACATTGGCGATACGGAAGAGGGACGTTACCTGCGTGATGTAGAGATAACGACATTGCTTAAGCGCATGACCGATAAGGGTTTAATCGTGACGATGGTGCTTGATAGCTGTCATTCTGGTGGTGCAACCCGTGGTGATGCTGAAATTCGTAGTGCTGGGCAGACTGATACCGCACAAAGATCTTCAAAAAGTTTGGTCGCTGAACCCGAAGAGTTAGAGCAAAATTGGTTAGATGCTACACGAAACAAAAATATTGGAGCTGCTGGATTACCTCAGTCTAGGGATTATGTTTTACTGGCTGCCTGTCGCCCCAATGAATATGCTTATGAATATGCAGTTAATGGCGGAGTAGAGCGTAATGGTGCGCTGACTTATTGGATGATTGATACGCTGACCAGCGTTGCAACGAGTGGGCAATCTCTGACTTATAAGTTATTACACGATCGCGTCAATGCCCAAATTCAAAGCAAGTTTAGCCAACAAATTCCCATGATTGTGGGGGAGAGCGATCGCCTTGTTTTTGGCAGCGATACTTGGTCTACCCCTTTTACAGTAATTGTCGTTAAGGTTGTTTCAGACACTCAAATGACCCTGAATGCAGGGCAAGCCCAAGGACTTAGTAAGGGAACGCGCTTCTCGATTTATCCCCTCAATACAACTGATTTCACTGAGAAGGAACATCAGATTGCGATCGTTGAGATCACACGGGTTGATGCTTCTGAAGCCACTGCAAGAGTTCTGAAGCCAGAAGAAGGTGGCATTACAGGAGAGGGGAAGATAGAACCAGGGTCTCCTGCCATTATGGTATCTGCTCCCACTAACTTGGTTCAGAGGGTTCGTTTCTTTGCTCAGAAGGTTGAAGGTGAGGAGGAGAATGACTTGCCGCCTGACTTAGTGAGTTGTCAGGAAGAAGCACTCGACAGAGTACGACAAGCATTGGCGGGTAATGGTTGGGTTGTGGAAGTGAAAGAAGGAGAATCAGCCCTGTATCAAGTGGCGATCGATCGCGAAGGGAATTATGAAATTTGTAGAAATGGTAGACCGATTGAAAACCTCCGACCCCTTCTATCAATAAACGATACAACGGCTGCAAAGCGTGTGATTGAGCGACTAGTTCATCTAGCAAAGTATCAGGCAGTCGAAGGTTTGGACAACTCCAGTTCAAAACTGTCAAACGCACTTGAAGTAGAAATTCTCACAGAAGATGGAGAGCCTTTTCTTGATACCCAAGATATCAGAGTGAAGAGTGAGGACATTATCTGTCTTCGATTGGCTAATAAAGGCAAGCAACCATTGAAGATAGCGGTCTTGGATCTTGAACCAACCTGGGAGATTTCACAAATTCCAGTAGGCGGAATGGAGGCACCATTTTTTCCGCTTGACGCGGGTGCGGCTGAGGATGTTTTACTGAGATTTCAGGTGCCAGACGATAGTAGTTATGAGCAAACAAAAGAGACTATCAAAGTGTTTGCCGTTCAAAAAGGTCTGGCAGATTTTCGGTGGTTAACCTTACCACCGTTAGATGAACCACTTGCCAGTAGGGGATCTGTGCTTAATGAAGAATTAAAGGGAATGGTTGAGGAAGTAACAACTAGAGGGGAAGGACCAGAGGGAGTTAATCCACTCAATGATTTGTTGGCGATGATTGGTGCTGACTTGGAAAAACCGCCTGAAGCAACCCGATCTGCCAGTTTAGTGGTTGATCCCAAACAAGAGTGGGTGACTAAGCAAGTTCAGATTT
The DNA here is from genome assembly GCF_055793305.1 of Calyptranema fuscum S582. Classification (NCBI taxonomy): domain Bacteria; kingdom Bacillati; phylum Cyanobacteriota; class Cyanophyceae; order Oculatellales; family Oculatellaceae; genus Calyptranema; species Calyptranema fuscum. The sequence continues at coordinate 4,353 of NZ_JBSLYH010000097.1, forward strand.
TTGTAGAGCAATTATAAATGAAACGATTTTTACTCTCGGTTCTTTTGCCGTTACTGTTATTTCAAACGACTGCAACGGCTCAAACTAATCCATCAACTCCTGTCACTGCTTCAACTCAACCAGTCTCTCAACCTGAAACGGTGATCACAACCAATCAACCCTCTGTCATTCCCTTAGAGGGTACAGATCAGATTCAACTCCGTCTGGTCAATTGCACTTGGGCGATTGACTGCCTTTTGGCTCGACTTTTTCTTCCTCCCAGCACTCAACTTGATCAACTGCAATTAGAGTTTGATAACCCTGCTGCAACTTCTGCACAAATTCGTAACTCAAACATTTCGGTTCGCGGACAGTTAACGCTCTACCCCTTACCTGATAAAGCTCTATCTCTACCACAAGAAGCGATCGCCCTTCCTGCTCAACAAATCACTCGTATTCCTTTGACCATTACTCGCGCTGCCATGCCCCCTGAGCAGTATGCCGGGAAGATCTACCTCACCCAGGCAAACCAGAATAATCGCCTAACCCTTCCTGTTAATATCAACGTTCGATCGGGTCCGCTTTTGCCATTGCTTGTGCTGCTTTTGGGAGTTATTCTGGGGCAATTATTCAAATACATGCAAGAACAGGGCGGTTTACAGTCTGAGGCAAGGAGAAAGGTTTATCAACTAGAAGCCGATGTTCGAGAAGCCCATCCAGTCGATCGCAACCTTCTTCGACCAATGGTACAGGAGGTGCGAAAGCAAGTTTACCGTCAGCAGCTTGAAGCGATCGATACTCAAGTAACCCTGATCCGGAGTCGGTTAGGCGTTCTCAAACAGCTTCGAGTGACTGAAGATCAGCTTTACGAACAACAGAAGCGAGGCGAACCCATTTCAGAAGAAGACTTTGAGCCAATTTATAAGGCACGCAACCTGATTGCCCAAGGGCAAGATAGTGAGGCAACGACAGTGGTTAGTGAAATTCTGCAATCTACCAATACTGAGGCACGACGTGGTGCAGCAGATGACTTTAACCCTGCGGAAACGGCTCTTTGGCGTGTAGCGGTTAACCTCGATAAAAGTGCTCGAAATGCGATCGCAGAAGTTGAGAAAAAAGAACCTCCAAATCGAATCGAACAAGTCCAGCAATTTCTGGTATCCCTAGCTGGTTTCTCAGACCAGATGCGAGCTGAAGCAACCTTCTGGTTTGTGCGTCCGTTACTTTATCTGGTTTTGCTCACGGGTCTGGTTCTTGCAGGCTTAAACACGCTCTATATCGAAAATGGTGAAACTTTTGGAGCGAAACCGATGCCTGACTATCTTGCATTGCTCTTGTGGGGGTTGAGTGCAGATGTAGCCAGCCGGAGTTTGAGCCGTCTTCAAGGAGAACAACAATAGGATAGCTGTGATAGTTACTGAGTTTTTCCATTGGATCGCCTAAACACATCCTCGAAGGTTATACGGGTCAAGTATGGTGTTTGGCAATGAGTCCAGATAGATCGAAAATAGCCATTGCCAGCGAAGATTTTACAGTAAAGTTTTGGGATATCAAAGCAGCAGGATTGCTGCAAACTTTTACACGACAACCGGGAGAGGTGCGATCGATTGCTTTCAGCCCAAGTGGCAGATTGATAGCTAGCGGCGGAGATGATCTAGAGATTAAACTATGGAAAATCCCGATTTAAACGATTCCTTACCCTCTTTGCTACTGTGTCATGCCGGATCAACCCTTCACCCGAAAATTAGAATTTATTGACTCGGAATTATATTCTCAGTACAAAGACATCGATCGCTGGGCAGTCATCGTTGGCATTTCCAAGTATCAGCATTCATTAATAAATTTGAAGTATGCCGACCGAGATGCAGATAGCCTCTACCAACTTCTGCTCGCTCCTAACGGAGGTAGTTTTAAGGCTGACCACATCTGCAAACTCACAAACGAACAGGCAACTACTGGCAACATTAACCGTGCGCTGCGAAGCTTTTTGAAGAAACCAGCTAGAGAAGACTTAGTGCTTATTTATTTTGCCTGTCACGGCTCTCCTGATCCTGATCGACCCAGCAATGTCTACCTCCTCACTTATGACACTGACCCGGATGACATTGCAGGAACTGCGCTGCCCATGGAAGACATCGATCGCGCGTTGAAGGGGATTTTACACTCAGAGAAGGTGATTATTTTGGCAGACACCTGCCACAGTGCAGCGATCGGTGGCGGCATTGGCGGTCGTAGAAGCGTAGTAAATAATACTAAGCTGATGAATCGGTTTCTCCAAGATATCAGCCAATCGAAAGGTGGAGTTGCCCTACTAACTTCAGCAGAAGCGAATGAGGTGTCATTTGAAGATACCCGATGGGGTGGTGGACATGGTGTGTTTACTCATTACCTCCTAGAAGGAATGCGTGGAGCAGCCGATCGTGATGGCAACGGTATTGTGACAATCGGTGAGCTATTTGAGTATGTGCGTGATAACGTCAAACAGGCTACTGACTATAGACAACATCCTTCTATTGGCACAAACGCATATGATCGCAATTTGCCAGTAGCTGTCAGTTTGTATTCAAGTTCCTCACCAGCGCCTGACAGGACGCAACCCTCACAATACACCGATCGCTCAGGTACAGAGACTTCTAATGCAAGTAGCCTGGATCTAACTCGGAAGCTTTTTCTACTTTCAGAAGAGATGGTTGGCGGAGTGCAAAAAAAATTTCTACTGGACATGAAACTGTTACGGTTAAAATTCCCGCTGGTGTCCGGGTAGGGCAACGGATTCGTATTCGTGGCAAAGGTAAAATTGAACAAAATTCTCAACAGCGTGGGGATTTATACTTAGAGATTTCCCTATCATTACCATCATCAATCATGGGTATTCAGATTGATGCCAGTGTCTTTTCGGTCGCCATCCTTGATAACGACAAGGCATCTGCTGTTCCGAACCAAAGAGGAGAGCTTACAACTCCTGCTGTTATTGCGTGTAATTCACGTGGCGAATGGTTAGTTGGGCAGGATGCTAAGAATCAAGCTGCTGCTAATCAAGCAAATACATATGAACATATTGTAAATTTACTTGGGCGTAGTTATGTTGAAGTTGCAAAAGAAGCTTTGTACCTTCCTTACAAGCTTTCTAAAGATAAAGATGGTCTTCCTAAAATTGAGTGTTCTTATCTAAACCAAAATCTTAAACCAGAAGAAATTTTGTCTCATGGGCTACGAGCAATTATTGCTGACGCAAGTCAGCAATTAGGTTGGCAAATCAGACAGGTTGTAATATCAGTACCTTCTTGTTTTACTAAGCTTCAGCGAGATGCTGTTGCAGATTCATGCTGTTCGGCTGGACTGGGGGTTCTTAGAATATTCAATTCATCTACCTTGTCTGCTCTCACATCTGGAGAAAAGAATCGAACAGAAAATTTAGGAATAATTTTAATTATTGATATTAGCGAGGGGCACGTTGTCACTTCTATTCTACATGTAGATGATGGCGTTTATGAAGTTATCAGTATTGCTGGAAAACTATTCTTAAGTAATAGAGAAGACCAAAACAAAATCCTTAGCTATTTTCAAGCGTGTTTAGAAAATGCCTTGCTTGAAGCCAAAACCACCAAAAATGATATAGAAAAAGTCTTTCTTGCTGGAAGTTCCTCTTACGGTGCAGTGATTAAGGAACGCCTTCGACATATTTTTACGAGTAAACAATTGATAGAACAGCCCTTTCCTGAGATAACAGCAGCCTTGGGTGCTGCCATTCAGGCAGGAGTATATGGCGGTATTGTGAAAGATGTTCTAGTTTTGGACGTTATATTTTACTCACTGGGCGTGGAAACAGCAGATGGAGAAGTTGTCACCATAATACGTCAAAATACAACAATTCCAACCAAAAAAAGTGAATGCTTTATAACCATTTCTGACAATCAAACTAGTGTAGATATTCCGATTGTAGAAATTAACTCTCAAGCTGAGAAAGATAAAATTTATCTGGGTTCTATCCATTTAGATGGAATCACGCCTGCTCCTCATGGCGTTAACCAAATAGAAGTTACTTTTGAAATTGATGCTAGCAAAGATTTACACATTAGAGCAAAAGATAAGGGTACTGGAAAGAAAGTAAGCACGATTTCCTCAAAGCTATGTAAATTCTCAAATCGAAAATCAACAGTTCAGAAGAGATAGAATCATAGAAAATAAGTCGTAACTACTGCAATCTTACCTCTTCTCGATTTACTAAATGCTTGCCAAGCGTAGCAAAAATATTGACAAGTGCGGAGTTGATTACGGTTCTAAATTATCTAGAATTCTGATTTCTGATTAAGGAGACAACTATAAATAATGCAATCATTTCGTCCAATTAATTCTTCCATCATTGCTCAACTTGTTACCCTTTCACAAATCACCTTTTAGATCTATATGGGATGTGTGTCAACCAGACGAGCGCTAGTGCAATGAGTGTAGGAAAGGTTTGAGAATGCAAGTTTTGTAGGTCTTAAGGTCACTGCACCAAAAAAGCCAGCAATGATGACGCAAATTAGGAAAAACACACGCAGCCGTAAAGGGTTATGCTTTGCAAAAGCCGACCAAATTAAGCCAGCTGCGATAAAGGGCTACCAATTTAAGCCGGGACAATAGGTAGGGCAAAGGGTGTAGCTTTTGAAGGCGCTTTTCTGCGACGAGCTTGCGGCAAGTCAGGCATGTGTTGGACAAGCCATTCAAACAAGTCCGGTACGGGTTTACCAAACAACCGTTGAGCGGCAGTGGTACCATCCGAACGTTTGAGATGAAAGTTATGCAACGTGGTCATCACCTGTAAGCGACGAGTAATAGGCCCCGTCGATTGTGGTGAATCTGGCTCAGGTAGCCGTTGCGTCCTTCCACAGCCGAAGAGGTGCGTTGAAATTTGCTGACCATCTCCATAGCCCAGTGTTGCCATTGGCGGCGTTGGTCTGCTGAAAGGACTGAGGTGATGGGATGCTCCATGAGTGCAACCTGCGTTTGCTCCGCTGCCCTCTGGTACGTGGCCTTGAGGGTTGGCGTTTTGGTTCGACGGGTTTGCTGTTGCCAATACACAGCAGGTAACAAAGCGTGTTCGACCCACTGACTCACCGATGCATCACCCGTCCGTTCATGCAAGCATGAACCAACCCAGTTCCACCACAGATCAACCAGGGCACTCAAATCGGGCAGTTGACGCTCGAACTTGGCAATACTACCGGCTTTATCTGGGAGTGAGTAGGTTCGTTTGAGATCATAGAGAGCGTCGGTTAGTGCTTGCAGTTGAGCTTGAACTCCTGTACTCGTCTGTGGCATCGTCGCGTCAAGAGCAAAGGGATGAAGCGTAGTTGTCAAGCCATACACAATCGCACGATACTGCTGTTGAGCCGTCTGTAACGCAGATTGTTGAGTGTATAACGGCTGGTTTTGTTGAGGATTATCTTGGCTTTGGGCACATTCGTCTAAACGTCGATTCACCCGAAACAATTGGTCTGCCAATTCCCGTCCGATGCCCTGGGATAACTCACGCAAGGCATGAAACAGGTCGGCAATGCTCGGACATCCCATTTCACTCAAGGCTAGTTTCACCAATGCTTTAGCACGGTCACTCACACAGTAACGTACCTTTAATCCTAGTTGGTGCAGTGCTTGCTGGACATGCTGCTGCCAGGTTGAGTAACGGTAGTCTTGTGACAATGCTTCTACTAGAATGAAACCACTCGATGCGTCTAACATCACTAACACCACCTCATCAAAAAAGGTTTCATCTACACTGGCACAAATCTCAGTTGTGCTTTGAGGAGTGGCTAACTCATGGTGTCGCCGATGTTGATAGTCCAGAACCTGATCTTCCATCTGCTTGAGGATTTTTCGCAGCGAAGCAACCGACACTCCAATATGCTGCTCTAAGCGCAGGAGACGGAAAAATTCATGCAGACTCTCACATCCAACACCTCGTTGAAAACAAAATACAAAGATGGTGGCAAGCACTAACACTTTTAACCAGTCCCTTCCGGCTTGAGTTTCCCACATCGTTGATTCTGGATAGCGATTACGTCGAGTAATCGCTTGTCGATGCCGATGCACGCTGCTTTTGGATAGACCCAGCCCC
>NZ_JBSLYH010000098.1:0-10273 GCF_055793305.1 Calyptranema fuscum S582
GTTTGAGTGCAAGACGGCTCTCAAACAGAATTTAAGGGTATTCGATCCCAAGTTGGTAACGGTGTTGAGACAATCATCTTTGGGTGTGTGGGCTTCGCCCGCGCACCCAAAGATTATTACTTTTTAAGGACTGCCCCCAATTTAACTGATGCCCATTTTGGCTAAAACGGGGTGGGTCGAGACGATGTGGCGATCTAACCCCAGTTGTTTGGGGCTGATCCCCAACGCCAACGCGACTAACTGTGGCAAATGTAAAACAGGAAGACCCAATTTTTTGCCGATCGCCTGTTCGACTTCAGGTTGGCGAGAATCTAAATTGAGATGACAGAGGGGGCAGGGTGTTACCAGACAATCTGCACCAGCGGCGATCGCCTCTTCGATATGTCCGCCTGCCATTTGAAACGCTTGCTGGGTGGCATAACTAGAGAGTGGCCAACCGCAGCACTGGGTGCGTCCACGGTAGTAAATGGGCGTTGCTCCCACCGCACGAAACACATTTTCCATGGATTCGGGTTGATGGGGATCGTCGTAGGGCAAATGCTTTTGGGCACGCAGTAAGTAACAGCCATAAAAGGCAGCACAGTTTAGCCCTGAGAGTCGGCGCGTCACTTTCTCTTGCAACGCAGCTAAGCCATAATCCCCAACCAACGCCCAGAGCAAATGTTTAACCTCTGTACTGCCTTGATAGGGAAGACAGCCCTCTTTTTCTAACAATCCATTTACCTCACTCAGATACTCTGGATTGTTTTGGCTGGCTTCTTTCAATCGTTCATCCACATGCCCCAGTACCCCCTGGCAGGTGCTGCAATGGGTTAACAATGGCAATTGTAATTCTTCTGCCAGAGCAATATTGCGAGCATTGACGGTGTCTTCTAATAACTGTGAATCTTCTTTAAATGTGCCAGAACCGCAGCAAGAGGCTTTTTTCAGTTCAATCAGTTCAATGCCCAGTGCCTGAGTTAGAGCTTGAGTAGACCAATACAGCTCGCGGCAAGCTCCTTGAGCGACACAGCCAGGAAAATAAGCGTACTTTAGGGTCATGGATGGCAGGGGGTATTCGGTTCAACCGTTTAGTGTATCTTCATCTTCTCTATCATCCCCTGTTCACCTGCCATTCCTGATCAGTTCTCAACTTCCCTTAATAAGCGGCATAAATTAATCAACCTGCCATTTTGTTTGAGAGGGCGATGGCTCTACCGTTGTCCTCTCAAACAAAACCGGGATTTTATGAAACAGCAGATCCCTAAGCAGGTACAATAACTTCGCACGTTCTCAGCAGGCGTTGACATTTTTCCGCACCCTATTTTTTTGTGAAGACGATGACAAAGCACTACCGCATTACCCTGTTACCTGGCGACGGAATTGGTCCTGAAATTTTGGCGATCGCGGTGGATGTGCTGAAACAGGTTGGGCAAAACCTTGATCTGCACTTTCAGTTTCAAGAAGCGCTGATTGGTGGTGCTGCGATCGATGTGACAGGAGAACCGTTGCCTGCCGAAACATTGGACATCTGCCGGAATAGTGAGGCTGTCTTGTTGGCAGCGATTGGCGGGTATAAGTGGGATACATTGCCCAATGCTATTCGCCCCGAGAGAGGGCTATTGGGCTTAAGGGCGGGGTTAGGCTTGTTTGCCAATCTACGTCCGGCGAAAATTTTGCCTCAGTTGATCGATGCCTCTAGCCTCAAACGAGACGTGGTGGAAGGGGTCGATATTATGGTGGTGCGCGAACTCACAGGTGGTATTTACTTCGGACAACCCAAAGGCATTTTTGAGTCAGAGACGGGTGAAAAGCGGGGGGTGAACACGATGGTCTATTCGGAGTCCGAAATTGACCGGATTGGACGGGTTGCCTTTGAAGCTGCCCAAAAGCGGCGCGGTAAGTTGTGTTCGGTAGATAAGGCAAATGTTCTGGAGGTGTCGCAGTTGTGGCGCGATCGCATGATCAAACTTGCCCCGGAGTATCCCGATATCGAACTCAGCCACATGTATGTCGATAACGCTGCCATGCAGCTTTTGCGCGATCCCAAGCAGTTTGACACGATCGTGACAGGAAACTTGTTTGGCGATATTCTCTCGGATGCGGCAGCCATGTTGACGGGGAGTATTGGTATGTTGCCGTCTGCCAGTTTAGGGGCTTCGGGACCCGGTGTGTTTGAGCCTGTCCACGGTTCGGCTCCCGACATTGCCGGACAAGACAAAGCCAATCCCTTAGCACAAGTGCTGAGTGCTGCCATGATGTTGCGGTATGGGTTAAATGAACCCAAAGCTGCCGATGCGATCGAACAAGCTGTGCAAACCGTTTTAGATCAAGGCGATCGCACTGGCGATATTATGTCTCCTGGCATGAACCTGTTGGGGTGCAAAGCCATGGGTGAAGCCCTGCTCAAGGCACTTTAAATAATGGACAATGACAGTGCTTTGCGTCTGGATGGATGATGGGTGTTGTGAGAGAGCCGCGCTCTGCGCGGCTCTCTCACAACACCGTGTCGGTCACAAAGGGTCGGTTACGAAATTGAGAGTCCCTATATTTTTGCTGAAGTTTATTGTGATGCATCTTGGTGAGAGTGAGCTACGCTATTGCTAATGCCGCGCAACGGTTAGATGCTTGTCGCAATAATACAAATGTATTAAAGTCTACCTATCGAATGGGAGTTAAACAGTGGTTTACACACAACCAGGTACGGGCAGACGCATTTTAGATGTTGGTGTTGTCACCCAGCCGATTGATTCGGTAGACTTTTCAGCCATGCTCGACTCTTCACTCTTGCAGGCAGCGAGACAAATCTATCGCGATTATTACGAAGTTCATACCGAACAGGTTCAGCGTCCGATTGGGGTGGCGATCGATCGCTTTACCCATCGAGGGCAACTGATTTTTGGGCGAAAACCAATTTTGCTGCCTCAAGAATGTTTTGTGCCGTTCAATCAAATTGAGGCAGAACTCCATTAACCTGTGGGGCAGATCGGTCGGTCTAGAGAGTAGGACGGATCAGGAAGGACGCATGATCCGGCGAGGGGGTGGAAATTCTGCGGAACCAAATATGGGTGCAGGATCTAACCCTGTAATTTGTTGAAATTGAGCGGGTGTGATGGTGCTGGTAATGGGTTGATGTTCCCAAAGTTGCAGCTTTTTTTGTGCTAACGAAATAAATGCTAACCCTCTGACTAATGGAACCGTAACCCACAAGTCAACCAGGGTTTCAACGAGCGCTAATTCAATCAACGGCGTAGGGTAAGTTTGGAATAATTCTTCTATATAGGAGTCCACCTGACTCCCTTCATTACCCGCTAATTGATAGCTGTTAATGATATGTTTGACGCGCTGTTGACTTAACTTTTCTTGAAACTCCATTGAAGTCTATACCAAAGCCAAAATTCGTGATTAAACCCACTCTATTTTGAGAATTGGAGTTTTCCTATCGGTAAAACTTTAATTCTCCATTGGAACGAGAGCTATCTGCTCAAATAGATCGTTCACGGTGATGCAATTGACGATCCTTATTCCACAGTATGGCAGTAAGGTGGCGTCAGGCAATTTATACAACTTTTGATCAAATTTTGATCAGGTGAGCTGCCAATGCCCTATTTTTTGATAAGGTTTGAGTTAATGTTAACTCTAGTTGAAGCAAATGATGCGCGATCGCATTCTAGAGACCATCTTCAACAGTTAACTCGTCCAGGTGGACGATTTCGTCATAAGTCTTAAAAAGGCATGATGTATTTTATTCTGGTTCTGTAAGCGTCCCCATCTAAAAAATTGCTTATGTTTTCTAAGGGTTTGCGATCGCATTTTATTCAACTGACGACGGTTTCACTGACAGCGGTCGGTTTAGGGTCTGTCGCTTTACCAGCCGACGCCCTCGTTTTTTACAGTTCACCGAGAATTTATCCGAGAACTGCCGATTTTGAGAAATGCGCTACTAACTTACTCGGCGTGGGTATCAGCGAAGCGGATACGGCATCTGCCTGCGCCAATGCGCTGCATCCGGTTCATCTCTCTCGCTGTGTCATTAACATTGAAGCTGGGACAGAAATTTTGGCGACGGATGCGCTTTCAGGCTGCACTCGCGTTCGCCAACCCGTCGAAATGGCACGCTGTGTCGTCAGTATTGATGCAGAGCGGGAAGATGCAGTTGCGATGGATGTGTTAGACCATTGCCGTCGTAGCCTGTTGCCCAGTCGTTTTTCAGCCTGTGTGCTGGGGTTAGGCAGAGAGATTAATAGTTTGCCAACGGCGGATGCGATGTCAACCTGTATTGCCGCTTATAATCGCCCCGATAATTTGCTGCCTAATTTTATTCCTCGCACTGATCAAGCTCCCCAACCATTGCGCCTGACACCCCTGGTGCCGATGCGGTAGCGGCGACTGAGCTACTATTCAGCATAAAAAAGGAGTGGGGACAACGTCCCCACTCCTTTTTTAGCACTTTGATTCTATAGCGGTACGCGTTAGGTTTAGGACGGGGTGCCAGGGGTGAAACCCCTGCGTGGGGCGGTGCCCCCACCCCTCTAATATCAATTCATTTTCTAGGGCTATACATCTGACCCCTCCCAACCTCCCCTTACCAAGGGGAGGTGCCGCAGGCGGTGGGGTGTGATCTGTAGCAGTCATTTTGAGAATTGGTGTAATGTCCTAACTGGATGGCGTAGAACTATATCTGCGATCGCTACCCTAAAACCATTCCGGCTAATAAGACAAACCCGATCCAGACGTTTTGTCGGAAAATGCGACCGTAGGTCGATGGATGGGGTTTCTTGGGGCGCAGTTGGTTGTAATGCCAGAACCATGCCAGGGTGGCGATCGCCAAAGTTAACCAATAGGCAAACCCCAGTGTGAGAACTTTGCCTGCGATCGCCAGAAAGATAGCAGTGCCAATAAAGAAAATCCCCACAGCTTCGGTTACCCGTGCGCCAAAAAACAGAGCGCTCGAATTCACCCCAATGCGGCGATCGTCTTCTCGATCTGCCATGGCATAAACCGTATCAAACCCCAAAGTCCATAAAACCGTTGCTGCCCAGAGCAGCCAGGTGCCCAATTCTAATCCACCCGTCACGGCTGACCAACTGATCAACACGGCAAATCCCCAGGCGATCGACAGCACCAGTTGCGGAATTGGAAATACTCGCTTTGCTAAGGGATACAGCACAATGACGGGCACGGCTGCCACACACAGCCAGAAACTTAGCGGAGTCAAATAAAGCGATAAGCCCCAGGCACAGATCAACGACAGCATCGCGACCACCAACCCTGTTTTGACCGATAAGGCACGAGATGCCAGAGGGCGATCGCGGGTGCGTTTGACTTTGGGGTCAATATTGCGATCCCACAAATCATTAATCACACATCCAGCCGCACTGGTTGCCAGCGTCCCCAACACAATCACCCCAATTAGGATCCAGGGCAGGGTTCCCCGACCTGCCAGCACTGCCGCCCAGAGTGCCGGGATCATTAAGATCAGTCGTCCTGCTGGCTTATCCCATCGCAAAAGACGCACCACTGTAAGCCAGGTTGGTTCAGGTTTAGACTGAGACTGAGACACCATAGAAATAAAAAATTTTAGATAGGTTCTTAAAGTAAGGTAACATTTTGGATTCCAAAGACTGAGCCTCCATTTCACAATCTCTATGGAATACGGAAGTTCTACCCTGGCACTCTGCTTTAACCGACTCGACGCGATACACTCAAGCCTTGAACCGGCAAACTTAAATCTCTATAGCGGTACGCATTAGGGTTAGGACGGGGTGCAGGGGTGGAACCCCTGCGTGGGGGCACTGCCCCCACCCCCCCGATGTCCTAACTAGATTGCGTAGAACTATACCCTGCAAATCCTGTTGCTCAACCTGTGTTAGCCATTGCCAACCCATCATGATCATTACTATCGCCAGCTTAAAAGGAGGGGTTGGGAAGACAACCACAGCCATTCACTTGGCTGCCTATTTACAAAATCAGGCAGAGACGTTGCTAATTGATGCAGATCCCAATCGTTCTGCTACGGGTTGGGCAAACCGGGGCAAATTGCCCTTTGAAGTGGTGGACGAATGGAAGCCCCCTAGTGAAACTCGCCAGTATGATCATGTGGTAATCGATACCCCGGCTCGCCCGATCCGACGGGAGCTGGAGGTATTGACTGATAATTGTGATTTATTGATTTTGCCAACGACCCCCGATGTCATGGCTCTGGATGCATTAGCGCTGTTTCTGGAACAGTTGCAGGCGATCGCGGCTAATCGCTACCGCATTTTGTTAACCCTGGTGCCCACTAAAACCAGCCGGGATGTGGAACAGGTGAAAACCATGCTGGTTGAGACAAACTTACCTGTGTTTCAAACAGGGATTCGTAATTTTGCGGTATTTCAAAAAGCAGCGCAGATTGGGGGGGTGGTTACAGATGTCAAAGATCCCAAAGCAGAGGATGCATGGCAAGACTATCAACGGGTCGGACAAGAGCTACTCGCCAGTTTTGGATTATGAGGCTGGTGAATTTTATCAAATCTATTGTTGGCGGAAGCGATGGCGGAGCCATCGCTTCCGCCAACAATATCGGGATGGTCATAGTGACCCAATGCGTCAGTTCGATCACGCTCCACGTTAAAACTGGGATGCCGATGTGTGGAGAAGCGGCGCGCCGCGCCGCTTCTCCACACATCGGCTGTCCTATTCACTGGCGTTAGGGTATGCCCTTTCTTCGTTTGTCTTTGCGGCTTGGGCATTACGGCGTAACATCGCTGGTTTGATGCGTCTCAATGCCGATGCCGGGAAGCGTTGATCCCAGGCTTCATCGCTAATTTCGGCGAGTTCATCATACGTCGGCGCGATATTCCAGGGATAGGGATGAAACTCTGAGACATCGGTTTCTTGGGCAAAACGTTGATTCCAGGGGCACACGTCCTGGCAAATATCGCAGCCTGCGACCCATCCCTGGAGATTCTGTGCGATCGCATCGGGGAGTGTCTCTGCTCGATTTTCTATGGTGTGGTAAGCGATACAGCGATTGGCATCTACAACAAAGGGTTGGGCGATCGCCCCGGTTGGGCAAGCGTCTAGACAGCGAGTACAGGTGCCACAGTGGCTAGTATGAGGGCGATCGGGCGTTAGCTCCAGATTGGTCAAGACCTCTCCTAAAAACACCCACGAGCCATAGTCGGTTGTAATCAGGTTGCTATTTTTGGCAATCCAGCCTAACCCTGCCCGTTCTGCCCACACCTTATCTTGCAGGGGGCCTGTGTCGGCATAATAGCGAGCCTGAATGCGATCGCCTTGAGTTTCTAGCCAACTCGCCAACTGCTTCAGCTTTTTCTGCATAATGCGGTGATAATCTTTGCCCCAGCCATAGCGAGAAATCTTGGCATAGTCGTGCCCCGTCGGGCGTTGGTGAGGGGCGTAGTAATTGAGGGCAACGCAAATGACCGAGCGAACGTCTGGCATCACTTGCGTAATATCTTGACGCTTGGGATTTGCCATCCAAGCCATATTTGCCTGGTATCCCTGAGCCAGCCAGGTTTGTAACCCCGCTCTATTGGGCGAAGAGTCAGGTACTTGTGCCCCTGCTTGCGTTCCTGGTTGGGCGGGTTGAAGATTGCTGGCAACGGGTGCAATACCAACTTTATGAAACCCAAGCTCATGGGCGTAGTGCTTAATCTGATCGGAGGTGGGAGGGCTAAGAGTCACAAGTCACAAGAATTAGGAAAATCGCCGGGTTCTATTACCCTATCGCTGATGGACTGACAAAAGTGCCAGAAGGCGCACTGTTTCAGATCCCCCTAAAGTCCCCCTTCAAAAGGGGGACAACCAGTTCCCCCTTTTGAAGGGGGGCTAGGGGGGATCAGTCGGTGTCGGAAATCACAAGCGACCACTTTTCAAACATCCTCTTACAAAGATTTGTCAGTCAAGCAGGTCTTTGGCTGGGCTATATCGATCTATCAGTTTTTGAATTTGTAGATGATCGGGTAAATTTCCGACTGTTTCGTACTGACGAAAAATGCGAATCAATTCGGTTTCATTGTGCTCGAAATAATCATCTAAATCGGGTGATTTCCAAACGCGATCGTTGCCTAAGTGGAAGGTTAGATGAAAATCATTATGTTCGACAAACCGGGTCGCATGATAAATCAAATTGAGCAGCATCACCTTGCCTACTTTAGCGGCTCCAATGCAGGCAGTTCCTAAATCATACTTAGGATAAACAGATCGACGGAAAATAAAACAATCGTGCCCACCCTGCGCTTTACCAATCTCGGAATACATCAAAGGCAGATCTTCTACCTGCGTATAGGTTTTTGAAATATTGCGGCGATTGATCACAATCCCATCCCAACCCTGCTCTATCAGGCGGGCAACGGTGAGATAAAAATGGGGCATCAAGGCAATATCAACATTCGTATAAATTAAATAGTCGGCATCGGGAACTGCCTCATACAGGCGATCGCAAATATTTTTAATCAGAGGCAACTTACGTTGTTTTTGAAACGAGCGAATATCTAAAACCGAGCGGTCTAATGCCGGGGTTTTGAGAAAGAGATCGGGAATAAAATCTTGATCTTCGGGGTAAGCAACAGCGACAAGAGAAACATCTACGATGCCATGTGCCAGGTTTTGGGCAATGCGTAACGTTTCAAACGTGATCGGTTGAGCAATAAATAGATCGGAACTGAAATCGACCCGAACCGGATTAACAACATGGGCAATTTTTAACACAGGCTTGAAAAACTATTCCACCGCAGGTAAATTATCAAAAATTTGTTGGACGAGATGTTTTGCTTTTTCATCTAAAACAATCCAATCTACTTCTCCCATTTCATCAAGCAGCCGCTGATCAATTTCAACCGGCTGATCGTCTGAAATGTTGAACGGAGGACTATAGTTGCGAAAGCAAATTTGATAGCACACGTGCCACAGATCAATCTTGATTTCTTGCGTCTGATTTTTCAGACAGAGTTGATATTCCAATCGCGGTTGTGGCAAGGTGGCTAATATGTGTTCGATCGTGGCGGCTTCTTCTTTCGATGCAGTTTTGAGTTGCTGTTGCAACTGTAAAACTTGCGTCTTGGTTGCCTCTGGCAAGCCGTCTGCCCAAACTTGCTGCTCTTGATAGGTTCCCTGCCAGCTTGATGAGTCAAGCTGCTTGCGAATGTTGTCAATCAGGCGAATAAATACAGGTTGCATTAGCATTTCAGCCAGTTGCCAGGATGCGGTATCGGCAAACTTCGGTTTCATTGAGGAGTCTCTCCCTCCGAATATAAGGGTGCAGGTTTTTGATGGATGTGGGCTTCAATGGGTTTTACTTTTTCAATAAACGCAATTAAGGTTTTGTAGTCGGGTGGTGGTGCATTGGGCACATATCCGGCTTCTTCGGCGATCGCCGGTAACACATCATTCATGGCATTTTGTAACAGTTCTTGTTGGTTGCGGTCGATTTTGGGGCTGATCAGCACTGACCCCGACGGAATTCGACGACTGGTCAACACAATCCGAAACTCAATGCCGCTAAACTCGGTGCGATAGCGATCGAACTCATTTTTTGCCATTGCGCCCATTGCCACCTTACCCGTTGCCAACCAATCCAGGGTATCTCTGGGGGTGGGGGAAATGCGCACTTCTGCGGGGGTTGTGCCATACAGTTCATACAACGGGACGTAGTAGCCAGTGGCAGACCCCGGTTGCCCTAACGCAATGATTTTGCCATTCACATCCGTGAGCGAGGTGATGGGGCTGTCTTTAAGCACAACCATCACCGCACCTAAGTTATCGATGCCCTGGAGCGGAAAAATGGGTAGATATTGCGCTTTGGCAATGGCGATCGCCGCTAACCCAGGGGGGGCAAACACCAATGACCACACCTGCCGTTGAATTTGTTCGACCGCTTTGACTTCGTTATATGCCGGTTCCAGTTGCACTAGAATCTTCGTTTGTTGTTGCAGATAGTCAATAAATCGCTGATATTGCTCTACCGACTGACTGCCTTCTCCATAGGAAACTGTGCCAATCGTTAGTTGCTCGATCTTTAGAGTTTGATTGGACTGGGACATCCCACATCCTGCTAGAAACCAAAGTGCCTGAGTCAGCACGAAACGGCGTGACACCATACAAATAAAGAAATAGATAGCAATTAGACTAGATCGGAAGACAACGTATTAAACGTATTGTATGAAAGCCTCACTCAGTAAGGCTTTTAGAGCTGATGTATAAACAAAAATTTTGATCCCCCTAAATCCCCCTTGAAAAGGGGGACTTGAGCACCTGAACAAATTCCCCCCTTTTGAAGGGGGGTAAG
>NZ_JBSLYH010000099.1:0-10000 GCF_055793305.1 Calyptranema fuscum S582
TGATTACTGATTGAATACTAGATAATGTAGGAGGTAGCGTGATGGAACTACCTCCAGTTGGGGTTGAAGTCGGAGTCGGAGTCGGAGCTGGAGTCGGAGTCGGAGTTGGAGTCGGAGCTGGAGTCGGAGTCGGAGTCGGGGTTGGAATCGGGGTTGGAGTCGGGGTTGGAGTCGGGGTTGGAGTCGGGGTTGGAGTCGGGGTTGGAGTCGGGGTCGGAACATTACCCTGCCCAGGATCTGGTATAGGTATAGGTTCGACCACTTCAATCCTAATGAAGTCTTGCGCCAACTCTTTTTGACTGAAGCTTAATTGTTCTGGTCTATATCCAAAACAGGTAGCTGGCAGGGGTGAAGGAACGCTGTTAGGGATGAATTCAAAGGTTAAGGAATCTAACAGAGATGAAGATCCATCCACCAAAGTCATTCTCACAGTCCCTATGAAACTACAAGTATTTATAACCTGTGTTGCATCGGAATCCGTCATGACAGCACGTTTACTCTGAGCATCAATTTGAAGAGTTTTAGGGCTTCCAATTGTTTTTCTTTGCTTGAAGCCAAAAAATACATCAGGAAATTGTTCGTCAAGAGTGAAGTTACCGAAAACCTGATCACCCTCTAAATTAAAGTCCACATCCAATGTTGCTTCCGATACAACATTTACAGGAATCTTAGTGATGTGTCCTTGAATCTTGAAGTTTTGCTGGGATTGATTAACTTTTGGCGCATCTGCCTCTGCCAAAACTAATTTGTAATTTTTATTTTCCGTAGTTATTGAGTCTGCTCTTACTGGCACAATGATTGTGCAAAGCACAGCAATAGTTATGATGAAAATACAAGAGATAGCTTTGAAAACTTGACGGAGAGAGAATCTAGAAAATCTCATTGTTTTTAATTTTTTAGATGTACTAGTTTTTCTGGTTACCTTCCAAATCACTGTCACAAGATAGCTATCGTTGATCCGACTAAGCCCAACCCAATTCTGTTCTTAGGCTCGTGGATTTTATAAAACCTAATTCTGTTTGAGAGAGCGACGGCTTTGCTGTCTCTCTCTCAAACAGAATTACAGGTTAATTGATCCATGATCCTTAACAAATTTCGGAGTTATGCTTATGGCAATACACGGCGGTAAACCCTACTCAAGCTCTTCTTCAAGATTCAAGGTGCTCAGAGAAAAAATCTCAAAAATTAAGGAAATTCTGCCAACTTTTGTCAAGATATCCTGACTTCTGAATCGACACTTCGGTTCATCAATTCTGCGATCTAAGGAATATAAATAATGCTGGTGGCAGTACTACATTGCTATGAAGGAGCTTTGCATTAAGCCCTGAGGATTCAAGATTTTAGATAGCCTACTCCAGATACACAGAAACGCAAAGATCATAAAAAATGCTTATTTTCTGGGATAAACCAAAGCCAGAAAGCCAGAAATACCCAATTAAACTACTCTCAAGCAAGTTATTTTTGATGACGTGAGACGTCTCACGTCATCGCCCTCTCGACGGCGCTGCGCTCCCGTTTTATAGTTTCTATAACTGCACTCTTCTAAGGAAATAGATGGCGAAGGTCATTGCACTCTTCAACATGAGCGGGGGGGTTGGCAAATCCACGCTTACCATGAACCTCTCCTATCACCTGGCAAAAGAGCAAGGTCTCTCGACGTTGGCGATCGACATGGACCCTCAAGCCTCGCTCACCACATTTATGGGACTTGACCCATTTTCATTTGAGGAAACTGTTTTAAGCAGTCTTTTGAACGAGAAACCTTTGCCGATTGTCCACAACGAAGATATTTGGTGTGATATCACACCGACCAATATCTATCTCGCCCAAGCAGAACTTCAGCTTGCGGCTGAACTGCGTCGTGAGTATCGTCTCTCAGAAGCCATTGCCAAGATTCACGACCACTACCAGGTGATCTTAATCGACTGCCCCCCGAGTTTGGGACTGCTCTCAATCAACTGTCTGGTAGCTGCGGACTATTTACTAGTTCCTATTCAAACGGAGTACAAATCGGTTGAGGCAACCACCAATTTACTGAAAACTACCTTTGAGTTAAGTCGCAAGGTCAACCGTACCCTGCGTGTGATTGGAGTTGTACCCACCATGCATGATGAACGCACCTCCCAAGGCAAGCGGGCACTTCAAGCGATTCACGACATTTTTACCCAACTTAAACAAACTGAATTTTTTCAAGGCACCGAAATTTTTGAACCCATTCCCCGGCGTACTGATGTGAGTAACGCGCAAGCTGAACATCTGCCACTTGCCCTCTATGCTCATCGTCATGATGCCCTCAAACCCCTACGAAGAATCGCCGCCAAGATTGGAGAGCAGCTATGAGTCAATCTCAAAAAGCAATGAATATCACGGGAATGTCTTCCATTCTGGGCGGTTTTTTTTCTGACAGTAACGACGACTCAAACCCAGCGCCAACATCCGTAGACCGCGCATCCATCTGCGAGATCCCGCTAAAGGAGATTTATCAGCCGCCACAACCTCGCAAATTCTTTAATACCGAAGAGATCGAAAAACTCCAAGACGCCATCAAAAATAACGGGTTTCAAGGTACTGTTCTCGTTACTCTCTTGGCGGACGATCACCCAGAACGAAACAATGGCTTTAAGTATGAGCTAGTCTACGGTGCCTCTCGCTCTCGGGCAATGGCAGCGTTGGGGAAGGAGACGATTCCTGCTGAAGTGCGAGCAGATCTGAATGAACAACAAATCCGTCGTATCCGACTCAATGAAAATCTCATCCGAGCCAATCTCAACCCCCTGGAGGAAGCCGAAGGTCTGATCGAAATAATGGCAGATGAAGCAGGCGTGACTGCCGCAGAGGTAGAACGAGATCTAAATACCTTTAGTAATGCGAAGAAACGGCAGACTGAGATGACGTGCGATGTCTCACGTCACCTAGAATGCTACCAGGCGGTACTGGACTACTACAAAAAAGGAACACTTTCCTCGTTTCGGACACAACTCATCAAATTTAGAAGTCTGCCAGACGATGTAGCTCAGGCGGTTGAGCGCGGTGAGATCGATGCCTCGAAAGCGCTGGAAATTGGAGCTGTGAAAGACCGGATACTTCGAGAGCAGCTTTTGAATTGGGTTGCCCAAGACAACCCCTCCGTTAAGCGCATCCGAGAAGAAAAGAGAACGTTACTGGAAAAGCAGAATGAGACGGGTAAGAAAACAGGTAAAAAAAATTCCCTTCGATCTCATGTACAAAAATCCTGGGAGCGATTAAGTAATTCAGCGGTGCTCGATAGCCCCAGCCCAGAAGCCAAGCAAAAGATAGAACAAATCCAAAAGCTGATCGATGAATTGCTGCGAGGGGAGTGAAAACGATCTGCACCGCAGAGACGCAGAGGGCGCAAAGAATTTTTCTCTCTCTGCGCTCTCTGCGTCTCTGCGGTGAAAAAAAAGCAAAGGGTAACAGCGAAAGAAGGGCAAAGGCTTCGACATCAGCGCTTAGCCAAACGAGATAAGGAGTCATCCTCTGCGGAAGCTCTACGCTCTACGGACGGCGCAGACAACTCGCAAACCGTCGTTGTTGAGTCTGCTGACGGGGTTGCCCCTTAATCGGTACGCAGACCGACAAGATCTCGGAAGGCTGCCCCAAGACCCGCCACGTAGCACATGTGAACTATCACCTCCATCTTTCATCCACACACTCCCATCGATTGGTGCTTCCTGATAATTTTCATGCCAGGGATCTTGGCACCATTCCCAGACATTGCCATGCATGTCAGACAGTCCAAACGTATTGGGGGCATTGAAATGATCGACTGGTGTAGTTTTTTGGCGATACTCGCCTACCACTCCAAGACCATAGGTTTCAGTTGCATGATAGTTTGCCAGGTCAGGTGTGATCGTCTCACCAAAATGAAAGGGAGTCGTCGTCCCAGAACGACAGGCATATTCCCATTCCGCTTCACTGGGCAAACGATATAAGCGTTCGGTCTGACGGCTGAGACGGGCGCAGGATTCCACCGCATCATACCAATTGACCCGCTCTACGGGGCGATTATCCCCTTTGAACCTGGAAGGATCAGGATCTAACGAGCGTTCTACCTGAGGCATGGCTGCCACCTGTCGCCATTGCGCCTGGGTGACGGGATAGCGTCCCATGAAAAATGTTGGCACTGTAACCGTATGTTGTGGCGATTCCCGACCCAAGAGATCTGGTTCACCAGACGATGAACCCATTTCAAAAGATCCGCCAGTCACCAAGACCATCTCTAGCTGAATACCCTCACCGAGGTCTTCAAAAAAGCGCCGGTTCGTTTGGGTTTGGCGTTTGATGGTGAGTTTGGGCATGGAAAGAAGAGGTTTGGGACAATAGGGTTTGGGGGTAGAAACTGTTCAGCATTGCTGCTTACCAATATGCCAGTTTTGAAGCAAGGGATTCGACGGTTGGTGAATAATTTTAAGGAATGATATTACACCGCAGAGACGCAGAGAGCGCAAAGGGTTTCTCTCTCTGCGTCTCTGCGTCTCTGCGGTGAAAAAAAAGCAAAGGGCTAAAGGGCAAAAAGAGCAAAGCGCTACCGGAGTCCACCCTACGGGAAGCCCTGCGGTCTACGGACGGCGCAGACAACACGAAAACCGTAGATGTGGTTGTACCTGAAGTCGGGGTTGTTCCTATAGCGGCACGCAGACCGACAATTCCTCGGATAGTTGTCCCAAGACCCGCCGCGTAGTATACGATATTGATTCTCATTCTCACTTAACCAGGCACTCCCATCTATCGGAGCACCTTCATAATTTTCATGCCAATGATCTAAACACCATTCCCAGACATTGCCGTGCATATCACATAACCCAAAGGCATTGGCAACCCCAAACTGATCCACCAGAGTTGTTTGCTGGCGATATTCCCCTTTAGAGCCATCCCCATAGGTATAGCTGCCGTTGTAATTAGCCAGGTCGGTCGTAATCGTCTCACCAAAATGAAACGGCATTGTGGTTCCGGCACGACAAGCATATTCCCACTCAGCCTCACTGGGCAACCGATAGGGGCGTTGGGTGTGGGTAGAGAGTCTCTGACAAAATTCCATGGCATCATGCCAACTTACCTGCTCTACCGGTCGATTCTCTCCCTCGAAACGGAATGGATCAGTCTTTAGCTCTCGATCTATCTGCGGAAACCCGGCGACCACCCGCCACTGAGCCTGGGTGACAGGATATTTACCCATAAAGAACCCTGGAACATTGACTCGATGCTGTGGACTTTCGGTATTTGACCGCTCCAGTTCGTTTTCTGGTGACCCCATCTCAAACTCACCGGCTGGGATCTGCATCATCTCGATGGTGACAGTGTCGCTCAAACGCTCTCGGAAGAAGGGCACCTCGATGGTGCGTCGAGCAATTTTAATTTGGGGAGGCGATGAGCTGGCCATAGGGAAAAAGTGGGGGAGGTTTTAAGGAGTGATGGTACACCGCAGAGGCGCAGAGGGCGCAAAGGATTTTTCTCTCTCTGCGTTCTCTGCGTCTCTGCGGTGAAAAAAAGCAGAGGGCAACAGCGCAAGAAGGGCAAAGCGCTACCGGAGTCCACCCTACGGGAAGCCCTGCGGTCTACGGACGGCGCAGACAACACGAAACCCGTCGAAGTTGAGCCTGCTGACGGGGTCGTTCCTATCGCGGTACGCAGACCGACAATCCCTCGGAAAATTGTACCAAGACCCGCCGCGCAGTACAAAAGCACTATCACTTCCACCTTCCGACCACACACTGCCATCAGTTGGTGCTCCTTGATAATTCTCATGCCAGGGATCTTGGCACCATTCCCAGACATTGCCATGCATGTCAGACAGTCCAAATGCATTGGCAACCCCAAATTGAGCAACCGGAGTCGTTTCCTGGCGATACTCCCCTTTGGAACTATCCCCATAGGTATAGGTGCCGTTGTAATTAGCCAGGTCGGTCGTAATCGTCTCACCAAAATGAAACGGCGTTGTCGTTCCGGCGCGACAGGCATATTCCCACTCTGCCTCACTGGGCAAGCGATACTCGCTGCCTGTTTGACGACTGAGACGGGCACAAAACTCTACCGCGTCATACCAAGAAACGTTCTCTACTGGACGATCATCTCCTTTAAACCGTGATGGATTCGCCTTTAAATTTCGTTCCACCTGGGGCATGGCTGCCACGGCTCGCCACTGGGCTTGGGTGACCGGATAGCGCCCCATATAAAAGTCTGAAACTTTGACTCGATGCTGAGGCTCTTCTCTGTCAGAGCGTCCGGGTTCATTTTTCGGTGACCCCATTAAAAACTCACCTGCCGGGATCGCCACCATTTCTAGCTCAACACCCTCTCTTAGGGGCTCAAAATATCGCTGAGCCTCCCCAGGGCGATAGTTTAAAACCCACGGATGCTTTTGCTTTGCTAATGTCGCGATCTGAAACTCAAAACGTTGGAGATGCTCAATGGTAATAGTGGCGACTACTACCGACTGCATTTCGATGGGGGGCAGTTCGGGGTCTGCTGTATCTTCTTCAAAGACAATGGTGGGTGGTTCAAAGCTAAAGTCTTCGAGGGGCGGGATGCCAGGAAATTCTGGTTCTGGATCGAAAGGCTGCGCTTCTCCTGAGCCGTGACGCAACTGCTGGGCAAAGCGGGCATAGTCTCCTCCTAATTGTTCTAGAATATCTGCTGTGACGCTGGCAAACGATCGCACTCCTGCTAAACCCTCTGGCGCTTCCAGACGAGGATTCATGAGAAATGCACGAAAATCTTGTTGAGAAACCTGATTCCAACACTTTTCCACAGCTGCCGATACACTGTTGAGCACCTCAATGGTGTCTACCTCTGGCAACACCTGAAGCAACACTTCACGCACCTTGGGGAGAAAATCGTACTGCACCACGTCTGGCTCAACTTGCTCTTGCCCCGGCAATCGCTGCACTAACCCACTGAGAAATACTTCTGCCACAGGCAACGGCGATCGCACTTCGTGCAACATAGAATCTCGAATCAGCCGCATCACCGGCAGGGTAATCACCGGAGCTGCCGCCAATAACATGACCAAACGACGCGCCTGGGGAGACGACAACTGTCGAAACCGCTGAATCCGTTCGCGAGCAATGGACTCGATCTGCTCAGCAATAGCGGTTGCGATATCATCATTACCGTCTATATCAGGATTTTGCTCAACGCGATCGCGAGCCATGTCCTCAATATTTTTCACTTGGGGAATCTGCCCACCCCGTTGCGGCAACAAAAAACCGGGTGTTACTTCACGGCGATCGCCAGCCACCATCAGACTCCAGTTCGTCAGGTCGCGCACCTCACTGGTTACGACGGGTAACGGCGATCGCTGTTTAGCATCATCCGGAACCTCTGGCTGCATCAGCCGCACAATCAATCGCTGATTGGCAGCACCAGGACTATCATTACTAAGTGCTACAGCAGTCCCCCGACCTAGAGCCGTCCGTTCCCACATCCATTCGGGTAACATTTGCCAGACCACCGTGGGCATAACCTTTGACCAGGTTTGTAGCATCGGCAGCAATGAACCATCCCACCAATATTTCCCCGCACAATCACTCAGAATAATCGCGATGCGCCGTCCCCGCTGCTCAATTAACTCCGTAAAACGATGACCAGGACGATCGGGGTGCGATCGCAGCAACACTTTCTCTTCTGAGTTTTGAGCCTCGCTGTTAACCTCCAGATCAAACACCTGCACATCTCGAAAAGCTCCATAGCGACGCAAAATGCGCACCAAGTCCTCTACCAGTCGCTGCCAAATGTGCATAGACGAGCTGCGATCGACCACCAGGACAATATCAAACCACGGCTCTTGTTTGGGCTCCAAAACAGGTAGCCACAATCGGGTGCGGGCAATGTGCTCTACGGTCGCTGCCTCATTTAATTGCCCCCTACCCCCCGCAGCCACCTGCCGAAGCAATGGCTTGAGTGCTCGAATCATCGCCAAAGCATCCGTTAACATTGGCGGATCAGGAATCCAAACGGGCAACACTTGGGGCGGTAAAACCTCTGCCTTCGGTGTAGGAATCGTCACATCAATCCTTGGAGCGGGAGCAGGAGCAGGAGCAGGAGCAACAGAAAGTTCCTCGTCTCGTTTCTCGTCGGTTGTAATCTCCTCTAGATCCTCTAGAGCAGACTCTTCCTGTGGTTCAGATCCCCGATCCTGAGGCTCATCGGGCACAACTTCAGCTACAGATTGAATCTGCAAAGCTAACCAGAGTGTCTCTGCAATCTCGATGCTCGTCCATTTCTGCTCCTCAGCCAGCAGTGTCACTAGCTCACAGATGCGATCTCTCGATGCCCCTATCTCTGCCGAAGTTGACATCAGTCTGCCTCGTTCAGACGCTTAAACAGCAGATTTTGTAACCGTTTCATTTCTGCTTGACTGGGGCTTTCTTCACGAGTCATCAGATAAATCGCATTGAGCAGTTGGTCAGTAGCGCGATCGGCTTTATTACCTTTGTCGAGAAATTCACCAATCAAGGTCATGAGATTCTCTTGGGTCTTCGTCCAACCATTGGCATCCGCTTGATCAAAGTGCGATCGTACAATCGGCATCAACGATTCGGGAGTAGGATTGGGCATCTTCACCCGCAAACAACGGCGATAGAAAGCGGGGGGAAATTCGCGTTCGCCATTGCTCGTCATGATGACAATGGGAAATTCGCAGCACTTCACCCGACCGTTGATGATGGGCGCTTCCATATTCTTATCCGCCGTTCGCACCATCACCGTCACGTCCTGATCAGATGCCTCGCCTCGACGGCGTTTTCGCCGCACCAGTTCCGGAATTTCAAACTCTCCTTCTTCAAACAAATTGAGCAAGTCGTTGGGCAAATTTAGATCACTCTTATCAATTTCATCAATCAGCAACACTCGTGGTAAGAGGGAGGGCAAAAATGCAGTGCCTACTGCCCCCAGCTGAATGTAGTCTCCCATGTCACCCTCTTCCTGGGGCGTCTCTCCATCCCGTTCTTGATGGGTTTTGTCGAGCTGGGCATCTTGCAAACGGGCGATCGCATCATAGCGGTACTGTGCATCTGCGAGGTTTGATCGGGCTGTCACCGCCCAAGTTAGCACAGAACCAAGCTGTAACTCATAGGCAATGGCATAGGCAAGCGATGTCTTCCCAGACCCTGGAGACCCCGTCACCAGCAGAGGACGACGTAGATGAATCGCGGCATTGACGGCATCAACCACGACGGAATAACCCGCTTCATCGGTTTGTACCCGAAAACTTTTTCCACGCTGCGTCGAACGAGGATCTAGTGCTGCTAACTCACGAAGTTTTTCCCAGTAGGCTGCATCTTTGGCTAGATCGACGGCTGCTCTGGGTAAAAATTCTCGCCAGGGTGGGCGATCGGGCAGATCCGACAGGGGATTGGGTTGATCATCGCAGTTACCGTAGAAGTATTTCCAGGTCATGGCGTTTGAGAGTGGGGGTTAAGAGGCAACAAGCAGGTCTTCATCTCGCTTGGGATCTGGCAATGTAGGACAGCGGTCTGGGCAATCGCAGAGTAATCTAAGGTGTTGGATGACGGCATTGTCAGGCTGGGTTCGTCTCACCCTCCACTGTTGAGCCAGGTTGGTAAAGTCACTCAGATGGCTGTCTTGTAGCAGATTATCAAATTCAGCCTGCCTTTCCGCAGCCGTGCAACTGCAAGCCTGACTTGACCATAGGGCGATCGGCACAGCCGCATTGATAATATCGCACAGGATATCGTGACGCTGTTCTCGATCCGTCGGCAATTCAGCGACCAACCTTAAACCCGGCACTGCTTCCAACAATGCCTCTAAATCGCCAGGAGTCGGGCAGGTTGTTTGTAAATGAAATCGGTCACAGACATTACCAACGTTCACACACTCCTCTAAAAGCCGCCAGTTACTCCTTAAAACCTTTTGCGCTGTCGGATTTAAGATCCTTTCCAGCGATCGCACCACAAAGCCTCGATACTTGCCCAACGGACGAAGACGATGTTGTTCGTTTAGAACTTCCCATTCCTCAACC
>NZ_JBSLYH010000100.1:0-9775 GCF_055793305.1 Calyptranema fuscum S582
CGAAAACCCCCACCTGCGCGTCACGATCGATGCCACAACTGGGGCGATCGCTAGCCTTTTCGATAAACATCAGCAACGAGAAGTCCTCAGCGCTCCGGGCAATCAACTGCAAGCATTTCACGATCAAGGGCAATATTGGGATGCCTGGAATATTGACCCCAACTATGCTCAACATCCTTTGCCCCCGGCGCAGTTGAAGGCGATTCAGTGGACGCGTTGGGATGGGCTTCAGCAGCGGATTCGAGTCGTTCGGCAGGTCGGACAATCGGAATTTCGTCAGGACTATGTCTTGGATGCGAATGCGCCTCTGCTGAAGATTGAAACGCAGGTCGATTGGCAGGAACGGCATGTGATGGTGAAAGCGGCGTTTCCGCTGACTGTAACCGCCGATCAGGCAACCTATGAGATTGCAGCAGCGGCGATCGCCCGTCCCACCCATTCCACCGACCCGCACGACCAGGCAAAATGGGAAGTTCCGGCATTACAGTGGGCAGACCTGAGTCAAGCCGATTATGGGGTCAGTCTGCTCAACGACTGTAAGTATGGCTATGACAGTCAACCGAATCAACTAAGACTAACGCTGTTACGTAGCCCCATGTGGCCCCATCCAGATTGCGATCGCGGTTTGCACCAGTTTACCTATGCCATCTATCCCCACAGCGGCAGTTGGCAAGCCGCCCAGACGGTACGACGTGGGTATGAACTGAACCAGCCGTTAGTTGTGCATCGCATGGATGCTACCCACACCGCTTCCGCAACCTTACCGCCGCTGGCGCAATTGTTGGGTATATCGGCTGAAAATCTGATGCTGATGGCAGTCAAACCGGCAGAAGATGACCCGCAACAGTGGGTAATGCGCTGTTATGAATGCCACGGAGAGACAGCGCACCTGTCCCCCCAGATCCCGTCGGATGGACTGCCAGATTGGGCGATCGCCCAATCTTTGAATGTGTTGGAGCTGGCAGATCCGGCGATCGCGCCCTGGTCAGACTCTCAGCAATCGTATGTCATTCCTCCCTGGCGGATAGCTACCTTCCGACTCATCCGCACAATGGCAGAGAAGAATTCATAAAATACGTGAGGTCAAAAGCTGTGCCATCTTGTAGGGTGTTGGACAAATGCCATCAGTGTGTCTTGATATCAGTGGAGTGACCCTATGTTACCGTCTCAGAACAACCCCAAGGGGTGGATGGGCACCTGCGTGATGTCCAGTGCGATCGCTGGTCTGCTGGCGGGTCAGATGCTGCCAGCACAGGCACAAATTACCCCCGATGCGACTCTGGGTGCGGAAGGCTCGCAAGTGCTACGGAATGGAACGGTTCGGGGTCAGTCTGCCATTGTGATCGAAGGCGGTGCGACTCGTGGCGTTAACTTATTCCATAGCTTCACCGACTTTAACGTTAACCCCGGACAACGGGTGTACTTCGACAATCCAACGGGCATCGACACGATTCTCAGTCGCGTAACGGGTTCTCATCTGTCTCATATCGATGGGGTGCTGGGGGTTCGCGGTTCTGCCAATCTATTTTTGCTCAACCCCAACGGCATTATTTTTGGACCCCAGGCAAGGTTAGATATTCGGGGGTCGTTCCTGGCGAGCACCGCCAACAGCTTTACCTTCCCCAGTGGTAGTGAGTTTAGCGCCACTCATCCCCAAGCGCCACCGCTATTACGCGTGAGTGTCCCCATCGGCTTGCAATATGGTGCAGCCCAGGGCGATCTGAGCAATTCTGCCCATCTCAGCGTGCGTCCCACCCAATCCCTGACTCTTCATGGGGCAACGGTGACGAGTACCGGATCGTTGATGGCACCGGAGGGAACGGTACAACTTTTAGGCGATCGCATTGCCTTGCTGGATGCGGCTCAGATCGATGTATCTGCTGCCAGAGGAGGAGGGCAGGTTTTTCTCGGAGGTGATGCTTATGGTCAGGGCAGGTTGCCGACTGCGCAACGGACTTATATTGCCCCAGATGTGACGATTAATGCCAATGCGTTGAGCCATGGCGACGGGGGCAGCGTGATTGTTTGGGCAGACGATGCCACCGAATTCTACGGCAACATTCAGGCGAGAGGCGGAACTACCACAGGGGATGGTGGGTTTGTAGAAGTATCCGGTCGGCACGACCTGGTGTTTCGCGGAACCGTTGACCTCAGTAGTGTGGATGGCACGATTGGTACTTTATTGTTAGACCCGACGAATATCATCATTGCCAATGGCGGCGGCGGTGCCGATGATGGTCAGATCGGAGGCGATGGGGCTATTTTTGCGGCTGATCCGGGGGCGACGTTTACCATTTCCGAGGTGGCTTTAGAAGGGCTGGCAGGGAATACCAACGTTATTTTAGAAGCCACCAATGCTATTACCCTGCAAGACCTGGCAGATAATACGCTCAGTTTTCAACCGGGTACCGGCAGCATTCAGTTCAATGCCGGGGGGGCCTTCACCATGCAAGACCCGGGCGACACGATTCGCACCAGTGGCCGCGATATTGCCATCACGGCTGCCAGTCTGAGCCTGGGCAGCATCGATACGTCTCCGGCAACGACGACGTTGATTGATATCGATGCGGGGGGTGCTATTCCTCCGACGGGTACCAGTGGCACTTCAACCTTCACGTTTACGGTGCCCGCATTGGGTGGCACGATCGCCGACCTGAATGTGCGATTTTCTGCCGACCATACCTGGGATGGCGATCTGAGTGTGTCGTTGCGATCGCCTACGGGCACGGATTTGAATCTATTTAGCTCGGTCGGGGGCAGCGGCGACAACTTTCAAGACACGCTGTTTGATGACGGCGCTCCGGTGAGCATTACCGAGGGCGCAGCTCCCTTTATCGGCAACTACCGACCTCAGGGCAGTGGTGGACTTGCCGTTTTTAATGGTCAAAACCCGCAGGGTCAATGGACGTTGACGGTGGATGATCTTGCCTTGGGTGACAGTGGTACCCTGTATCAGGCAGGGGATGCGGCATCGTGGGGAAGTGCGATCGGGACGCAATTGCAGATCGCCACGCCGGGTCAAGGGCCCGGTGGCAACATTAACCTGACGGCAACGGCTGGCGGTATTACGGTCAACCGCTTACAGGCGTCGAGTCTGGATGGGGTAGGTGGCGATATTCGCCTCAATGCCACCGGGGCGATTAACTTAATCAATAGCCAGATCATCAGTGACAGCATTAGTAACGGCTTTCCCAATGTCAATCATTCGGGAGCAAGCTTCAGTACGATTCGGATTGAATCGACGGGAGATTCTGTCTTGTTGGATCAGGCGCGGGTAAGTGCGGTCAATTCGCTGGCTGGGTTTGCCGGAGATATTTTGATTGATGCCAGCAATCAGATCACCATTACCAATAGCAGCAATGTGTCTGCCAATGGCAACTTTGGGCGGATTTTTATCGGTTCTAATTCCACCGTTCCCCTCTTTGATCCTACCGCTCCGCAGACGGTGGTGATTGACAATAGCAATCTCACTACCACCAATTTCATTATTGACGGGTCTGCCAATGCCGGAGATATTAGTGTTCGAGCCAGTAACAGTGTGGCGATCGCCAATAACAGTCGGCTTTCGACCGATACCACCGGCACGGGGTCAGGTGGCGACATTCGCATCGAAGGTCTGGGGGCAGCCAGCGTCCCAGTGTTGACGATCAGCGGTAACTCTACCCTCAGTGCAACCAATTCTGGCTCCGGTGCAGGCGGAAATATTACGTTAAATGCGGCTGATGTGGCGTTATCGGATGGTGGCAATGTCACGACGGCGGTTTGCCCGACGGGGGTGTGCACCAATGCGACGGGCGCAGGGGGCAACATTGCCATCATCAATGCCAATCAAATCAGCCTGACCAGCAATGCCTTTTTAGATGCCAGTACCGATGGTTCTGGAGCGGGTGGCACGATTAATCTGCAAGCCAGTGGTGCCGTGTCGCTCAACAACAGTTTGATTAATGTTGAAACGCTGGCAGATGGAGATGGCGGCGATTTGACGATCACTGCCGGATCGGTTTCGCTCCAAAACAATGCTTTTTTGAATGCCAGTGTGCGGGGGAGTGGTGCTGGCGGCAATGTTTCGGTGACGGCAACGGATGCCTATGACCCAGGTAATCCCAGCGTTTTTCCGATCAATTTACAACGCAGCACAATCAGCACAGCCGTAGAAGGCAATGCGACTGGAGCGGGGGGCGACATTACCCTGACGGGTGCGGCTCTGTCTTTGAGTCAGGGTGCCAGAGTGCAGGCATTGACGCGGGGGCCTGGTGATGCCGGAAACATTCAAATTACGGTGTCTGATCTGATTGATCTGTCGGGTAGCAGTCCCTTTGGGCTATTTACAGGATTACTCACCTCTTCGGAAACGGCGGACAGTGGCACGGGAGGAAATATCCGGATTAACTCGGCAGCAAATCCCACAGGAATCTTACGGGTGAGCGATCGCGCGTTTCTCAGTGCCCGTACTCGCAGCCATAACAATGGCGGCACGATCGAAGTGAATGTCAGCGATTTGATTGTCGAGACGGGGGGGCAACTGCTGACTACGGCGTTTAGCAGTGGTGATGCGGGCAACATCCTGGTCAATGCCACCCGTAGCGTCCATATTTCCGGCAGTGGCATCGATCCCACCACCACCACCTCGCCGTTTGATACGGTGACGCTATTCGATCTGGCAAATCTGGTGTTGCAGGGAACGTTCAATTCTGAAATCGACAACTCAGGCCCCGGTGGTATTCCCTATGCCACCCTGTTTCGCACCAACGATCAGATCTACAGCAACGCTACCAGCACGGGCACCTCGTTTGTGTTTCAAAATCCGGTGGGCACAGGGTATGACTACTATGCCTTTGATATTGCGGCTGACAATAGCCAGGTGATTTTTGATATCGACAATGCCAATGCCAGTAACCCCAGCAGTATTGACACGGAGCTGTTTTTGTTCAACCGCACGACGGGCGAATTGCTGGCTAGTAACGACGACTTTGGCAACGACAGCGGCAGTAGCAGCTATCTCGATTCTTATATCAGCTACATCCTTTCACCGGGTTCCTATGTGCTGGGGGTGGGTGAATTTAATGCGTTTGCTGGCAATGGCAGCTTGCTCAGTGGCAATGACTTGAGTCCTGGAGAAAATTACACGCTGCATGCCTCGCTGCAAAATCAAGGAACCGGAGCCACCAATATTGCCGATCTCAACCCCAATGAAGGGTTGCAGAGTGCGCTGTTGGCGCGCACCGAAGGGTCTGGAGATGCGGGCAGCATTACGATTAACACGCCGTTGCTCAGTGTTCAAGATAGTGGCAGAGTTTCAGTCGAAACCACGGGTACAGGTGATGCTGGAGCGATCGCCCTGCAACCCTATGGCACAGGAACCACGCTGGATATCGACGTGGAGGGGGGGCAAATCTCGGCGGCGACCCTGGGCAGTGGGGCGGGGGGCAACCTTCGGGTGACAGCACCAACGTCGGTGACGATTCACGGCAATGGTTTGCTCTCAGCGGAAACGTCGGGCAGTGGGGCAGCGGGGACGATTCGCATCACCACCGACACGTTGAATATGAATGATGACGCTCGGGTAACCACGACGGCAACGGCAACGGCAACAGCAGCAGCGCAGGGTGGCGATATTATTGTCCATGCCAACACCCTTAACCTGGCGGGCAGTGAAACCGGCTTGTTTGCTGAAACCCGAGGGGTTGCCGATGCTGGAAACCTGACCTTAACCCCCCAGAGCAGTGCTAATTTGCGGGTGAACTTTCAAGACGGTGCCCGGATTTCTGCCTCAACCTCGGGGCGAGGAGCCGGTGGGGATGTCAGTGTCACGGCTGACAATGCGATTACCCTCAGTGGGGCAGGCGAACTCTCTGCCGAAACCTCCAGCCGTGGTGATGCTGGGAATGTGGTTTTGTCTGCACCAACCGTGACGATCGCCAATGGTACTCGCGTGTCCACAACGACCAGTGCCACCGCCAGCACTGCCGGAGCTGGGGGCAACATTACCGTCAATGCCAATGTCGTTAATCTGCGCGGTCAAGATTTGGATGGCGATGCCATCGACGAAGACACCCACACGGGTCTATTTGCCCAAACCACGGGGGCTGGTGATGCCGGAACCTTGCGACTGCGTCCCTATGGCAATGGGTCTCGACTAACGGTGAATCTCTCTGGCAACGCCCAGGCATCGACGTCTACCTCTGGCAGTGGTGCCGGGGGCAATCTGAATATCAGTGCTGACACTGCCGTAACTCTAAGTGGTCAGGGGCAGATTTCGGCGGAAACCTCAGGCAGCGGTGCAGCCGGAACCATTCGGATTACGAGCGATCGCGTGACTGTGGATGATGGCGCGCGGGTAACGACGACGGCAACAGAAACGGCGACAGCAGCGGCGCAGGGTGGCGATATCATCATCCGTGCCAATACGCTCAATCTGACGGGCAGTGAAACGGGCTTGTTTGCCGAAACCCGAGGGGCGGCAGCGGCTGGAAATCTGAGCTTAAACACGAATGGCAGTGCCAATTTGCAGGTGAACTTTCAGGACGGTGCTCAAATTTCTGCCTCCACATCGGGGCGAGGAGCTGGGGGAGATGTCACCGTCACCGCAGACAGCGCTATTACCCTCAGCGGCGCAGGTGAACTCTCCGCCGAAACGTCTGGT
The DNA here is from genome assembly GCF_055793305.1 of Calyptranema fuscum S582. Taxonomy (NCBI): domain Bacteria; kingdom Bacillati; phylum Cyanobacteriota; class Cyanophyceae; order Oculatellales; family Oculatellaceae; genus Calyptranema; species Calyptranema fuscum. The sequence continues at coordinate 6,644 of NZ_JBSLYH010000100.1, forward strand.
AGCGGCGATGCTGGTAATGTAACCTTGACTGCTCCAACCGTGACGATCGCCGATGGCACTCGTGTGTCCACGACGACTCGTTCAACTACCAATACGGCTGGGGCAGGGGGTGACATTACCGTCAATGCCAATCGCTTGAATCTCCAGGGCAGCGATCGCGATCGCGACAACCGCGATGAAGATGCGATCACGGGCTTATTTGCCCAAACAGAAGGGGCTGCCGATGCCGGAACTCTGACGATCAATCCCTATAACGGGGGCACAGACTTAGCCATCTATCTGTCGGGGAATGCCCAGGCGTCTACCTCCACCTCTGGCACGGGTGCGGGAGGACAGTTTATCGTCACAGCTCCCGGTTCGATCACCATTACGGGGGACGGCAGCCTCACCGCAGAATCGACGGGACAGGGGCGTGCAGGCGATTTTGAGTTGACGGCTGACCAGGTGACGATTGACCGGGGTGCAAGTGTCTCGGTCAGCAGTCGCGGTTCGGCGCGAGCAGGGACTCTGCTCATCACTGCCAGTGAGGTGATATTAGATCATCACGCCCGGTTAATTGCCGAAACCGAGGCGGGTCGCGGAGGCAATATTCGGTTTTTGAACCTGGATGCTCTGACGTTGAACCACGGCAGCGGGATTTCGGCATCGACTGAAAGCGGCGAGGGCGGTAACCTGTTCATCATCACGCAGCCAGGTGGCGACGTTGGCTTGTTTGGCAATAGTTTCTTCCGCGTTCGTGCCACGGATGGGGGTAACGGGGGCAGTTTGTTCCTGCGTCATGCCGACCAGTTGGTTGTGCGCGGCGGTTCCACCATTACTGCCAGCAGCACGCTCGCGGGCAATGCCGGAAATCTGTTTCTCGCTGCGGCTGATATTTTGCTAAATAACCAGGCTGAAATTACGGCGACGACCGAAGCGGGTGGACGTGCAACCACCGACTCCGGCAATATTCAGATTCAAACTGAGCGGCTGCGGGTATTGGATAGTCTGATTTCGGCATCGACTCAAGATGGAGTCGCCGGAAGCGTGACCGTTAGTGCTGAGCGGATCTTTCTGCAAGGAACGCTGGCGAATGGGCAACGGGCAGGGCTATCGGTCGCCTCAAGAGCCGGGGGGACTGCCGGATCGATTCGGCTAACAGCGGATAATCTGGCGATCGCCGATGCTGCCCAGGTGACGGTTAGTAGTACAGAAGACGGTGTTGCCGGAGATATTGATGTTACAGCCAGAGAGATACGGCTATCCAATCGGGCACGTCTGACGGCAGATACGGAACAGGGCAGTGGGGGTGATGTCCGCCTGCGCGCAGTTGAACAATTGCAATTGAGCGATCGCAGTGTGATTTCTGCGTCAACAGACAGTGGCACAGGCGGTAGCTTATTCCTGCGCACTCGGTCAGGCGGTCAGGTGGCTCTAGAGACGGGTAGCCGTCTGGCTGCGGCTGCCAATGCTGGCGGTGAAGCAGGGTCGCTTAATCTGGAGACCGTTGATCACCTGAGCGTGCAAGGGCGATCGAGCATTTCAGTCAGCAGCACAGCCGATGGACGCGCTGGAAACGTGACGCTGGATGCTCGCCATATTGTGCTCAATACTCAGGGCAGTGTGGTTGCCAATACCGAATCTGGTAGCGGGGGCAATATTCGACTAACACGGGTGCGATCGCTGGAGTTGGTTGGCCAGAGCGAAATCTCCGCCTCGACAATCAATGGTTCGGGTGGCAATGTCAGCTTTAATTTAGGCGACCAGCCAGCCAGCTCGATCGAGTTGAATGACCGTAGTCGCATTACCGCCTCGGCAAGTGGTCGGGGTAGTGGCGGCAATCTCAGCCTGCGGAGTCAAACGATCACCGTGGCGGGTGGGTCGCGGATCACAGCATCGACGAATTCGGGAGTGGGTGGCAGTGTCACCCTGCGGGGTCTCGATCAGTTATGGGTCACCAATGGTGAAATTTCTGCCTCGACTCAAACCGGACAGGCCGGTAGTTTAGATATTCGGGCGGCAGATGCGATTCACCTGCGAGGGCGAGGAGGCTTATCGGTTGCGGCGAGTGAAGCCGGAGGAGTTGCCGGAAACCTGGATTTAGAAACATCAGGGTTGACCGTTGAGAATGGCGCGGCAGTAACGGTGAGCAGCCCCGGATTAGCCGGACGCCTGTCGATCACGGCGGATATCGTTAGTTTGGATAACGGTAGCCTGACCGCAGAAACCGGGCTCAGTCAACCCGGTCGCGAAAGTGCCACGATTCGGCTGAATGATTTGGATCTGTTGTGGCTGAGTCACGAAAGCCTGATCTCGGCGACAGCAACGGGCAGCGCTGATGGGGGCAACATTTTTATTGCGGTGCCCGATGGGTTTATGTTTGGTTTGGCAGATCCTAATGCGGTCAATGGTAGTGATGTCGTTGCCCGTGCCGAAGCAGGTACGGGGGGGCAAATTACGATCACCACTCTGGGGATTTTTAATATTGAGCAACGCCCTGCCATCCCTGGTAATCAGACTAATGATATTGATGTGTCATCTAGCTTTGGGTTGCAAGGGACGGTGACGATTAATCGCCCGGATGTAGACCCCAGTCGTGGTTTAGCAGCCCTGCCCACTGATGCTATTGATGCATCCAGCCAGATTGCCCAAACCTGCCAGGGGTCGGCGATCGCCGCATCCGGTAACCGCAGTGCATTTGTGGTAACGGGTCGAGGTGGGTTGCCGCCCAGCCCCCTAGAACCCATGCGAGGAAGTTCGGTATTGGTTGATTTGGTGTCCTTGGATGACGATGCGGCTGACGTTAGTGGTCACGTTGACGTTACGGATCAGCCTGCGATTCACACTGCGATCGCACCATCGTCTGCACCTGTGTTAGATCAAACATCCCTATTCCCATCTTCGATTGTAGAAGCTCAGGGTTGGGCAATCGCCGCCAATGGCGACATTATTCTCACCGCTCAATCAACTGAAGTTACGCCGGTATCGTCAGCGATGGGCGATCGCAGTTGCACACCTGTTTCTCAAGCTGCTGATTAATCTAGCTGTCGAGGGATTGATTAAGACAACGGTTGTGTGAGAACCCGCGCGGAGCGCGGGTTCTCACACAACCTCCTGATTTAACCGTCCTAACGGTTGCCATAGGACAGATGA
>NZ_JBSLYH010000101.1:0-8512 GCF_055793305.1 Calyptranema fuscum S582
ACCCTTTCAACCGCAAACAAGCTCAAGACAAAGCGTTTGAGATCCAAAGGGATATTGAGTACGGGCAGTTTGATGCTAATAATCTGGAGAGATACAAAATTAAGTCAAGCTTGGCTACGGATGAGCCCGTTACCCCAATTACCCCGATGCCCACTGTTCTGACAATTTGGCAGGGGTACTTCGAGAGCAAGCGCCGTCAGCTAAAGCCTAAAACGATTGAGAAATATGAAAATTTCACTCGGCTCTTCTCAAAAGTGGGAGACATGCCGATCGAAGATTCGATGCAAGTTAAGGCAGGTCTTGAGAAGGTCACCACAGTCGATCGAGTCAGGGATGCCCTGACTTATCTGAATGCAGCCACCCAATGGGCCTGCAAACATAAAATTATTGCGTCTACTCCCTACGTTGGTATGGCAAGTGAAATGCCCCAACCTCGATACATGACTGATCCTCATCCCAATGCATTTAGTCAGGAGGAGATGGAGAAAGTTATCGAAGCGTTCCGCAATGATCAGCGACGAGGAATGAACTACCAGCACTATGCATCTTTTGTCGAGTTTCTGTTTAGAGTAGGCTGTAGACCCAGTGAAGCCGTTGGATTGACCTGGGGTTCCATTTCCCCAGATTGTGGGACAGTTTATTTCACAGGTTCATTGGTGCAGATCGGTAATCGCAGGGTTCGCAGTGAAAAAAGCAAAAATAACCGAACACGTGATTTCTCTGTCAGCCGAGCTACTCAGAAACTTTTGTTAAGCATTCGACCAGCAAGTCCAGCTAAGGATGCTCTTGTGTTTCCTTCAGTTGACGGTGATTCCATAAACTACCGAAATTTCTACCGCAGAGCTTGGAAATCCGTAGTAGATCCGATCAAACCTGGTACAACTCCTTACTCTTGTAGAGATACTTTTATTACTCAGCAACTGCTTAAAGGCACTCCAACAGCCGTGATTGCACAATGGTGCGATACAAGTGTCGCAGTGATTGAGCGTCATTATCTCGACAAGCTAAAGGTTACCCAACTAAGACCTGTCGATTGAAGAACTTCGTAACCCATCGTTGGCTTACAAATTCCAGCAACTACCTGAAAAATACTGTTCTTTGTTCTACTCCTGGTCATTTAAACAAATCCTTTCTTTAGATTTCTTCACTTATGAAGGAAACGCTTATCAGTCCTACCTTTTGTAGGTTGGGGGTGAGCAGAAAATATTATTCCTGCCTCAAATTGTCTAAAAAACACCAAAATGACTTGACGAAGCTTTTGCGAATAAGCTTTCATAGTTAACAAGCGGAAACGCTGAATAGAGGTTGCTTTTAGCTCCTCCCCAAGAATATTCAACATATCGGTTAGCCGTAACAGGAGACCGCCAATGCGACAAGAGCGCATGGCGGTCTTTTGCTTTTTGGTAGGGATTTTACGAATGGCACGAACAGTTTCAACATCTGGGACAAATCAAGTCCTGTTTGCAGACAAGAGAGAAATGGCCCGTTTAACGGGTCTATCAGTAGACACTCTGAAGCGGTATCGCTTACAAGGATTGCTTAAAGAGAACATCCATTGGGTAGCTCTTAATGCAAGAACAGTTCGATTTTGTGTTCCTCTCGTATTGGATTGGATGCAAAATCGAAACTTTCCAGAACTGCACAATCAGGCGATCGAGAATTACCAGGCTTTGTTGTTGTCCTACCAAGGGAAAACAAAGTGCAAGTAATGCTTCCTAAAGCATCATATTCAAACAATCTTTGGAGACTAATCACAGTGGCCAAGAAGGGTATTAAAAGCACCAGAGGTAGACCAGAGATGTATTCAGAGGTGAAAGTCTCTGTCTGTCTAGCTTTGACTCGTACAGCGATCACCAAGCTTGACGAAATGGCAAAATCTGTGCAGCTTTCACGATCAGAATTTGTTGAGCAGGTTGCTCGTGGCTTAATCATTTTTAGCTTGAAAAATAAGTAGTGCTGGAATTTTTCTACAGCGGATTTAACCATAGTAACAAAGTATCAATCTAGCTTTATTTAGACTCAAAATATCCTGATCAATCTGTCCTTTTGTTCGATAAGAGCTAACAAGCTTTTGCGAATGAGATTAGCTCTTAATCAGGAAAATATGTAATAAGGCTTTATTTCACTCTTTATTACACCTTCTAAGAACTGCAATCCTTCAACTCCTTTTGTACAAATGTTTTCAAGCATTCGTTTCACAAAGTTATGTATAAAAATTACCACAGCCATAGCATGGGAAAAGCTTCATTCTATGGTAATAAAGTCCCCTTTGAATGACATTGAATACCCTCATTTTTTGGTAATAATTTTAGAAAAAGAAGGCGCTCTTTTGTGAAAATTCTAGATCTTAGAAAAGTAATCAGTTTATCCGATTTTTATCTTCAATATGAGGCTTATTTGAAGTCCAGTTTTGAGGAGAAAAAAGCAGATTCACTCATTGCTAAAGCAAAAACTAGTTTGCTGCGTTACGCCTTGCCTGAATATGGCTTTTCTCTCAAGTTGAGTGGCAACCTGTCATCTTTGGAAACGATTGAAGGATTGAAATTTATGGAGCAAATTCCTATTTATCAGGTTGTCCATTTCCTGGACGCACAGGAACAAGTTTTTAATAAGTTTGGCGATCGCGTTTCTCCTGCAAGCCGAAGGGTTTACCGCTCAGCATTGAAGAAAATGCTGGACTGGGGGAAGTCACAGGATTGGTGGAAACAATCTATCGAAACTTCTTCGACAGGCAGAACCCCAAAAATGATTATTTGTAAAAAGAGAGTTGAACATTGGCATAAGTTGAAGCCTGAAGAAATTTCATTGGGAATGAAACAAGAGTTGGATAGTTTTTCTATCTACTTAAATACTTCACGGACACTTTGCCTCACCAATAGTACATGCATCCGATATCGCAGAGAGATTTTGGGAATTTGGGGTTGGTTATATCGAATCAAGGGTTTTGCTTTAGAAGACCTTAGCTTGACTAAACTTGTGCCTGTTGCATCTATCTCTGAGCCGAATGCAGCAGCAGCAGTTGTTGCCCTAGCTCAGGAATATCTTGAATGGATGAGGACGAACATTGGGGGTAAAGAATCTACTTTGCTGATTACGCTACAAGCCTTTTTCTATATTGCTGAGTTTATTCACTATGAATGCCAAAAATGATTGTTCAAAGAACCTGGCACTTGAAGCTTTGAAGGAATTGCGAAGCCAACTTAAGTTGACTCAGTATCCTAAAACTACAAATCGCCATCGTCAGGAATCTTACGCACTCGACGCAGAAGACATATCGTCTGAGCTACGAGTCATGCTTGATAATCTGCTTGATTCCATGGTTGATCCTTACTCTAATATCAATTGTTTCAGAAATAAGGTCAGTATCGATATTGGAATGTCTCGCATAGCTGCCATTTATCGAGTATTGGGAGTAATACAAAAGACAAATAGGATTCCAGCTAAAGAGTTGAGCCTGGATCATATAGTTAAATTCGCCCCTTGCAAAACAGCTTTGCGTCAAGCCAAGACCTATGACGAGGTTCGACTTATTGAGCAGGCAGCAATTGAAGCAGCGGAAAAAACTCAACTAACCCTTGTAAAAGTTTTGAATTGGTTGCGGAAGGAGCGGCAGATCCATCCTTCTTCCGAAAAAGGTGTAGTTGAAGCTTTTCTAACTGTTGCAAAGTTTCAGTATTTTGAGGAAACCGATTCATTGAAGGCAAAGAACTATGGTGACATTCCTGTTATTCTCGCATTGCGTCAAGAACTCAAGACCGTAAAAGAGCGTACTAAAAATGCACCTCCTGCTACTGATGAATCACTGAAATGGTTAGATTGGCCTGAATTTCTTGCATGTGTTCATCACTTAGAGCAGGAATGTAAGCCTGTTTATAGCTATGGGTTGCAACGTTCAGAGACAGCACTTGCCCGTAGTGTTCAACGGTATTTGTTGTTCGCTTTGCTAGCCTATATACCGCCTGATCGACAACGAACTCTACGGGAGTTAGAAGTTGGTAAAACTCTTGTTAAAGGCATCCTCGATCGTAATAGTGTTTTTGAAGCTAAGAAAGACAGTGGTACATCCACTTAAGGAGGACGGACTACAAGACGGGGAAGACCTACGGTGAACAGTTTTTGATGGTGCCCGATATTCTTTATTCTTACCTTGAGGATTGGTTAAATCAGTGGCGCGCTGTGTTCTCTCCCAATCACAATTTCGTCTTCACTAAGGAGAATGGCAAGCCTTACAAGAAGGCATCTGATCTTTCCAGCATTATTAGACGCGCTACCTACCGCCTGGCTGGCAAGCTCACCACCTCTCACTTAATCCGGCACATGCTTATCACTTATTTAAAGCGGCATGGCGCTTCGGATGAGGTGATGAAGAGCCTGGCGGACGCCATGCATCACAGCACAAAAATGCAAATAGAAGTGTATGATCGCCGCCCTCAATTTGAAAAGGTTGCTCCTGCTCAGGAATTGGTTTTGAAGTTAGCAATGGGAGAACCTATTTCTAATCTCTTGGACAGTCGATCGCTCACCATTGAAGAACTTGCTCAGCAAATCCAGCAGTTACCAATGGAAGACCGCCAACGTCTTCTCGCAATGTTCAGTAAGCAGTAACTCAGAGTTTCGAGGATCCTCACCAGTGATCGCGGAGAAAACTAAAATGAATGAAATCGACACAAAAACGATCGCCGTTGCAAGCAGCGATCGCTCTGAAAAAACATTTTCTGGCAATTATCCTAGCAGTAATTCCAAAATTACACCTCAGCAACTTCTCGAAGAGGTGAAATCATTGCCTGAATCATGGGCATTGGTTGCTGTAGGCGACAAAAAAGCACCCTTAGGACGGGATTGGACAACCATATCCTTGAATCAATCAGACTTTGAACTAGCAATTCGAATTGGAAAATTTGAATCGCTTTCACTGAAGTCCAAGAAGGGGGAAATTTTTCATCCACCAGTTACTTGGTGGGCTGCAATTGGAGTTTTGTGTGGAGCACCGTCAGGTGGTCTGCTATTTGTTGATCATGATGGCGAAAGCTGCGACTCTCTTATTGAAAGGCTTTCGGATCAAGCCGTAGCAGAAGCACTGCCCAAAACAGTTGCTGTTACGTCGCGTCGAACGGGGCGTTATCAGTTAATCTACCGTATTCCTGAGCAGTTTTGGGGTGCAATCTCGACTAAGAAACTGGCTACTGAAACTCAAGGGGAGGATGGTAAACCGGAACAATTGGAGTTTCGTTGGGACGGGAGCCAGTCTGTCGTAGCGGGATACCATCCAACTACTGGCTCTTACTGTTGGTTGCCAGGTCAGTCCCCTCAGGAATGTGAGGTGGCAGAGGTTCCAGATTGGATCATTGAGCAAATGTTGCATGATACTCCTTCCCAAGTGCCTGCTCAAGTGAAATCTGGGTATCACTCATATCTGCGAACTTGGACTGAGCGGGATTGGGCAATTTCCTATTTGTCTGCTATTCCTGTGACCGAAGACTACGATACGTGGCTTCGCGTTGGCATGGCACTGCGTTCGGTAGATGAAGACCTGTTGGCTGCTTGGGATAACTGGAGCCGGGGAGCTGCTAATTATGAACCAGGAGCTTGCGAGAAGAAATGGGAGTCTTTCGACTCTAATGGCGCGATTACATTGGGAACATTAGGCTTGATGGCGAAACAAAACGGTTGGCAGTCAGCGTTTAAGGGAGATAGAAGCGATCGCCCTGCACCAACTGTTATTCAAGGCAGTAGTAGCCAATCCTTGGAAGATTTGGACGAAGATTCTGAGGAGTTAGCGCAAGAAGTTCAGTCATTAGTCAAGTTGACGGAGGAAGCTGCTCCAGTTCAAACGTTGCTCTCTCCTCGTTTAACAGCTTTATTAATGCATCGGGCAAAACAGTTCAACGTCCCTCTGGAATCGTTCATAGGGATTTTGCTACCACTTGCAGCTTCTTTGCTAAGGCTTGGTACTCAATTGGAGATTAGTGCAGCTTCAGACTATCGTTGCTCCCCCATCCTTTGGTCAGGGCTTGTGGGTGAGTCTGGAACGAACAAATCGCCAGTTTTTGACACCTTGCTCAACCCTATGCAAGAGATGCAGGCTCAAGAGGATGAAATTCACACTCTGCAGAATGAGCAATATGAAGATGAATTGGAAGACTGGCAAAAGAGCGCTAGGGAAGAACGAGGCAGTAAACCCACTCCACCCGCTCAGCGCGAGTACTATTTGGTAGATACAACATTGGAGGCGATCGCGGATGGCTTAAGCAAACAGCCTGGGCGAGGTATTGTAATTCCGGTCGATGAGTTTGCAGGCTTCTTTAATAGCTTCAATCAGTATCGTTCTGGGGGCAGAGGCAGTGATCGCCAAAAGTTTTTGTCTGCTTATAATGGCGGAGCGCTCAAGGTTAACCGCAAGGTAGGAAAGCGAATCTCCATAGCCAAAACTTCTATCAGTCTGGCAGGAACGATTCAACCTTGTGTACTGCAGAAATTAATGAGCGACTTAGCTGAGGTTGATGGCTTCTGGGCTAGATTTATTTGGATTCCGTTACCACTTACTGAAATGCCGCCTCCGGATGACGAAGCAGGTTGTAATCTTTCTAAAGTACTGCAAAGCCTTTACCAAGGCTTGGAGAACTTGGCTCCTGAAACCTATCAGTTTGATCAACGAGGTCGAGCCATTTGGCGAGATTGGCATATCTTCTGCGAGCAACATAAAGTGAATGAACCTAACCCAGCTCTCAGAGCAGTTTATCCAAAAAGTAAGGAGAGAGCTGCCAGAGTAGCACTTGTTGCTCATTGCATCAACGCTGTTGTTGAAGGTAAATCACCAAGCCGCATTGTTCCTGCTGATTTACTAGAAGCTGCGATCGCCTTTACTAAATGGTCAATCGGGCAAACTCGGCTTATCTATGCTGATGCGGGAATAGTGTTGTATGATGACACCTCCATAATTGTTCGGTTCATCGAACGATTTAGGGACATGGGATGGATTACAGCCAGGAATGTTACCCACTGGTGGCCCAGTAAGCCAAAACCTAAGGCTGAGGCTGCTAGAACATTCATGCAGCAAGTTGTTGATTTGGGTTATGCGATCGACAATGGTAAAGCTGGCAGGGAATATGCGATTTGTATTAAGGGAGAGGGTGGAGACTTAGATAACAATCGTTCTCAAACCCCCATATTGCTAGATTCTGACCCTGGTAACAATGATGGTAACAAGCTAGTAACAGTGGGTAACAGCAATTCTACAACTTCCAAAAATCAAACATTTGAGCTAGATGACAATAGCAGCCTTCATGAGACTAATGCTGTTGTTACTAAAAACTGCGATGCAACTGGATCTAGCAGCAGCAAGGATTCTGATGGATTTCCAGTAAGCCTGTTACCTGATGTTACTAGCATTGTTACTAACCCGAAAGGTGCTCCTGGTATAGAATCTAAGGGAGTTTGTTACCCAGTTACTGCTCGTGTGCTTCAGGTTGGCGATCGCGTTGTCTTGACTGGTGAGGGCAATAGCCGTCCGGTTAGTGAACTAAAGGCAATTTGGACAGTGAAAACCATTCATGCGCAAAAGGCTATTGTGGAGTGTGAAACCTTAGGTTCTCGTGCCCTTCCACTAGCATGGTTCACACGTTATGAGTAGATCAGCAGAAAGGGTTTGTGATTTTCAGATTTTGGGCTTGGGGAGTGATACTGTCGTTGATTGGACTTCGGAGCAAAAGCTACTGTTTAACTTGCTGTATGAGCTATGGGCGTAATTCTCTTTCTGAAGCGCTACGCGATCGCTCCACTACATCAGCTATAGCCTTCAGCATAGACGTAGTATCTGGGCTTTTACAGATGGAGGAGTGCTCACAAGGAGAGGCACGAAGCAATGGATTAAGCAATGGAATGAATCGATTCGATGAGATCTGCGATCGCCCTGATACTGTCTGTGATTGCGACGTTTTTGCCATTCCTTATAGCTGATTGAATGGCGGCGCGGTCGCGTTAGGGGTGGGTTGGGGCGATACGCGATCAACTTGGCGCTTGTGTCACGGCAAAAAAACGCCCTTACAAATGACCGCATTTGCAGCAGGTGTTGTTTAACGTGTTGAGTGGACGTTTTCTTCCATCTCGCTCAAAATTGAGCCAGATAGAACAGCCAGATGTGGATAGTCCAGCGACAACACAGCCTGGCTTATCTAGAACACCGCTCTAACAATCTCCCGTCATGCCCCCATCCCTCCCCGGACTGCCCAACTACGACCCCGAACCTGAGCACGACGTGCGCGTAGGTGAATCGCCAGTGCCCGGACTTACCCTACAGCAGATCCTGCGAGGGCATTCAAGAAGGATTTACTGCATTGCTTGGTCACCAGACGGTCAGATGTTAGCCTCTTCGTCGAAAGATAAAACTATACGCCTTTGGAACACTGGTTCTGGCAAACTTTTACATACCTTTAAAGGTCATTCTAACGATGTTATATCAAGTCGGCTTAAATGCACATAATATAGAAGACAGTATTTTCCTGGAACAACCCAT
>NZ_JBSLYH010000102.1:0-8182 GCF_055793305.1 Calyptranema fuscum S582
CCCCCATCTCCCCTATCTCCCCCATCTCCCCTATCCTCCCCATCTCCCCCATCTCCCGTTCGACTCCGCTCACGGCAAAGCCCATCTCCCGTTCGACTCCGCTCACGGCAAAGCCCATCTTCCCCCATCCTCTGCCACTCCCAAATGCCAACACACGGCACCGACTGCGGTTGCATGACGTCGTAGGATTGCCCTAAGCAAACATTGGCGATCCATTTCAGGGCATTACCGACGTTTTCGACACCGCCTTCAGTCCAGTAGCGCCAAAACTGATTGACAACGGCTAACGGTAAGTTGGAATGGCTGATTAAGTCTGGATCAGGGCGATCGTCTCCCGGCAGCACCAGGAGTTTTGCCCCAGTTTGTTCGACCGTCTGCCGCACGACTTCCAATCCATATGACCAGTAGGCACGTCCACCCAAGAGGCGCAACATGATGACGTCGGCCTGCTGCAACACCGTTTCGGCATACGTATCAATGCTGAGTTGCTGTTGCAGGTTAAGCAGATTGGCAACCCGTATCTGCGGAAATCCTCCTGGCAAATGAATCAACGTCTTTGATAGGGTTTGAATATCGGTATCGGCTGCTGTCAGAAAAACGATGGGAGCGGGAGTTTGATCAATGAAGACAACCCCCTCTGTCTCTGGATTCCAACCTCCGGGTGCGGCAGCAAGACGATGCATAAAATAGTGCTCAAATGGGATGCAAACTATACCATAATGGGGATCGCTTGGCGATCGCCCATTCTCTTTACTCCTACTGCCACCGGCGCTGAACATGCCAACTTCTGCAACGTCTATAGTGCATGAATCTATTTCTGCGACAACGCTAGAGCAATTGCAGATGGTATTGCGGCAGATGATCACTCCCTTGAGTCAGGGTGGCATGGTGATCACTGAAGCCATCTTAGAGCAGATGGAAAATCCACCAACGGTGGATTGGCAAGTTTTAATGTTGGTTGTTTCCGTCCCATTTAGTGCTTTGTTACTGGGAAAAATACGCGATGCCAGACGCGCGATCGCCCGTTCGCCCCAGGGCAAACTGTATGACATCAGCCTGACGTTTGAACCGGAGGCGATCGCCCATTTTATTGAGCAATTAGCCACCCAGATTACGCCAGAGTCAACCCTGGCAGCATCGCTTCAGCAAGCCAAAACGATTCCTCAACCCAATCAGCCTACTCGTCAGAGCGAATTTACGCTGAAATTAATCCGGGTGCTATCGGGCAACATATCGTTAGCCGCTGACATGCCTGTTGTTGCTACCCCGACGCCTACGGTCTCCGCAACTCAACGCCCCCACGTCGATCAATCAGTCGCGGCTGCTCTGCGACAACAAATCAAACAAGAGCAATTGCTCAACCAGGTTGCCACCCAAATTCGCCAAAGCCTTGAGTTGCCGATCATTTTGCAAACAGCGGTAGAGCAAGTCCGTCCGTTTTTGCACGTCGATCGGCTGGTAATTTATCAGCTAGATGTGCCCACATCCTGTCTGCTGGCACATGTCAAAATCAACCCAGATCAGCTGGAAGAACGATTTGATCTGTCATCCGCTCAGCAGATTAATCTGGTGATTCACGAAGCGATCGCCAATGCAACGGTGCCATCCGTATTGTTGTTGGGTGAAGACCTTTGCTTTTTTCCCAATACGCCCTATCGCGATCGCTATCTCACGGGAGATGCCGTTGCTATCGAAGATGTCGTCACCTACTATGCTCATGACCACTGTTTGCTAGAGTTTCTCAAAAAAGCCAAAGTCCGAGCAAAACTCGTTGTCCCGATCCTGGTGAAGGGAAATCTGTGGGGATTTTTGATTGCCCATGAATGTGAGCAACCCCGGTTTTGGCAAGAGAGCGAGAAAAAGTTTTTACAACAAATTGCAGAACACCTGGCGATCGCCATTCAACAAGCACACCTCTATGCGCAAGTGCAGCAGCAAAAGCAAACGTTAGAACGGCGGGTGATGGAACGCACCCAAGAACTTCGTGATGCCCTGATTGCCGCACAGTTAGCGAACCGATCAAAAAGCGAGTTTTTAGCCGCGATCAGTCATGAATTGCGCACTCCTTTGACCTGCATTATCGGCATGTCTGCAACGTTACTGCGGTGGACAAAGGGCGAGTTACCCGAACGTCAACAAAACTTTTTGCAAACCATTCATAGCAGTGGGCAGCACTTATTAGAAATCTTCAACAATATCCTGGATCTTTCACAATTTGAGGCAGGCAGAGCAATTCTCAATCTACAAGAAATTTCTGCCATGGTTTTAGCACAGCAGTCGCTGAGAATGTTTCAAGAAAAGGCAACTCAATCCGGAATTTCGTTGGAACTCGATTTACAAATTTCGTCTCAAAGCGATCGCTTCGTTGCAGATCCACGACGGGTACGACAAATTTTGATCAATCTTCTCAGTAATGCGATCAAATTTACCCCTCGTAATGGCAAAGTCACCCTGCGCGTGTCGGGAGATGACAGCACCATTACATTTCACATCAAAGACACGGGCATTGGCATTCCAGACCAACAGCGATCGCTGCTCTTCCAAAAATTTCAACAACTGGATGGTTCCTATCAACGGGAATATGAGGGCACAGGTTTGGGGCTGGCGCTGACCAAACAATTGATCGAAATGCATAATGGCTGGATTACCGTTGAATCGACCGAAGGCGTTGGTTCCGTTTTTACTGTCCGATTGCCGCGCCGTGCCATGATGGCGACAAGACCGGCTCATGAATTGGAATCATTCACATCGCCCAGTTACCCCATCGGGCGAGTTGTGCTGCTGGCGAGTCACTCTGACAATGCCGATATTATTTGCGATTTACTCACTGCCGCAGGCTACCAGTTGATTTGGATGACCGAAGGCTATATTGCCGTCTCACAGATCGAAATTTTGCAACCTGCTCTGGTGATTATCGACATGCAACTGGGTGACAGTGACAGTTACGCCATTATTCATCAACTGCGCCAAAATCCGATCACAAAAACCTTAAAAATCATTGCCCTAACCCCCGACACGTTCCCTGAAGAACAGCGACATTGCCTGGAGGTTGGGGCAAATGACTATATCACCAAGCCCATTTCTCCGACCCAAGTGTTGATGAAGCTGAACGATCGGATGACCGACCCCCTGATCACCGACAACCCAGACGGAACCTCAAGCCATGAACGGCTCGATGAGCATTAGCGTTTCTTCAAATCGCGCGCCATCGTGCGGAACATATCCATGCTGGTATCCGCCTGGCGACGTTCAGACACCACATTGACCTGTGGTTCAGCTTCGGTAGCGGCTGCCACCTTAATCGAATCACTCATCTCCATCGCAGACACCTGTATCACCATCTCTGCGCCTTTCGTTGCAGACATGGTTTTTGGAAAACTGCGTTTGATGGTCTTGGGTGTTCGCATATAGTCAATGTCACCCAACGTCTTCGCAGCGTCCGCATCCAGGAAAAATTCCTGAGAATTGACCGCCGATGTTGACGTGACGACTTTAGCCGGCTTAGGTTGAACCTTAGCCACTTGTTTTTTGGCTGAGGATACTTCTGCCGCAGGTTTTGTTTCCTCTGTCACGGAGGCGTCGGGTTGCCCTTTTGAGCCAAACAACCCTTTAATAAATCCAAGCATCTGCGACTCCTAATCGGTGAATCCGAATTGTTTACTTTTATTAAGTATTATAAAAACTTATCAAAAGATCAAGCCTCAGATAGATGCAGATTTTATGGAAGGTGACTTTCTAGGTATGCAACTCCAGTTCTGGGTGAGAGCGCAGTCAAACGTTATCTGCAAAGCCATCAGAATCAAGTGCGGACAAATTGATTACCTCAGTCTCAAAGCACATCGTTCATAATTTTGCTGGTGCTAGGGGTGGAGATCTGGATGCGAAATATCTGGGCGATCGCTTGGGGTGCTCTGGGTGGGGTTCTGGGTGGGCTAGTTGGTTTGGGCGGTGCAGAGTTCCGCTTACCCATTCTAGTTAGCGTTTTTAACTATCGAACTCTACAAGCAATCATCATCAATCTCATGGTCAGCCTTGTCACGGTGACATTTTCATTCATCTTTCGGAGCGGCGTTGTAGGGCTGGAAAATATTGTGGCGAACTGGGCAGTGATCCTCAACATTCTGGCAGGATCTCTGATCGGCTCTTATGTTGGAGTTCATTATGCAACTCGAATCAACGAACGAGTATTACACCAGGTCGTTGTTGGTTTCCTGATGGTTCTGAGCGTTATCCTGATCGGTCATCATTTCATCTTCAGTCTGGAGAGTTTGCAACTGCCCAGCTTTTTAAGAATCAGCTTGGGATTTTTAGCAGGAATCATCATTGGCATCTTCAGCAGTATGTTGGGGGTGGCAGGTGGCGAGTTAATTATCCCAACCATTATTTTGCTGTTTTCAGTTGATATTAAACTGGCAGGAAGTTTGAGTCTTGCAATCAGCATCCCAACCATTTTGATCGGTCTATTGAAATACAGAAGTCAACAACGACTGAAGGACGTTAACACAGAGCAAAGATTTATCGTTTCAATGGCATCTGGTTCAATTTTGGGTGCTTTTGTGGGCAGTCATCTTTTGCGGTATGTATCAAGTTCTCTGCTGTATCTCATCTTGGGTTCAATTTTGCTGTTGTCGGCGTTGAAGTTGGCACAGCACAAGCCAGCCTTATAACCCCCTGGTAGCAAGTGAGCGTAAGTCATCGGTACTATCTCAACCAGCCCTTCGGCTGCTATAGCAAACCTTAATTTTGAACAAATTCAGACGTTGCCTGGGGCACTGCGTGATACGCTTGCCAGGTTAGTGACGAAACAAACAATTTGCGAGCGAATTGCTTGAGATGATGAGCGTTCGTTCGTCGTATAACCCTGGGAGTTGAAGGAGTGCTATGAGTTATCGCATGGATCGCCGCGCATATGCTGATACGTTTGGACCAACGGTGGGCGATCGCATTCGACTGGCGGATACCGACTTGATCATCGAAGTCGAGCGAGACTATACCACCTACGGCGATGAAGTAAAGTTTGGGGGCGGTAAGGTGATTCGCGATGGCATGGGGCAATCTCCCATTTCTAATGCCGACGGTGCCGTCGATGTGGTGATTACCAATGCGCTGATTTTAGATTGGTGGGGCATCGTCAAAGCCGACGTGGGGATTAAGGATGGCAAGATCTATGCCATTGGTAAAGCTGGAAATCCCTATATTCAAGACAACATCGATATCATCATTGGGCCCGGCACAGAGGCGATCGCCGGAGAAGGCATGATCCTGACGGCTGGGGGGATTGATTCGCATATTCACTTTATCTGTCCACAACAAATCGAAGTGGCGATCGCCGCTGGCATTACCACCATGATTGGCGGGGGCACGGGACCTGCCGCTGGAACCAATGCCACCACCTGCACGCCTGGTCCCTGGAATATTTACCGGATGCTGCAAGCTGCCGATGCCTTTCCGATGAATTTGGGCTTTTTGGGTAAGGGCAATGCGGCTCAACCCCAGGGCTTAGTCGAGCAAGTGGAAGCAGGGGTTATGGGGCTGAAATTACATGAAGACTGGGGGACAACGCCGGCGACGATCGACACCTGTCTCAGTGTTGCCGATGAGTATGATATCCAGGTTGCCATCCACACCGACACGCTCAACGAAGCCGGATTTGTCGAAGATACGATCGCCGCTTTCAAAAATCGCTGCATCCACACCTACCACACCGAAGGCGCAGGCGGCGGACACGCCCCCGACATTATCAAAGTTTGCGGCGAATTGAATGTACTGCCGTCGTCTACCAATCCCACTCGCCCTTACACGGTCAATACCTTAGAAGAACATTTGGATATGTTGATGGTTTGCCACCATCTCGATCGCGGCATTCCTGAAGATGTGGCGTTTGCCGAGTCGCGGATTCGCCGAGAAACGATCGCCGCTGAAGATATTCTGCATGATCTGGGAGCCTTCAGTATGATCTCGTCTGACTCTCAGGCAATGGGACGAATTGGCGAAGTCATTTTGCGCACCTGGCAAACCGGACACAAAATGAAAACCCAACGGGGCTGGCTGGCTCCCGGTGGCAAAGGCAAAAAAGGGGTGGCAGAGTATAGCGATCGCAACGACAACTATCGCGCCAAACGCTATATCGCCAAATACACGATTAACCCTGCCATTACCCACGGCATTGCTGAGTACGTTGGCTCGGTCGAACCCGGAAAATTGGCAGACCTGTGCCTCTGGCGACCGGCATTTTTTGGCGTCAAACCCGAAACAGTCCTCAAGGGTGGCATGATTGCCTGGGCACAGATGGGCGATGCCAACGCCAGCATTCCTACCCCCCAACCTGTGCATATGCGCCCGATGTTTGCCAGCTACGGTGGCGCAATGACGGCAACATCGCTGACCTTTGTGTCTCAGGCAGCCTTGAAAGCCGGAATTCCTGAGCAATTGAAGTTGCAAAAACGCACCGTGGCTGTCTCCAATATTCGCCAACTGACCAAAAAAGATTTGAAGCTGAACGACGCCACCCCCCGCATGGAGGTCGATCCGGAAACCTATGAGGTGCGGGCAGATGGCGAATTACTCACCTGCGAACCTGCGACCGTTTTACCCATGGCACAGCGTTATTTCTTGTTTTAAACTCAACCCATTTCTATGCCCAATCCCATGTGGAGAACCCATGATCTCCAGCCCAGCTACGATGTCGTCATCATCGGTGGCGGTGCTCACGGACTTGCCACCGCTTATTATCTGGCAACCCGCCACGGCATTACTAATGTTGCGGTTTTAGAACAAAAATACATCGGCTATGGAGCTTCGGGGCGCAACACGGCAATTTTGCGATCGAACTATCGCACCGAGGCAGGCATTCAGTTTTATAACCAGAGCCTAAAACTCTACGAAGACCTGTCTCAAGAGCTGGATTTTAATCTCATGTTCAGCCAGCAGGGGCACTTCACCTTGGGGCACTCAACCAGTGCGATCGCCAGCCTCACTACCCGCGCCGAACACAACAAAGCCTTTGGTGTGGATAGCTATATGGTGACGCCCTCCCAGATTAAAGCGATGGTACCCGAAATCGATATTTCTGGTAAACCCCGCTATCCCATTTTGGGTGCGCTTTACCATCCTCCCGGTGGCATTATTCGCCATGATGCCGTGGTGTGGGGGTTTGCCAGAGGTGCAGATCGGCAGGGAGTTCACATTCATTGCCTCACCCAGGTCGAAGATATCCTGACAGAAAAGGGGCGGGTGATTGGGGTTAAGACCAATCGTGGCACGATTCACTGCGGCACCCTCGTCTCGGCAACGGCGGGGTGGACCTCGGACGTGTGCCGTCAGTTGGGGATTCATCTCCCTCTCGTAACCCATCCCTTACAGGCATTTGTTACCCAGAGCCTCAAACCCTGGCTGCATCACGTTATCGTCAGTGCCAATCTGCATATTTATGTCAGTCAGAGCGATCGCGGTGAACTGGTCTGTGGCGGTGCGGTCGAGTCCTTTCCCCAATACAGTCTGCGTTCCACTCTGGATGCCCTGGAAAGCTACGCCACCCATATTTTGGAACTGTTTCCCATCTTGCACAACATCAAAGTGCAACGACAATGGGCAGGTCTGTGCGATATGACCCCCGACTATGCACCTATTATTTCAGCGGTAGAAGAACTGCAAAATTTCTTTATCACCTGCGGTTGGGGTACATGGGGCTTCAAGGCATCTCCTGCCAGTGGGTATAACGTCGCGGAAATGGTGGCAACAGGCACCACCCCCGATCGAATTAAAGCGTTTCGTTGCGATCGCTTTTTAAAAAATCGGCTGGTCGGTGAAAAAGCAGCGGCATCCGTCGGCAGTTAAGCCAATGCACACCTCGGCTTTTGGAGGGCATTGCTGATTTTGGGTATGAATTTGAACGTGAAACCAGAGGTTTCACGTTTAAATTCATACCCCTATTAAGCAACCAAACGAATACCGCGCAAAAAAAAACGCTGCCGTGAGGCAGCGTTTTTCAAGCATTAGGTGATATCAATCTTTCGATTAACCAACAATCTCAGGAGCCTTGGTAGAAGCCAAGTCGAGAGGGAAGTTGTGAGCATTACGCTCGTGCATCACTTCCATACCCAGGTTTGCACGGTTCAATACGTCAGCCCAGGTGTTCACCACACGACCCTGAGAGTCGAGGATGGACTGGTTGAAGTTGAAC
>NZ_JBSLYH010000103.1:0-7695 GCF_055793305.1 Calyptranema fuscum S582
CTGCTTGACTTTTAACGTCTGGGGGGGGACGGTGGTAGACGGTTTGTCCGTGGGAGCCAATTAACTCTGCGGTGGGGTGGTTGGCTTGAATGGCGATCGCAGCCTGGGCAAAGTGGGTGGCGATCGCATCATCTAGGTCTGCCAGGTCTGCCATGCTGAGGGCGGTTCCGGCACAGACGGCTAGAATTTGCGATCGCAGTTCGTCTGGGTAGGGATATGTGGCTCCTGCGAGGAGTTCGACGTGAAGGTCGTGCGTGGTTCCAGAAATTTCTACCAAAGCGGCATCAATGCCATCGACAGAGGTACCGCTAATTAAGCCAATGACATTCATGCGCGACCTAGTACTTATACCGGCAGTTGATCAATTCCTTTATTTGAGCCAATTACAACCATCATCCAACCGCGCTGAAGGCGTAATACGGGGCTGGGGTTAATTTCAAATTTGCCATCTTTACAAACGGCGAGTAAGTTTAACCCATAGCGTTTACGCAGATCCAGTTCCATGATGGTTTTGCCATCAAATTCTTCGGGTACGTCCGCTTCGATGATGCTGTGGTCGGGGTCGAGTTCAAACCGATCGAGAATACCAGGACGGGTAAGCGATCGCGCTAGGACACAACCCATTTCATGTTCAGGAAACACGACGTGATCGGCTCCGACCTTTTTCAATAACTTGCAGTGAATTTCAGACGAGGCTTTAGCGACCACATAGGGAACTTTGAATTCTTTGACGTTCAGTGTGGTAACCACGCTTTCTTGCACATAGTTACCAATGGCAATAATAACGGTATCAAAATCAGCGATGCCGACTTCTCTTAACGCGATCGGGTCAGTAGAGTCGAGTTGCACCGCATGAGATGCCAATTGCTCAGACAAAACATTATTGACTCGGCGTTCATCAGAGTCGATACCCAACACTTCGTAGCCTAAGTGGTGCAGGGTTGAACAGACGGCTTTACCAAAACGTCCTAAACCAATGACTGCAAACTGTCTTCTGTTTTTATCGATGCGGAGATTCTTAAAGAAGCTTAAAGAAGATAAATTCACCGATGTGCTCCAGGGTCAGGCTTCTTGGTGTGCCGCAGAGGCGAGGCACTTGCTAGCAAATAGTCCTTCTGCATTCTCCCGCACGGAGGCATCATTTCCTACCGTAGGTTCAGCCACATTCATGCATCGGATCACAAATTAATTAAAACCCAGACGTTTATTTTTGGAAGCGCGGCTCCGCCGCGCTTCCAAAAATAAATCTTCGGTTTTATTAAATCCACGATCCATAGGGTGGGCAAGATAGGGTCGGTTATCCTACCAGTAAGTTTTCTTCCGGGTAGTGGATGGAACTGGGGCGGGGATCGCCCAAAATTGCCCCCATCAGAAGCAAAACGCCGACTCGACCGATATACATAGTTGCAACCAGCACCAGTTTAGAAAATGTAGAGAGCCCAGCCGTAATTCCTGTTGATAAACCAACAGTACCAAACCCTGAGACAACTTCAAAAATGACTCGAATAAAGTCTACAGTTGGGTCGGCAAAGGCAATCAGAATCGTCATAATCACAACGGTTAATAACGAACCCACCGCCACTGCCACCGATTTCAAAATTAAGGAGATGGGAATCTGCCGTTCGTAAATATGGACATCTTCCTTACCCTGAAGAATCGCCTGGGTGCAACTGGTAAGCACTCGAACCGTACTGGTTTTAATGCCGCCAGCCGTACCACCAGGGCTACCGCCAATAAACATGAGCGCAACGGTAATAAATAGGGCAGCTGTGCCCATTTTGCCATTGTCGATGGTGTTAAATCCGGCAGTTCGAGCGGTGACGGATTGAAACCATGCCGCCATTAACTGTGTCCCTAGGGGCATTGATGCCAGGGTATCGGGGTTTCTCAACTCGGTAAAGAAAATGGCGATCGTCCCACCGAACAGCAACACCAGAGTGGTGCTAATGGCAACCTTAAAGTTTAATGATAAAACAATTCGTTCTTGACTACCGGAGAGAATATCTCGCAGCAATAAGTAGGCTTCGAAGATGACTTCATAGCCTATCCCCCCCAAAATAATTAATCCGGGGATCACCAGATTTACGACTAACGACGATTGATACCCAACCAGATTGTCAGAAAACAGGCTAAAGCCTGCATTATTCCAGGCACTAATGCTATGGAAGATGGCTAACCACAACCCGTAGGCAAACCCGTGTTGAGGCACAAAGGCAATGAGCAACAAAAACACACCTGTTAGCTCAAAAATTAGCGTGGCACTAATGATGGAACGAATCATATCCGTTACACCCTGCATCCCTTGACGATCCAGGGCTTGTTGCAATGCCATCTTGTCTCGTAGCCCAAACCGTCGTCCCAAAACCAGCAACAAAAACGTGGTTGCAGTCATATACCCCAATCCACCAATCTGAACCAGGGCAACGATTACAACATGCCCAAAATCAGAAAAATAGGTGGCGGTATCCACCACAATATGACCTGTGACGCATACCGCAGACGTTGCGGTAAAGAGTGCCACAACGGGATCATTCCAGCTACCGTCAGCCGTTGAAAACGGTAAGAGCAGAAGCAGGGCACCGATCGTAATAACGGTAATAAATCCCAGGCAAATGGTTCTAGAAACTGTCATGGGGAGGGTGCAAAAATTGGCACCGGATCACTTTGCTATAGAAACTCTAGACTATATGTGCCTCTATTAGAGAGTTTTTCTGCACGATGACATCAACTCTACAACAACGAATTCAGCAATTTTATGATGCCTCTTCGGGTCTGTGGGAGCAGGTTTGGGGAGAGCATATGCATCATGGATACTATGGTGCTGATGGCACCGAACCAAAAGAACGACGACAGGCACAGATCGACTTAATTGAGGAATTGTTGCGATGGGCAGACGTTAAAGAGATCCAGCAGGTGCTGGATGTGGGCTGTGGGATTGGCGGTAGTACGCTTTATCTGGCAGAAAAGTTTAAGGCGATCGCTGTCGGGATCACGCTCAGTCCGGTTCAGGCAGACCGGGCAACCGCTAGAGCCAGCGAGGCTGGGTTAGCGCCATCTGTCAAATTTCAGGTTGCCGATGCTCTGGCGATGCCCTTTGCCGATCAAACCTTCGATTTCGTCTGGTCGTTGGAAAGTGGCGAACATATGCCCGACAAAACCCAGTTTCTTCAAGAATGCTATCGGGTTCTCAAACCAGGGGGCACGTTTTTGATGGCAACCTGGTGTCATCGTCCGATCGCACCTCCTGAAAAGCCACTGACCGCTGACGAACAAAAACATTTAGACGATATCTATCGGGTTTATTGTCTGCCTCATGTGATCTCGTTGCCAGACTATGAGGCGATCGCCCGGTCACTCAATTTTCAGAACATTCGCACCGCAGATTGGTCAACCGCTGTTGCCCCTTTTTGGGATGTCGTGATTGATTCTGCCTTTACCCCGACTGCCGTTTGGGGATTGCTCACATCCGGATGGAGCACGATTCAAGCTGCCTTATCGTTGGGCTTAATGCGTCGAGGCTATCAACGGGGATTGATTCGCTTTGCCTTACTGTGTGCTAAGAGAGTTTAGCTGTACTATTCTAAGGATCGTGGATTAAATCAAATCGACTATCGAATCGTTTGTAGGGGCGAACGGCCGTTCGCCCCTACAACAAATCATCGATTGAATTGTTTGTAGGGGCGAACAGCCGTTCGCCCCTACAGAAAATCATCGACGTTATTTAATTTTCATTCCTAAGGATCACAAATTAAATAACCTGTAATTCTTTTTGAGAGAGCGACGGCGGAGCCGTCGCTCTCTCAAAAAGAATTGGGTTTTATTAAATCCACGATCCTTAGGAATCAGAAGATTTCTAGCAGACAAACGCTCTGTTCATTACGCTGACAACATACAACTGTGACTCTCGATCGCCCGCCGATTTCTCGATCGCCTGCAAAATCTTTGCGCTCCACCCGATTGCCGCGACAACGGTGGCAGATTGCGACTGCTGAGGTTGAGCCACTGAAAATCCTGGCGGATGCTACCCAGTTATCGCCCTTATTGGCGCAGGTGTTGCTCAATCGCGGTATCGATACGCCAGACCGAGCTAATTTTTTTCTGGATCCCGAACAGCAAATTTTGCCGTTGCCCAGTCATGAGTTTCCCGATTTGGACTTGGCAGTGGATTTGTTGGAAGAGGCGATCGCCAAACATTATTCGATTGCCATCTGCGGCGACTATGATGCCGATGGTATGACCAGCACAGCTTTGTTGTTGCGAGCGTTGCGGTTTTTGGGTGCGACGGTCAACTATGCCATTCCCAGCCGCATGCATGAAGGCTATGGCATTAATCAACGGATCGTTGAAGAGTTTGCTCAGGAAGGGGTGCGTCTCATTCTCACGGTAGACAATGGCATTGCTGCCTACGCCCCGATCGCCAGAGCCAGAGAGCTGGGCTTGACCGTCATTGTCACCGACCACCACGATATTCCACCCGACTTGCCCCCCGCCAATGCCATCCTCAATCCCAAGCTAATTCACGAAGCCTCTCCCTATCGAGGCGTGGCAGGAGTTGGTGTGGCTTACATTCTGGCAATTTGTCTGGCACAGCGGTTGCGCCATATTCAAGACTTGACCAAACCGTTAATTGAGCTATTTACCTTAGGCACGATCGCCGATCTGGCTCCCCTGACAGGAGTAAATCGACGGTGGGTGAGACGGGGCTTGAGACTCTTACCCGAATCCAAAATTCCAGGCATCCAAGCCCTGATTCAGGTGGCTGGCTTAAGTCACGAGCGCCAACTGAAGCCCGAGGCAATTGGGTTTCGGCTGGGGCCCCGGATTAATGCCATCGGGCGAATTTCTGATCCCCAAATTGTCATCGAATTGCTGACCACTGAAGATGAAGGACGCGCCTTAGAACTGGCGATGCAGTGCGAAGCGGTGAATAAGTTGCGGCAGGAACTCTGTAGCGAGATCGAGGCAGCCGCGATTAATTGGTGCGAAGCCAGCGACTTAGATCTTATGCGCGATCGCATTTTGGTTATCGTTCAACCCAACTGGCATCATGGTGTCATTGGCATTGTCGCGTCCCGTTTGGTCGAACGCTACGGCGTTCCTGTATTTATTGGTACCTACGAAGAACATGACCCGACTCGGATTCGCGGATCGGCACGCAGTATTCCTGAATTTAATGTGTTTGATGCTTTGCAGTTTTGTAGCCACCTGCTCGATAAATTTGGCGGACATCGAGCCGCCGGAGGGTTTTCCTTAGCCGCCGAGAATTTAGGGGCATTGCGATCGCACCTGAGTTTGTTTGCCAATCAATGCTTGCAACCGCAGCACCTCAAACCCCTGATTACGATTGATGCGCAAGCTGATCTATCCGAGCTAACCCTGGATCTCTACACCCAGATCGATCGCCTTCATCCGTGCGGCATCGACAACCCTGACCCGATTTTTTGGACACCCAATGTTCAGGTGATCGACCAGAAAACGATGGGTCAACATCAAGCCCATCTGAAACTAACCCTGTCACAACCGGGCGATCGCCCGGTGCAGATCAAAGCATTGGCATGGCGTTGGGGAGAATATTGCCCGATGCCGAAGCGGGTTGATGTGGCATACCGTTTGCGGCTAAATGAATGGAATGGCGATCGCACAGTGGAATTAGAACTGGTTGGCGTTCGGTTGCCTGATGACGCGATAGAACCCGTTGAACAAAATATTGCCCCTGAACCCGCCCCCATCGAGTTTTATTTTAATCAGCGTAAATATACCTGTAGTCTCTATCCCGTTGGTGCCGAGCATGAATTGAGAATTCACAACTCAGAGGGAATGATGCTATCGGTCGATCCGCAACAGCAGTGGGGCTGGTTGGGTAAATCGTTAGCAGACGCTAAAGCAGTGGATTTGTCGCAACCCCATTACGTCAAGCTGATTCGGGCTGCCCAGGTTGCCCTTGATAATGCGCTGGCAGATAGCAGCACCCAAACGCCAATGTTTTGAAAACATCATCAGGTCAAGCAAAGACCCTAACATCTCCAGGATGCCGGAGATCTCAACCCTAGTCAGCGACTAATGCCTGAAATCGTGAACAAATGCTCTCAAAAATCAATATCCATTTGGCTTACTTGAATAGAAGTATGAAGCCTTCCTGAGCAAAATGCTGATCGTGAGTTAAGACTTCTGTAATATCTAGCTTTCGCATCGTATTCATGGAAATGCAGTCGGTCAAGCTATATCCTTTATCCAAACGGCTACGGTAAAGGGTCAAACCAGCCAGAAAAGATTCATGAGTTTGTTCGATAACTTGAATCATAGTGTTATTCAAAATGTTATCTACAAACGTAACTGTGCGTCGTCGCATTTGGGCACCTGCTTCTGAATAAAAAGCTAAAACCTCAGTCAACACTTCATCGGTTGTGATGATTTGAACTTGACCTAAAGAATGGTTCACATTGAGAACGCGACCATACCAATCATCAGCAGGATTGATCAGGGCAACCCAATAAAAGGTGTCTGCAAATAGTCGTTTCATGACGTTCGCTTAGGAATGCCATAGATATAGTGATCATGCTGTTCTGCCCCATCTGTTGGGAGTTGCTGGATTTCTGCCTCAGTCATATCACTTGTAATGTCCTGAGCGATCTGCCAGATGGGTTGGTTGGTTTTAATCTGAGTTGGATTGTCTTGCGTGTTGAGGTAATGACTCAGAATTGGTTTAAGTGCATCTACAAGGCTTTCGACCGACTCTCCTTGCACCTGACTGCCTGCGATTTCAGGGCTATAAGCAGAATAACCTGCCGCTGTTTTTTCAACTTGAATACTAATTTTGGCATTCATGGTTGTGACCTCTCCCGATTAACAAATTTCTCCTAAATTTCCGGCATCTCCAAGATGCCGGAAATCTCAATCCTGATCGTCAACTAACGCCCGAAATCGCGGATCGTCTCGAATGCCATCGAAATCGGCATCCGTCTTTGCCATCTCTCGATCCTCAGGATGAAGCTGAATTGCCTGATGCAAGGTTTCAATTGCCTCTTCTAGCTTGCCACACAATGCATAGCAACACGCTTTGTTGTACCAGGCTGAGGAATAGTCTGGTTTAATGGCAATCGCTCGGTCATAGCTATCAATGGCTTCTAAATGTCGCCCTAAGTCAGACAGGGCAATCCCCCGGTTGTACCAGGCGTCGTGGTAGTCTGGTTTAATGGCGATCGCTCGGTCATAGCTATCAATGGCTTCTTGGTGTCGCCCTAAGTCAGACAGGGCAAGCCCCCGGTTGTTCCAAGCAGTATGGTCGTCTGGTTTAATGGCGATCGCTCGGTCATAGCTATCAATGGCTTCTTGTTTTCGCCCTATGGCAGACAGGGCATTCCCCCGGTTATTCCATGCGTAGTAGTAGTCTGGTTTAATGGCGATTGCTCGGTCATAGCTATCAATGGCTTCGTGTTTTCGCCCTATGGCAGACAAGGCATTCCCCCGGTTGTTCCAGGCATCGTAGTAGTCTGGTTTAATGGCGATCGCTCGGTCATAGCTATCAATGGCTTCTTCGTAACGCCCTAAGTCATACAGGGCAATCCCCCGGTTGTTCCAAGCTGCGTGGTAGTCTGGTTTAATGGCGATCGCTCGGTCATAGCTGGCGATCGCGGCTTCGGGTTCACCTCCATGGCTAAATAACAATGCTTGTTCAAAGAAGAGATTAGCTTTTTC
>NZ_JBSLYH010000104.1:0-7369 GCF_055793305.1 Calyptranema fuscum S582
GCGATCGGCATCTATCGAGCCGTGGGTGCTCGACTGGGTGAAGCCAACACGTTACAAGCAATCGGGACATTGAATGAAGACTCGCAGGTAGGAATAGGCTATCTGCAACAGGCTCAAGATATTTATCAGCAGATTGGTGACCAATATAGCCAAAGTCGAAATTTGTTATTTATTGCCAATTGTTATATTCAACTTCAAAAAATTGATATGGCTATTGCAGCACTGCAACAATCTGCCGCGATTGCCCGCGAAATCAACTATCAACCCTTACAACAATATGCCTTGAATAAAATTGCGGAATTACAATCTTTGTAGATTTTAGAGTTGTGACGAGGTGAGTCGTTCGATCGTTTCGGTTCGTTCTTGTCGCAGTGTGGTGATTTCTTGCTTTGCCCGATGCAGTTGATCTGCCAAAAATACCAGTAGATATTGGGCAAAGGTATGGGCAACCTGGGGTGATGTTTCTTGCATCCGTTGCAGGGCGCTGACTGATAAGCCGCGCAGAGTGCTGGCTTTATTAGCGATCGCCGTGTGTTGATAGGTAGATTGGCTATAAAACTCCCAGCTTCCTACAAGATCACCGGAATGAAAGGTCTGGGTTGTGTGTTCTTGTCCTTGATGGGTTTCAATTACAGCAATCTGCCCCCACTCGACAAAATAAAGCATTTCCGGGCGATCGCCCTGACCAAATAAAGCATCTCCCTGAGCAAGCTGAACTTCTTCCAAATAGCTCATAAATAGCTTCAGTTGATCAGATTTAGGAAACAGCTTCATCAGATGAATCGCCATGGGTAACGCACGACTGCGGCGGGTTACCCGTTGCAAATCCATTTCTAGGGACGTTGTCCGCCGCGAGGGCAATTGGGGCTGAAGCTTGCCATTGGCAAACAGTTGAGTAAATTCATCAATGGTATAAGGTGCATACCAATAGCGGCTGTAGATTTGTTTAGGAATCATCATCAACTCAACGGTTTGCTCTGCCACTACTTTATTGTGGGTTGGGGTGTTACGAATCGCTTCAATGTCACCAATCAGCACCCATGGCAACCCTGCCAGCATTTGATAGCCATTGGAAGAAATCAGCTTCAGTCCAGCATTCAAAGGAATGTAGACAAAGCCAGACAGAACACCGGGTTCAATCAGTACTTCACCAGATTTGACTGTAATCAATCGAGTTTCTAAAAAGGCTCGATTTAGATCAATGTGATCGACCTTATGCCCCGATTTGACTAATTGGTCTAACAAATGCAGTTTTTCAGTGACGCCCCACTTGGGTTGCACTCCGCCTAAATAGCGATCGACTTGTTTCAAGTCGGCATATTGCAATGATGTAACGGCTTGCACGCGGAGAGCCAGCTGAGGGTTGAGTTGACTCAGTTCCTGACAGACCAGGTCGGCAAACTCAGGGTTGTCGTCTACCCCTTCCACCAAAATCTGCATCTCTTGCTCTAGTTTAATGCTTCCCCGCAATTGCTCTTGCTCGGGTTCCGATCGGCGGAAACTGCCAATCACATCGGCTTGAATATCTTGAATTACAATTGCCGCACTAAAGGCTGCCCATTGGGTTGCCTCTGGGCTAGAAAAGGCACCTCGTGTAAAGGCAATCCGCAAATTCCCATCCTGGTCGAGGTTAGAATTTGCCATATTGGCTTCACCGGCACTGATGGGGTCTTTGCCTTCTAAAAGAAACAGTTGAGAGCGATCGCCACTTTGCAACGCATAGATTGCCTTGGCTGTATCTTGACTGACAAAAACTTGATATCCGGCGGAGGTGGTGAACGTGGTTCCCCGTTGGCGCAAGGCATCGGCACAACGCAATGCCCGTATGGTATCGATGACATCTAGCGTCAGGTCTTGAACAGCTGGGATATCGGCGACTAACCAGGAAAAAGCAATGTGATGAAATTGCTCTAGATCGCCGTAATGCCGCTCAATATCGGGATTGTTGTGTTGCCCAGAATTTGCCTGAGTAATAAATTCGTGGAGTTGAGTTTTTGCGGTTTCTAAAGCTTGAGCCAGGCGATCGCACTCGCTGGCATCGGCGGTTGTCCTTTGCAGGTGAGCCAGCTTCTGTTCTGCGATCGCAACCTGTTGCTGGTGATAGAGGTACTGTAACTCTGTACCGACACACTTTTTCATCGTCTCTCGCAAAACATCGACATCATTTAAGATGGCGATCGGCACCTTGCTTTTACTATGCGCCATCGACAACGACAGCATTTCCCGCAATACCAGCTGAGGTGGCTGAGTGAGCAACCCTTGCACCGACAGATTCATTAGCCGCCATGCCACATTTCCCGAATTTTCTTGCCACAACAACTCGATCCAGGCATCAAATTCTGGAGAAAAGGTCAGTTGTGCGGCAAATTCAGGATGCATGGCTCGCCCAAATGCCGAAAAATTTTTCATGCCGATGTCATGCAAATACGCCAACATCGATCCATACCCCAGCATGAACTCCAGACGCGATGAGGCTCGCCGGGGGATCAACAACCCATTAATTTGCTGAATCACCTGAATGATTTTGCCAGCAATATCGCGACCATGAAGAATACCATGATCAGAAAACAGCGCCACATGCTTCAGCGGATTCTTGAGAAAATCTGGATCTTGAACAACGACTTCTAACTTCGATTGTTCGGTGACCTGCGCATAGTAGGTTTGTTCGATGTAGGTTGTAAATGCTTCGGGCAGCTTAACGTCAGGGGCATTGACCATAGCACTCTCCGGCACGGCTGATAAGAATTCCCTGATTTCGGCGGCTGTTGTGTTGCAGCCATCCAATTTTGTAAGGACATAACATTTGGGCAAGGGTGTTTGAAGTCCATCAGGGATTCTTTGCCAAATGCTGTACCCCTACGCGAGGGCAACACAAACTGAATTAGAACCAGAGAATTTCGCTGTTGATTGATCCTCAGGATCTCAGATTAATGAACCTGTAACTCTTTTTGAGAATGCGCCAGCAAAGCCATTGCTCTCAAAAAGAATTAGAGTTTATTAAATTCACGATCCTCATCTAGCCTTGATTCTAAAACCTAACGGTCATCAGATTAAATATTGACGTTTCGCATCCACGTTGAACGTCATCCCAAAATCAGCACCATCCAGAGACTGGTTTCAAAACGGTGCTATTGCAATTTCAAAAACTTTTCTAAAGCGCTCACGAGAGCCGGTGCCCAACGGCGAGTATGGGCAACCCACTCTAAATCTTTATAGCGTCCATCTAGCCCTACAGCTGCAAACCAATTACTTTCGGCTTCGCCCGGTTGACCGGCAACCCAAAGGGCAGCAGTTAGTGCTGCTCGCATATCGGCAAAGCGGGGATATTTTCGTACCAAATTTTTCATCTGCCGAATGGCTTCATCGGTCTGCCCGATTTGATATAGGGCGATCGCATGATTGGCTTGAGCAAAGGCAAAGTCGGGTGCAAGTTCAGCCGCATGGTGATAGTCAGCGATCGCCTTTTGCCAGTCACCTAACCCCGCTTCGGCATTGCCACGATTATTAAACGCCGCTGCATCATGATCATCCAGCTCCAACACCTTGTTATAATCAGCGATCGCTTCTTGCCAACGTCCCAACCCTTCCAGTGCAGTGCCACGATTGAGATAGGGATCGGGCGCATCAGGGGTGAGTTCAATCGCTTTGTTATAGTCGGCGATCGCCGCTTCTAACTTATTTTGGCTGACCCTGGAATTTCCCCGATTACTCCATACCGCAGGGTTATCGGGCAATTGCTGCAAAATTTCGGTCCAGTACTCCTCAGCACT
Source organism: Calyptranema fuscum S582 (assembly GCF_055793305.1). Classification (NCBI taxonomy): domain Bacteria; kingdom Bacillati; phylum Cyanobacteriota; class Cyanophyceae; order Oculatellales; family Oculatellaceae; genus Calyptranema; species Calyptranema fuscum. The sequence continues at coordinate 3,771 of NZ_JBSLYH010000104.1, forward strand.
GGCAAAATCACCTTGATTGGTGGCAGTAAATGCTTTGTTTCTCAGGTTATTTAAGATCTCTGCATTCGTTGCGGTTGGCAGGGGTATAGACTCTTGCGCCAGCACCAGCGGGGTCATGCCAAACCAGAGCAACATGCTGATTACGAACGAAAGAAAGAGTCTAATGATCATGCGTGTCAGGTGTAAGAAAAAGTTGAAGAAAACAACGAATCGCGGATACCTATTCCCATGATGCCAGGTTTTATTGCGCTACGGGTTCAGACTCAACGGGGTAATAGGTCGAGAAGCGGCGCGGCGCGCCGCTTCTCGACACAACAGCCGTAATCTATCCAGGTACGAGCATTATAAAATCTAATACGTTTTGAGAGAGCGACGGCTCCGCCGTCGCTCTCTCAAAACGTATTAGTGTTGCAAACACGAAATTTTGCAACATGGGGGTTTGGGGGCTGCGCCCCCAAGAGGGGGTAAAACCCCCTCCACCCCCTCTAAAACTTTTAAGTTGGTGTACTAGCTCAATGGCAGGTTTGGGTCGATAACCGTTGCCGCAATATCTGTAACAGCGTATTAAATTCTGCGGGGGGAGGGGCGATCGCTTCAATCCACGCTTCGGTAACGGGGTGTTTCAACCGCAACTTCCAGGCGTGCAGGGCTTGTCCGGTGAGGTTGACACCAATCGATCGACCAGCTCCATAGGCAGGATCTCCCACAATCGGATACCCAATGGCAGCGCTGTGAATCCGAATCTGATGGGTGCGTCCTGTTTCTAATTGAAATTGCATCAGCGTAAAATTGCCCAGGCGCTCCAACACTTGCCAATGGGTGACGGCACGCCGACCTCCTTTTTCGATCGATAGAATTGCCATTTTTTTGCGATCGTTAGGATTGCGACCAATCGGCTGATCGACGGTTCCATTCGGAGTAGAGGGTGCGCCGTAGATAATTCCCAGATAAGTGCGCTGGGCAGTTTTAACTTTAAATTGTGCCTGGAGATGCTGGTGTGCCTGATCTGTTTTGGCAACAGCGATCGCCCCGCTTGTGTCTTTATCCAATCGATGGACAATGCCGGGACGTCTTACTCCACCAATGCCCTGAAGATCGGGACAATGTGCCAATAGCGCATTGACTAAGGTGCCTCCCTCATGACCGGGGGCGGGATGTACCACTAAGCCAGCAGGTTTATTGAGAATCAGAACATGATCGTCTTCATACAAAACATCCAGGGGAATGTCTTCGGCTTGCAAGTCTAGCGATTGTGCCTCTGGAATCGTCAACAACAGGCGATCGCCCTGATTGACCATGACTTTTTTAGAGGTACAAATCTGCTCATTGATTTGCAACTGTCCCTCTTCAATCAATTTCTGAATGCGGGAACGAGATATATCGGGCAATTCTTCCGCCAGATAGCGATCCAGTCGCTGACCTGTTGCTTTAACTTGCAAATCAATCTGAGACGACAATTCAATAATCCTCAGTCTATGTAGCAATGACTCAATTAGACCGCTTGCCCATTAAGGTTTTGGAACTGGTTTGGGCGAGGGCTTCGTCCCCACCCCAACGAATCTGCAAGAGATCTATTCTATGAAGCGCACGTTATGGTGTGGGAGCACCACTCTCACACCATAACCGTAATCTATCCAGGTGCGAAGCGCTATCGTCCTATGGCATTTATCTTATCCTGATCAGAAATGAGCGTGCGTTATGGCTGACGTGCAATATAGCTTAACGGCTTGGGGCGATCGCAATCAGAGAATCATTATATATTCAGCAAAAAGCGCTCCCCCTGGGGAGCGCTTACACTCAACTCTAGTTCAGCGATTAGCTGTTGATTGAGGGTGCAATTAAAGCGACGGGGGTTGCTTCATCACATGCCAGGTCGAGTGGGAAGTTGTGAGCATTACGCTCGTGCATCACTTCCATACCTAAGTTTGCACGGTTTAACAAATCAGCCCAGGTGTTGACGACACGACCTTGGGAGTCGAGGATGGACTGGTTGAAGTTGAATCCGTTCAGGTTGAACGCCATCGTGCTGATACCCAATGCCGTAAACCAGATACAAACGACCGGCCATGCACCTAAGAAGAAGTGCAGTGCGCGGCTATTGTTGAAGCTGGCATATTGGAAAATCAGACGTCCGAAGTAACCGTGTGCTGCAACGATGTTGTAGGTCTCTTCTTCTTGACCGAACTTGTAACCGTAGTTTTGGGATTCAGTCTCGGTGGTTTCACGCACCAGAGAAGAGGTTACCAATGAACCATGCATTGCAGAGAACAACGAACCACCGAACACACCAGCTACGCCCAACATGTGGAAGGGGTGCATCAGGATGTTGTGCTCAGCCTGGAACACGAACATGAAGTTGAACGTACCAGAGATACCCAGAGGCATCCCGTCAGAGAAGGAACCTTGTCCGATCGGATAGATCAAGAATACGGAGGTTGCAGCTGCAACAGGCGCAGAGTAAGCAACGCAGATCCAAGGACGCATACCCAAGCGGTAGCTGAGTTCCCACTGACGACCCATCCAGCAGAAAATACCGATGAGGAAGTGGAACGCTACTAACTGGTAAGGACCGCCGTTATACAGCCATTCGTCTAAGGATGCTGCTTCCCAAATCGGATAGAGGTGAAGACCGATTGCGTTGGAAGAAGGAACAACAGCACCACTCATGATGTTGTTTCCGTAGAGCAGAGAACCTGCAACAGGCTCGCGGATGCCATCGATGTCAACGGGAGGAGCGGCGATGAAGGCGATGATGAAACAAATTGTTGCAGTTAGCAAGCATGGGATCATCAGAACGCCAAACCAACCCACATATACACGGTTGTTGACGCTCGTAATCCAATTACAAAACTGCTCCCATAGGTTGCCGCTTTCGCGACGCTGTAAGGTAGTAGTCATAATTTAATGGATAGCTTGAATTACAAAAATGGATAAATGCAGGATCAAGTTTTTTAACTTGAACTTTGGATTTCATAATATTGACACTCAGCAACTTTTTCCAGAGGTAAGCAAACTTTTGTCACTCATCTTAAAAAACTTTTGTAAAGATTTCACCGTTGTCAACCCCCAAAAACAAAGTCAAATCTTTTGTAGATAAAACCTTTCGATTTGTTAATAAATATTAAAAGAGCCAATGAGCTGCCTGAAATTTTGCCGTTGCAGTTAATTTAACGTAATGATTAGTGTGCAAGTTCGTTCAACACCGTGCTGAATCAATCTACAGAACGTTACAGAAGCAGATTATTCTTTGAAAGCTATGCTCCGCATAGCTTTCAAAGAATAATCTGTACTCTACTCGATGGAAAATCGCGATACTCCAGCAATTCCTCGTCCAGCACTGTGATTTAAAAACGCTATGCAAAATAAGAGGCGCGACTCAATGAGTCGCGCCTCTTATTTTTTTACCAACCTAGAAACTAGATGCTAAGGAAGATTAACCAACAATCTCAGGAGCCTTGGTAGAAGCCAAGTCGAGAGGGAAGTTGTGAGCATTACGCTCGTGCATCACTTCCATACCCAGGTTCGCACGGTTCAATACGTCAGCCCAGGTGTTCACCACACGACCCTGAGAGTCGAGGATGGACTGGTTGAAGTTGAAT
>NZ_JBSLYH010000105.1:0-7160 GCF_055793305.1 Calyptranema fuscum S582
TTTAGATCCTCGCTTTTTTAGGAAATGCTGGGGATCTGGTTGCTGCAAAGGGCGATATAGTGAGCTTTGACCTCACAAACTCTTATCTGATAACGCTGTGTTTTCTACCAACTCTCAGGTTTCGGCTGTTAAGCCGCCACGCCCCGTTCTGGAAGGGGTGTTTGCTTTCTCTCCCAATCGCGACACGATGGGGGGCACGGCGTATTTGATTCAGCATCCGCAGGGCAACATTGTGGTGGATTGTCCGACCTGGGATGAGGGCAATCAACAGTTTTTGCAAGACCAGGGTGGGGTGCAGTGGTTGTTTTTGACGCATCGGGATGCGATCGCCAGAGCGCCCGAAATCCAGCAACGATTTGGCTGTCATGTTGTGATTCAAGAGCAAGAGGCGTATCTGTTACCAGACGTAAAGGTGACATCTTTCCATCACGGACTGGATCTTTTGCCGGGGATTGAGCTGATTTGGACACCTGGATATTCACCGGGGTCCGCCTGTCTGTATTGCGATCGCCACAACGGTATCTTATTTTCTGGTCGGCATTTGCTACCCAATCAACACGGTGAGCCAACCCCGTTACGCATTGCCAAAACCTTTCACTGGCGCAGGCAACTCCAAAGTGTTAAAACATTGCGCGATCGCTTTTCTAGTGAGACACTCACCTATCTTTGTCCGGGAGCGAACACAGGATTTTTGCGAGGTCAGCGATCGGTCGATCGAGCGTATGAACGATTGGCAACACTTGACCTGGAACACTTGGTTCAGGTGCAGCCAGGGTTATAGTTGATTGCTCGACCAGGGTGCATCGGCAACGCCGATGCACCCTGGTACACCAACTTAAAAGTTTTAGAGGGGGTGGAGGGGGTAAACCCCTCTCTTGGGGGCGCAGCCCCCAAACCCCCATGTTGCAAAATTTCGTGTTTGCAACACTAGTCGCACGTTTAAGGTTTCAGTTCAGCTTGAGGAATGACAATGCGGTAGCTGGCAAGCACGCACAAGGTTGCGATAAAAAAGGCGATCGGCGCGATAAAGGTGCCAATTTCCACCCGAATTAGTTCTGGCTGGGGAAATATCATGTTAAAGCTCATCGTGGCAGCGGCTAACCCCCCTAAATAGGTGCCGATACCGAGTCCTCCTTTTGCCGCAGGCACAAGCACCAACACCAGAGGAAAGACTCCATTCAAAACCAGACTGAGAGAGCCGATCAACATTACCACCCACGGGATTAACGTTACTGGGTTAGGGAGCAAGACGAGGAGTTCTGCAAAGGTAATGGTTGATAATAAGCCCAGACACAGCATCAACCGATTGCCCCGGCGAGTTGCGACCAATCCGGCAGGAACGGCGATCGCCGCAATGCCAAAGCCCACCATGCCCATTAACTGAGTTATATTGGCTCCGGGTAGCTGATAGCTAAAGACCTTGCCAAGCATATCCATCACCAGGCGATTGCCCCAACCGATGGTAATACCCAGTCCAGCAATTAATAGCAATGCCACAGGGGCAACGGGCTGAACCGGGGCAGCCGTCAACCCTTGTGGTGGAGTTGGTGGATCGATGGCTCTTAAAGCCGCTGCTGCCCCTAGCAACACCAGCGACCCAATCACAAACGTTGCTACAGGACCCAGGCTCAGAATCATCTGATTGACGACAGGTCTAGCCGTGCCAATCAATGCTATTGCAGCCGTCAGGAAACTGGCAGCCACTGGCAGATGCTGAATCGAGGCATATTTCATCAGCAATGACAGGACAGGACTCTGGAAAATGGTCATTGCCAATGCCCAGGACACCAGGGCAAAAATCATCACCCACTGCATCACAACACCCGGACTGTTAACGAACGTCAGCAATGGCAGCAGAATAAAGAGTGCCGAAGAGAGAATAACCCCAGCCGCAATAAACGGAAAGCGAGACCCCATCCAGTGCAAGGTGCGGTCCGATAGCCCACCCATCAACGGTTGAGTGGCGATCGCAATACCATTTTCGATGACAAACAACACCCCACCAATTTCCGCAGGCATACCAAATTCGCCCAACAACTGGGGCAAATAGGTTCCATAGATCAGCCACATGAACGATATGGCAACTTGAACGGCAGTCAGTCCAAAAACCTGTTTCCACAAAACAGCAGGATGAGAGGATGAGGTGCTCATAAGAGAATGAAGGCTGCGATCGACGACAAAGAATGAGGCAAACAATGCCTGCCTCACACATTACAACTCACAGAGAATTGCGATGGTAATTTCTGTTGTAAGAGTTGATATAGCGCTACACCCTCAGCAGGAAGGGATAGCGGTACGCATTAGGGTTAGGACGGGGTGCAGGGGTGGAACTCCTGCGTGGGGGCACCGCCCCACCCCCCTCCGATGTCCTAACTAGATTGCGTAGAACCATAATGAATTGAAACGCTGCACTCCGTGCAGCGTTTCAATTCATGACTTGTCTTAACTCGATGGCGTCAGACGCTATAGAAGAGGGGTTTGGCATTGCCAAACCCCTGTAGTAGAACCATATTTCTATGTCAGTTCCTGAGGATGACACCGTACATCAAACTCAGAAGGTCGCTGTCAGGAGTGCGGCAACGCCGCACTCCTGACAGAACACAAACTCTTAGTACTCTGGAACGGAGGGATCAACTTCGCGGCTCCACGCCGTGATCCCACCTTTAACGTTGGTGCCTTCAATCCCTGCTTCTTTCAGAATGGATAGGGCTTTGGCAGACCGTCCCCCCATCTTGCAATGGGCAATCAAGCGATGCCCGTTCAGCAGGGCTTTGACCTTAGCAACACCATCCCCATTTTCAATATCGGGTAAGGGCACCAGCACAGATCCGGGAATCTTGGCAATTTCGTATTCGCCGGGGTTGCGCACATCCAACAAAACAAAGTCATCCGCACCACTATCTAGCAGTTGCTTCAACTCTTGCACCGTCATTTCTTGCAGTTCCATTTGCTGCTTTGCCTCTTCTGCTTTGGCTTGAGGAATTCCACAAAACTCTTCGTAATCGACCAATTTTTCAATGACAGGACGAACCGGATTCGGTCGAAGCTTGAGTTCACGGAACGTCATATTGAGTGCATTGTAAATCAACAGTCGCCCATTCAGCGTTTGCCCTTTACCCAAAATAATCTTGACGGTTTCTGTTGCCTGAATTACACCAATAATTCCCGGCAAAATTCCCAATACCCCACCTTCAGCACAGGAGGGTACGAGTCCCGGCGGCGGGGGTTCGGGATAGAGGTCACGGTAGTTGGGTCCACCTTCGTAGTTAAAGACGGTGGCTTGTCCTTCAAAGCGGAAGATCGAGCCGTAGACGTTGGGTTTGTTGAGCAAAACGCAGGCGTCGTTGACCAGATAGCGAGTAGGGAAGTTATCGGTGCCATCGACCACAATGTCGTAGGGAGCCACGATGTCGAGCGCATTTTCGGACGAAATCCGGACTTCGTGTAAATCGACCTGACAGTTGGGGTTGATTTCTAAAATCCGATCTTTGGCGGAGTAAATTTTGGGTTTACCGACCCATGAGGTGCCATGAATCACCTGGCGCTGAAGGTTGGAGTTATCGACCACATCAAAGTCAACAATTCCCAGGCGTCCGATCCCCGCTGCGGCTAAATAGAGCAGTAAGGGAGAGCCAAGCCCGCCTGTACCAATGCAAAGAACACTGGCAGCTTTCAGGCGTTTTTGCCCTTCTAGCCCAACTTCGGGCAGGATCAGGTGACGGGAATAGCGTTCATATTCTTCTCGACTGAGCTGGACTTCATCCAGATTGGGATTTAGCATGATCGTTCTAGAAACAGGGATTAGGGGTTAGAGGTGAGGGATGAGGAACACAAATTAAATAAAACGTTGGCTTTATTTAATCTACGCGCCGGAGAAGGTAGCGAAACTGCCGGAGTTCGTCAGTCCGGCGAAGTGATCAAGTCTATCGGTTCGGGTTGGAACTGATGGTTTGAGTCCAAATTCCAGGATAGTAAATCTTGAGCGATCCCCTGTTGGACGGAAACAATCAGATACGAGTACCTCGACCAGGCGAGGGTGCGATCGCACTCTGAGGGTATCGCCGGGTGGTCGGTATGAGAGTGATAGATCCCAATAATATCGAACTGTTGCGTCCTGGCATATTTTTGTGCCGCCAAGATTTCTTCAGGCTCGATCCAATAGCGGTTGTGTTTGCTGAGAATGCGATCGCCAACTGGAGGGCGATCGCCCATCTCTTCTCGCTCAGCCATCCAGCTATTTTGGGTTTGCCAAACGTGTATTACCCGTTTGCTCAGTGCTTCTTCGTTATCCTTTCCAGTCCACCCCGTTGAAAAGGTGCCGAGTAATAACCCACAACACTCTTCCGGGTAGGTGTGTTCGGCGTGCTGTCGAATAGCTTGAATGTGTTCAGAATACAGGTGGAGTCCCATGTCAATCAATTGAGGGTATTGGGGATGGTGCTGGGGATTGGGGACGGCTCGCGCCGCGAGCCGTCCCCAATCCCCAGCACCGGATGGATTAGTCCTTGCGATACAAGACAGAATCGAGCATGTGTTTTAGCGTTTAGCATAGAGCAATCCTAAAACTATGGCGTGTTCGAACAGGGATCTGTCAGGGTTATAAGGTTTATGAAAGGTCAAATGCTCATGTTGGAGATCTAAACCGATGGATTGGGAAAAGGGACGACGCAGCAAAAATGTTGAAGATCGCCGGGGTCGGGGGGTGTCTGTTCCCATCGTTGGGGGCGGCATTGGTACGTTACTGTTAGCACTCTTAGTCACATTTCTAGGGGGCGACCCTACCATTCTGCTCAATCCCGGTGACTCATCTGGCGATCGCCCGGTGGGTACCTCTCCTCAAGATCCAACCACTCCAGTCACCCCCGATGCCATGACAGATTTCGTCTCCGTCGTTCTGGCGGATACCGAAGATACCTGGCATCAACTGTTTCAGGAACAGGGAGAAACCTATGTTGAACCGACCCTGGTGTTGTACTCCGATGCGGTTGAGTCAGCCTGTGGGTATGCTGAATCTGCTGTCGGTCCGTTTTACTGCCCGGGCGATCAAAAACTTTACATTGACTTGAGCTTTTACCAGGATCTGCAAAATCAGTATCAGGCACCCGGCGATTTTGCCCAGGCTTATGTGATTGCCCATGAAGTTGGGCACCATGTGCAACATTTACTGGGCATTTCTGACCAAGTGTCTCAATTGCAGCAACGCGTCAGCGAAACAGAAGCCAATCAGCTTTCAGTCAGGTTGGAACTGCAAGCCGATTGCTTTGCAGGGGTTTGGGGATATCATGCTGAGCGATCGCGGCAATTGCTAGAGCAAGGAGATGTCCAGGAAGCGTTAAATGCTGCCAGTAGCATTGGCGATGATCGGCTACAGCAACAATCGAGAGGCTACGTAGTCCCTGAGTCGTTTACCCACGGTAGCTCAGCCCAGCGAGTCAGCTGGTTTCAGAAAGGCATGGCAACAGGTGATCCGGAACAATGCAATACGTTTTCTGACCCAACGCTTTAGACTCCGGAATATCTCAATGAAAAGCATCGCAGAGTCTTCAGTCTTCTTTTAGGAGCTAATTTTCCAAGCGCAACGCGCTTGGAAAATTAGCTCCTGGCAGTTTTGAGGCGCACACCGTGCGCCTCAAAACTGCATTGAAGATCTGCTGATATAGCGGTGTATAAGTTCGTTAAGGAATGGGAATTAAATAACTCCGATGATTTGTTGTAGGGGCGAACGGCGTATGTGATTAGCGTGTGGTTAAGGAATCAGGTTTGAGCACCACCTTTTGGGCGACTTGGTCAATAAACGAGTTGCCCTGTTGATGAGCGGTTGCGGCAAGCGAGGCAAGGATTTCCCAGGTACTCGCCCCTTGCTCGGTTTTGTTGCCACAGGAAATCTTGCGACTGATCACCGCTGGACGCAGTTGTCGCTCAGCCTGGTTATTGGTCGCCTCCACCTGGGGATAATCGAGAAACGTCAACAGATGGTCTTGTTGTTTGAAGAGTCGTTGACGGATTTTCTCCTCCTGTTGACTTTGCGGGTCATGCGGTTGCGCCCGTGGCTGCGCCAACAATTGCTCAAATCGTTGGGCGAGAAACTGGCGTGATTGTTGAAACTGTTGGGGGGGCAACTGAGGCAGCAAGCGCTTGAGTAACTGAGCGCTGTGCAACAAGGCTCTGACTTCTAACAAATAGGTTGACCCTTTGCCTTGTGGGGTTTTAAGGGCGTTGGAGATGGCTTTGAGATGATGGGCATAGCACTTTTGCTGCACGGGATTCAGTCCATCGTAAATTGATAAACAGTCGCTGACTAAGACCCCTGAAAAGTGGTCTCCCAGGATGCCACGAGCCGTTTCGCGAGTGCGCGAAGCAACAATGCGGTAGTAAGTGGTTTGCTGGTTGGTGAACACCCACAAGGTGTAGCCCGGACCGTTGAGCCACCAGCCTGTCTCATCGCTGTAGACCACGTCGCTATGGCGAATCTGCTCCAACATCTGCTGATAATCCGGTTGCAGTCGCGTTGCCACCCGGGCAACCGCCTGGGACAAGCCGCCCGGCGACAACGACAAGCCAAAACACTGCTGCAATACCTGGCAACTCTTGCGTAAGGGCAACTTAAAATCCTTGTTAAGCGCGGTCGCAACCGCTAAGGCTCGCGGTCCTAAATGTGTCCCTGCGGCTCCCACCGCATGAGACACTTGCAACGGATGATGCGACTGCACTGTCTGCTGACACTGCTGACAGTGATTGCGATAGGTTCTCAAGCGAATCACCCGCGGCGTCACCTGCGGCAATTCCAAAATCGTTTGTTCAATCACTCGTTGCTGCCCTACCACCAGGGCTGCTCCACAGTCGGGACAGCACTCCAAGGGCACTTCAACCTGCTCATCACTCGCCGCCTCAGCGGGCGCTCGCCGCCACTCCCCAACATGTCCGACGCTACGCCCTGGGCGTTTTGGCTCTGCTTTGCGCCTCTCGGCGGCTATCGCAAACGGCGCGGCACTGCGAGCGGGCTGCTCTTGAACACTCGCTAATTCTTGGTGTAACTGACTAACGTGTTGCTGATAGTGCGCGATCTCCTGTTGCATCACCAGCAGTTGTCGCGCTTGTCGTTCCACTACCTGTAAGACTTGCTCAGGTTGCTCGCTCAGCCAGCCTCGCACCAACTCGAC
>NZ_JBSLYH010000106.1:0-6303 GCF_055793305.1 Calyptranema fuscum S582
GATGAGGGCGATCGCGTTTAGTGCACACTACAATCCTCTAGATCACGATCCTTTAGATCGGATGGCAAATAAGGTGTTGGTACTGACCTTGCCTTAGGTCGCCCGATGTCCGATTGCGATTAACTTATCTTGTTTTTGGGCTTTGTAGTGTTCTGCCGCATAGTGATCGAAATGGCGATAGAGTCCGACAGGGGCAACAATGCGGCAACTGAAAAATTCGACCACCGCCTGACCATCGGGCAAAATTTTGACTTTGGGTGAAAAGTCGTTGGGCTGAGCATCTCGCCACTGCCAGTTGACTTTACCTGGAATGCTATCAATCAGGCGATGGTGCGTCCATTTACAATAGCTACCGAGTGCCCCAAATTCTTCCAACTCTCGGCGCAAAATAGACGCAATCAAAAATGAAGCAGGTGAGCGATCGCCCTCTAGGGCTTCCATAAAATGCAGCAATGCTCCTTCTGGCATCGGGGCTTGCGTAATATCATCACTGGCAACCAAAACTTTTTCTAGCTGTGCCGTAGTACTCATGCTTTCTGGCACTGCCCAGACGGCACCGTCACCATGCTGATTAGAACGATAAAGATAGCTCACCAGGCGAAATTCAGGATGGAGCCAGACTCCAGGCAGTTTTAATAATGCTGCCGCCGGGTTGACTGTACTGACCAGCCAATGATTTTGAAAATTGATCAGCGATGAATCGGGATCGTCATTTCCCCCAAACGAAAACAGACCACTCAATTCGTCTAAAGAGTCGGGTTCGGGAATGTCATCTGGGCTACCTGAATAGTTGGCAAACGAGGCAGCATATTCGCCATCAGATAACGCCAACGCATTTCTAATATGTTGCTTGATCTTTTGAATCGATTTAAGGGGGAATTTATGAATCGACATAAGTCTCAGTGGACAAGATTTATAGAAAGAGCGACTTTTGCCAAGTCAAATTTTATTAATAGTATGACGCTTCAGACGAAGTAGCTGGTGGAAATAATTCGTGTCAGGATAATACCCTAAAATTCTGTCCTGGGTTTACCCCACCCCGTTTTCAGGAATAATCTCAAACCCATATAGCAATTGCATGGTTCATTACAGCGGGGGGCAGAGGTGGAACCCCTGTCTGAGGACACAACTCCCGCGCCCCTGTCCTCGCCAGCCCTTCGACTAGCTATGGCTATTGTCCACGGCATGAAGTACGAGGTTTTGAGTGAGAGCCACGCGGAGCGTGGCTCTCACTCAAAACCCGCAGGTTATCCGGGCGCGAAGTGCTATAGGTTCAGGTTGAGCGCTGACTCAAACTTTAAAGGTGCGTTCTTGCTGAGGGTTCTATCTAGCTTGCCCACTGTGACGACCTACCGTTCCATGCTGCGTTTTAGATTTTCCAGGTCTTCATCGGTTTCCCATTGGCGAAATTTTTGCTCTAACGGATCAGACATATCGCGACTGCCGTAGCTATAGCTCTGATTCCATCCCGACGTTTGCCATTGTTGCTCAGCTTGTGAATAGCTGCTAGCCGAGCGGTTCGCCTGCATTTCTACCAATTTGGTTTGAACTTCTTTGCGCTTTTGTTGGATCTGACGTTGCAGCTCGATGGTTTCAGGAATCCGTTGTTTCGTCTGTTCCATTTGTCCCCAGAGTTGGTTGCCCTGACGCAATAGCGCCGCCTCGCGTTCTTCTGCTGGCTTGAGCAAATCTAGGCGGTTGGCAGTTCTGGCTTTTTCGACACGGACGTGCCAGCGCTGCACTTCCTGAGCGGTGGATAGTATTTCATCTTGCAATTTCTTTTCTTTCAGCCGCAAATCCCCCAGCAGCCGAATCGTTTCTTCTTCCTGGTCTTGTAATTTATCTTCCAGTGCCTGAAGTTCGAGGTGAGGGTTATTCCGCAGAAATTCATCCAAGCGGTCTTCTAAAAACCGACTGAAATCATCAAACACTGCCATACCCAAGACTCCTGTTCAGACTTGCCCTCCTATCCTAGCAAGCTCCGCTTTAGAATATAGCGCTTCGTGCCTAGATGGAGGATGGGTATTAGGTGAAAGCCACGCAGAGCGAGGCTTTCACAATAACTTGTATGTCACGCAATGGAGCGTATGGGTAATGCTGACTCCCAGTTGCTTAATTGCTACCACTCCCCAAGAGTTTTTTTAAGCCAGATAGTTTAGAACGCAACTGTTGCAATCCGGTTTGGGGCGGTTCGGCGGCGGGTGGCGTGGGCTTTGCGGCTTTGGCGGCTTGACGAGTTTGCTTCCGTTCTTGACGCTCCAGGCATTTGCTCAAACGCAGGTTGCAGTTTTCATAGAACTTACTGGTGGGGTCTGCCAGGGGTAGGGTTTGTTGATAAGCGGCGATCGCCTCTTCGATCAACCCCAACTTTTCGGTATAGAGTCCGCGATGGAAATAAATCCGCTGATCGGGTTCTACACCGGGTAACGTAGACGCTGTTTCTTCGGCGCGATCAATCAGTTCTAACGCTCCGGCATAGTCTTCTGCTCTGCCTAAATACTGCGCCTGCCCAATTAGACTGGCAATAATCTGGTTGCCATGTGCCCCCGGCAACTGCTCGATGCGTTTGTAGAGTATGTTGGCTTCATCCCACAACTTCACCTTTTTGCAATACATTGCCAAGGGTGTCAGGTGGTCGCTACAGGAAACCTCGGCATGGTCAGGAATGGCACCTTTACAAACCTCGGCAACGGCTTCAGTCTTGCCCTGGGCATCGAGGGTAGCCGCGAGGCGATGACGAATGCCCATCTTAAATCGAGCGGGTAACGTCTGATCTTGCAACAGTTGGGTCAGCAAGGTTTCGGCGTGAGCATACTCCCCTGTGCGGTAAGCATCGCAAGCGGTGAAATAGGTATTGATGTTAGGGTCTAGCCAGCGATCGTCATAGGCTTGCGAAAAGTCGCCAGCTTTTCGCAAAAAGAAGGAAATACTGTTGAGGACGATATCTTTGGTGTGGATCTGGATGCCCCCCATTTTGATGCGCAAAACAGGTTCGTTATCGGGTGAGTCGGTTAATGAACAATCGGGTGTATCCAGTAACTCAAAACCACGAATCAGCGGGTTTTCGCCTGTTAGCCAATGCTCAATCCAATAGCGATCGGTAAACAGCATATTGGGTTCGTAGCTGTGCAGGTCGGTGGGGTTAAATTCGGTGGTTAATGCCGCAATTCCTCCGGGTTTGAGAATGCGGTGAATTTCCTGGTAGACCTTGTGCAAGTCTTTGAAGTTGTGGACATGCTCGATGGAGCAGCAACTCCAGACAAAATCAAAACTTTCGTCAGGATAGTCCACCTGGGTCATATCCATATGGCGGACGGTCAACCGTTCTGGATGGTAGGGAAACGGGTTTTTCTCATATACCTGTTGCGTACTCATGGCTGCGGTTGACCAGTTTTCTGATTCGTATAGGTCAGTCGCAATCACAGACTCGCAGACATTGGTAAAGGCATAGATCAGGGGTTCGTGCCCCACTCCTAAGCCGATAATGCGAGCTTGCCCGTTGAGTAAGCCGAGGTGCTTTAGCACTAAGTAGACTTGGATGAATTCCCAAGATTTGCGATCTTTTTCTGTAAACCCAAGCATGGATGCGACAGACTGGAATTCTTCGTTTTGCCAGTCAACAACATCCGCAACTTTACAAAACTTCATATGGCTGACCTAGTTCAGGAGATATAGCAATTTTTGATTGCGTGATGTACAAGTTACTATGCGAGAGCCGCGCGCCGCGCGGCTCTCGCACAACAGCTGTAATGTATCCAGGCGCGAAGCGCTATCAATAGGGCAGGGTTTTAGGGTAATCCAGTAAAACCTCATCATAGGAGCATTGCCCCACAGCCCCTTGTTCACAATACTATTTGTGGGATGGTCTAGATCTGCGATTAATGTTTAGGAAAGGCGCGCGCCGCGCGCCTTTCCTAAACATTAACAATACCTTTGAAACACTACCCTAGTTGTGAACGCCATCGTGTACGGTCGAGGTGTGAATGCTTAAAATTGTTGCCCAACAAAAATCGATCGCACTTCTCCATTTCGTCGGACAATTGCTTCTGAATTGGAGACAGAAACCAGTGCCCACCCGCTGGAACCAATGCTTTCACCGATATGAATGCGTTGTACCGCACCATTGATTTCAAACAGGGCGACTGAGCGATCGCCTTGCTCCAATAACCCTACCAGAAGATGGGTCGCAGAAGGGGCGATATTAGGGATCGATGTGGGCGCAGCGGCGACCGTAGGTTGAGATGCCGGGGTGCCGGGAACGGGGGGAAGAGTTGCGGCATTGGGAACAGTGCTGGGCAGGGCATTGGGTGCAGAAGCGATCGCCTGAGGCGGTTGATAGACCGGAATATAGACGCGTTCTAAAACCGTTGGGTTAGCCCCAGGCGTGGGAGGACTGCCTGGTACCGAGGCTACGGCTGCTGGGTTATTGCCCGTGGCAGCGGCAATTTGGCGGTTGGCTTCAGTGCGACGATCGATATTGTTGAGCGATCGCTGGATATAGTTCAAAAAGCTGGTGTCGGCTGGGCTTGTCTGCGTTTGTCCGGCAGGAGCTGCTGCAGCGGGGACTGCCTGTTCGCCGGTGTTGCGAAACACAACCCAGAGGGCAGCTGTTGCGACCAATGAGGCACAGGCGATGGCAAACAGTAATTGGTCAAACGACTGACTCAAGCCTCGATGCTGGGTACTGGGAGCGATCGCGTCTTGAGATTCTGTCAATTCTCCCGATGCCGGAAGAGGCTCCAGGCTGCTGATGTCTATGTCGTCTGTTGTGTCTAATGTATCTAGTCTGTCTAGTTTGTCTAACTCTGACTCTTGCCGGGGCATCAGGGAAGACAAAATCATCGCAGGCAAAGAGCTGGCTTGAAAAACGGGCTCAGGGGGTTTGACAGGTTCGGTTGGCAAGCTGGCACCCGGTTCTAACGACCGTTCCAAGTCTACAAACAACTCATCCATCAAATGGTTGGCATAAGAATCAACCGAGAAGGTGCTCATATCCATCAAAGCTGTCGCTCCCAAGAATGTCTCTGGGGCAAGCTCTCCCGCGTCTGCTGAGGTCAGGTTGAGAGAAACCGAAGGGCGATCGCTACTTGGTTCCGTTTCTTCAGCATCAGGAAGGGGTGTTGCCGGAGAATCTAGTTGGGTGGGGTCAAGGCTGACACGCTCAGACATAGTTCGCTCGTAAATTTAACGATGGAGTGTTTTGAAAACCAGAGATGCAAACTTGCACTTCACTCTATCTCAATCTCTCAACTCAGTCATAACTTTCGGTGTAAATTTTTAACTTACAGCTATTTTCAATTGCTTAAGCCACAGATTTTTTGTTGTGTGCCGCGCGGAGCGCGGCACACAACAAAAAATCTAAATATATTCAAGCGCGAAGCGCTGTAAGCTCGTGGATTTTATGACCAAATGGGGTTCCTCTGGGACGGCATTGCTTAATAGTGGAATGAACTTGAACGTGAAACCAAAGGTTTCACGTTCAAGTTCATTCCCAACATCAGCAACGTTTTTCTATGACTCCAGCATTTGTAAGCGGTAGAGGCTGGCATAGAGACCTTCTTTTGCCAGTAGATCTTCATGACTCCCTGATTCAATCAATCGTCCTTGCTTCAGGACTAAAATGCGGTTGACATTGCGAATGGTTGAGAGACGATGGGCAATGATGATGGCAGTTCGCCCTACCAGCAACCGTTCCAGGGCTTCCTGAATCATCGATTCAGTACCCACATCTAAATTGGCAGTTGCTTCGTCCAGCACCAGAATAGATGGGTTACGGATTGCTGCTCGGGCAAAGGCTAGCAATTGCTTTTGTCCGCCCGATAGATTGGTACCCCGTTGTCGCAGCATCGTATCATAGCCCTGCGGCAATTGCTCAATAAACTGCGCCACATTGGTTTGCTCGGCAGCCGCCCGAATTTGCTCAATCGAATATGTTTCACCCAGTGAAATATTACCTTTGACATCTCCGGCAAAGAGAAATCCGTCTTGTAAAATCACTGCCATCTTGCGCCGTAACTCTGCCTGCGGCAGATCGCGGACATCTTTTCCATCCAGCAAAATTCCACCCTTAGTGACTTCATATAACCGGCATAAAAGCCGAATGATTGAGCTTTTTCCAGCTCCAGTAGGTCCCACCAATGCCACCTTTTCACCGGGATAAATGGTGAAATCTAAATCGCGCAGCACATATTCATCCGGCTTGTAGCCAAACCAAACATGATCAAAGCGGATCTCACTGGGAATAGGGGATGAGGGGAGGATGAGGGGTGAAGAAGATGAGGGAGGTGAAGAAGATGAGGGAGG
>NZ_JBSLYH010000107.1:0-6207 GCF_055793305.1 Calyptranema fuscum S582
TTCAATTGCATAAGATACAGATTTTTTGTTGTGTGCCGCGCTCCGCGCGGCACACAACAAAAAATCTAAACCGATCCAGGCGCGAAGCGCTTTAGGATAACCATCGGTCATCAAACACGGATGAGGCGTTCAAAATCAATGGCATGCTTGGGTCGTAATTGATGTTGAATAGCCCGAATACTCATGGGTTGTGTGCAGGCTCAGGCGATCGCCAGGGTGCTTGACGTTGAATTAATCCAAAAAAATTACCCCCTGGCAGTCGAGGGGTTGATTAGGATGAAGGTTGTGCGAGAACCCGCGCGGAGCGCGGGTTCTCGCACAACCTCCTGATTTAACCGTTTCGACGGTTGCTATAGGATGATACAAGGCACCAGCACAATTACTCACCCAAAACTATCTATGAAAGAATGGCTTTCTCCGGCACTTGGAGCATTAATATTTTGGGGGTTATGGAGTTTTATACCCAAAATTACAACTCAATATCTTGAGCCTAGAAGTGCAATTATCTATGAGGTTGGGGGAGCAATTTTATTGGCGATCGTGTTCTTATTTTTGCTCAATTTTCAATTGGATGTTCATCCTAAAGGGATTGCATTAGCCCTGACAACGGGCATGTTAGGGTTTTTGGGGGCATTTTGTTTTTTAGTGGCTGTTTCTAAAGGACCTGTTACGTTAGTCGCATCCCTCTCTTCGCTCTATCCGGCGCTCAGTGTTTTACTTGCCGTTACTCTTTTGCATGAAGCCTTGACCCTCAGACAGGGGTTTGGAATTGCCCTCGCGATTGTGTCCATCATTTTAGTGGCAGCTTAGAACCTGTTGAAAACTGTAATGCGCTCCACAAAGCACCTGGGGTGTCGTGAATGATAATGGGGTAGTTTGTCACCCTATCTTATGCGTCTCAAAGTTATCAATCCCAACACCAGTGCAGAGATGACCAGTTCTATTGGCAGGGTTGCTGAAGCCTATATCTCCGCTGGCACAGACGTGGTCACGAGCTGCCCTAAAACAGGACCCGTTTCGATCGAGTGTTATTTCGATGAATATCTAGCTATCCCCGGCGTGCTGGCTGAAATTCAGAAAGATGAAGCCGAATTTGATGCGTTTATTCTGGCGTGTTGGGGTGATCCAGGAATTGATGCTGCTCGCGAAATCACGACTAAACCTGTCGTGGGAATTGCCGAAGCTTCTATGTACGCCGCCAATGCGATCGCCACTCGCTGGTCGGTCGTAACAACGCTCCAACGCAGTCATCACATGGTAGAAGCCGTTGTCAAAAAAACAGGGTTAAGCGATCGCTGTGCTTCGGTTCGCTGTGTAGATTTGCCAGTGCTTGCCTGTGAAAGCGATCGCAATACCGTGGTGGAGGGCTTAGAACGGATGGGACGACTCGCACTCCAAGAGGATGGAGCCGAAGCCCTTATCCTGGGGTGTGCTGGCATGGGAGGGCTGGATCACACCCTGAGCAGCTTACTGGGGGTTCCCTGTATTGATGCCGTTGCTGCGGGTGTGCGGTTTGCTGAAATGCTCGTTGGCATGAAATTGCAAACGAGTAAGTGGATGACCTATCGATCGCCCGAACCCAAGCTGATTCGAGGCATTGACCAACTGATGCAACGCTAAATCAGGATACTGCCAAACTAGCCTTGTAAGCTGCCCAACCACCCAGATCGGAAATATCGACCCAGCTATATTGCTCAACCAACTCCTGAGGATAGAGAAACGCCGTTAGCACTTCTCCGTCTTCCAGCACAATATCGCTGGGATACATATGAGGTGGTTCATTTTCAGCCAGATGATTGAAATCGTCTAGCGAAAGTTCGTAGACTTCTCCTGGAATTGAAACTCCCCCGTCAGCAACTTGATAAATCGCTGGATGCCAGCCATTTTCAGCTGCATGGAGACGATACAGTGGTTGCGTTTGGGCAGTTCGGATAAACTGGGCATCGCCTAAATTACCATGATCGGGTTGCCCCCGCAGTGCCGATCCACAGATAAAAATTCGCTTGGTCGTCGTGGCAGAACTCATCACATCCCCCTGGTATTGATTTTTTTGATCCAGTTTACTGTATACGGTATTTTGCATACAAAAACAAGTGCTGCGATCGCGTTTAGTATGACATCTATAACAGTGTGCAAGTCGTTCAGTATAGAAATGAAGTTGTAGGGTATGGAGTGCCCCACAACACCGACTGGATCAACCCCGGACAGCGCTATAGCAGCCGAGAGGCTGCTTGGACGGGGTGCAGGGGTGGAACCCCTGGTCGGGGGCGCAGCCCCTACCAAATTTCATATAGCGGTATGCATTAGGGTTAGGACGGGGTGCAGGGGTGAAACCCCTGCGTGGGGGCACTGCCCCCACCCCCCTGATGTCCTAACTAGTACACCAATTTAAAAGTTTTAGAGGGGGTGGAGGGGGTAAAATCCCCTCTTGGGGGCGCAGCCCCCAAACCCCCATGTTGCAAAATTTCGTGTTTGCAACACTAGATTGCGTAGAACTATAGACCAAATCGAGAAAAACAAATAGAGTTCCTCTGCGCACCACGCCAAGGAACTCTACTGAAGTCTTCAACAAAACTGGACTCTAACCCACTTGCTCACAAACCTAAGGGATCGACTAACCAGCCTCTCAAGAAATAATAAGTTGTTGCCAGGTATTCATCTACCACCCGACTGGTGATGACTAATGCCTCCGCACTGGGAAGCAGATCGGTCAACACGGCAAATCGTCCTCCCCGCTGCAACTGGAAGATATAAAAGTCGGTCGGGCGAGGAATTACATTAAACCCAAGGTTGGCAAAGGTTGACGAGGCTCGACGAATATTCAATGCCGGAGAAACCAAAACGATGGTATTTCCGCCTTGTTGATTGGCAAAAATTTGCTGAACGGCGATCGCACTGGTTCGCGCATCGACCCCTTCAGATTCAATCAAAATGTCATCTCTTGAGACCCCCAACCCAGCCAACAGGTCAGTAATTTGGGTCGCCGCACTGACATCTTCCTCAGATAACTCTGGCTGGGGTCCCGCACTAATTACCACGCGAGGAGAATTTCCTAAACTCAACTGCTCTTGATACAGCTGAGCGCTGTAATACAGACGGGATAGCAAATTGCTGCCAAACCCATACGCTGTATTGCTAATCTGCGCCCGAATTCGATAAGACGGATCGGTTGGCAACGTGCCATCTCCCAGCACCACGATCGCCTCTGCATTCCCGATCTCCGCTGGGGTATCAGCCCGACGCTCAATTGTTTCGACCACTGAGCGCTGTTCGGTCTGAGCTGTCAGCAAATAAGCAGTCAGCGGCAAACTAAAGATCAACAAAATTGAAAACGCCCAGGCAACCAGTGAACCATTGGCTTTTTTAATGCCACCCCGCATGGCACTGGCTAACAAGATGAGTACCAGCCCCAACGGTCTTAATGGAAACGATAGAATTGCCCAAGCAATCCCAATCGTCTTATTCGTAGGTTCTAAAAGTGCCCAAAGTAATATAAGAACAATGAGAATGCCACCTAACCAAGTTAAGTAAGCTTTAGGAATAACTGTTAGTAGTAACCACCTGATGAGGAAGAAAATTCCTACCAAGATTAAGATCTGAGTGAGCAGTTCAAACATTGCTACCCTTGCTTATAGCTCTGCGATAATTTCTGCTAAATAACCAGGCACATCCTGATTCTGTGCTGATGTCGTTAAGAAGCTGAGCGTGGCTCACCCACCCAACAAAACTGGGGTGCTTCCAGATAATCATGGCAGTAAATTGCACAAAAATATTCAACTTTACGTTGTGAGATAGATCCGGTTTATCTACTCAGCCTGCAAAAGATTGGATGCTCCCGATAAAGCATAATTCATAACCAGGTAATCTGAACGAGAATTTCAGTGAAAAAGTCTTTAAAATTGCTGGACTTTCTCCTTAAGAACGCTTGCCTTTTCGCCGCTTTAGCTCAGTTTGAATTGCCTGGATCACCGTTTGGATAATTTTGACGCGCGCATAATACTTGTCATTTGCCGGAATCATATACCAGGGAGCCAACGGGGTGCTCGTGCGCTGAATGGCTTGATTGA
This sequence comes from Calyptranema fuscum S582, assembly GCF_055793305.1. Taxonomy (NCBI): domain Bacteria; kingdom Bacillati; phylum Cyanobacteriota; class Cyanophyceae; order Oculatellales; family Oculatellaceae; genus Calyptranema; species Calyptranema fuscum. The sequence goes on from NZ_JBSLYH010000107.1 coordinate 4,068, forward strand.
CTGCGACTTCGTAAAGATCCCATTTCTCTCGATTACGCCAATCTTCCTCGGTCAATTTGTACTGCTTAAACAGGTCACTCTCCCGTTCCTTAAACCGCTGCTGTTGTTCTTCTGGGCTGATGTGAAGCCAAAATTTTAATAAGACATAGCCCGAATTGACCAGCTGCGTTTCAAATTCATTGATCTCCCGATAGGCTCGTCGCCATTCCGCATCGGTGGCGAAATTCTCAATGCGTTCGACCAGCACTCTACCGTACCAACTGCGATCAAAAATGCCGATCGTGCCGGTAGTCGGCAATCGTCGCCAAAATCGCCAGAGATAATGATGGGCTTTTTCGTCTTCCGTCGGGGCAGCAAAGCTGTGGACAACGTAGCTGCGGGGATCTAACGTCTCCGTGAGTCGCTTGATGGCACCGCCCTTACCCGATGCATCCCACCCTTCGAAAACAACCAGAATGGGAATTTGGTATTTGTGAATCTTAAGTTGCAGCCGCCGCAACGATACCTGTTCTTGCTTAATTTGCTGTTTATAACTTTCGGCGGAAAGAGTCCGACTTAAATCGACCGTTGCTAACAAATTAGGCTCAGTCGGTTCTAATTGAGTTTGATGGGGAATTTTTGGTGCGGGATAAGCAACATGCAAGCGATCTAGAGCCTCCGTCAGACTGGCTGCCACCTGCGTTAGCACCTTAATTTTTGCCCAGCGATGGCAGTCTCCTTCAACCAGCGTCCAGGGGGCGGCTCCCGTACTGGTTTGAATAAACATTTCCTCTGCCAGGTCTGAGTAAAGGCGATAATTTTTTTGCTGGTGCCAATCTTCGGGTCGCACCCGCCATGAGTCCAGGGGATCTTTGGCATAGGTTTTGAGGCGACGTTTGAGTTCTGACTTACTCAAGTGAATCCAAAATTTGGCGATCGCCACGTCATCATCAACCAACTGCCGCTCAAATGCGTTGATATCGCGCATTGTCATCAGCACCTTATCGTCCACCAGCCGATTGAATAAGCGATCTTCAAGCACATGGGTATACCAACTGTGGTAAAACACCCCAATATTTCCTCGTCCCGGCAAGCGTTGCCAAAATCGCCACAACAATGGATAGCGGCTCTCTTCAAAGGTCGGCGTCAAAATCGGATGAACAGTAAATCCTCTGGGATCCATACAATCGACCAGATCTTTGACCAGTGCCCCTTTGCCAGATGCTGCCCAGCCCTCTAATACCAAAACCACAGAGAGACGATTTTGCCAACACGCACTCTGCAACCGTCGTAACTGCCCTTGCAGTAAGCCGATTTGGGCGGAGTAGGTTTGCTTATCAAGAGCAAGACTGAGATCAAGCGTTTCTAACATAGCTGGCATCAAAGAGCTTCTATTAGGCGATTCAACTCTCACTATGCGCCGTCTAACGCACCAAAACCGTCCATCTTCATCAATTTCTTTGATTTTGAGCGAATAAAAATATTTGTTAAGCGATCGCTCTCTATCTGAGAAAAAGCAATCTCCCACGACCTACAGCAATTTTCAATTGCTTAAGCCACAGATTTTTTGTTGTGTGCCGCGCTCCGCGCGGCACACAACAAAAAATCTAAATAGATCCAGACGCGAAGCGCTGTAAATAGATACTAAAAACTGGGATTGTGCTGAAAACCTTTTAAGGAAAAGGATTTCCAGAACAATCCTGGCTTCGAGATTTCAATTTATTTACAAAAGTTAATTTAAATCTGAGCATTCGCTCAAAGTCATACAACGAAAAATAAGAATGTGCCAAAAAAATTCGCCATATAACTTTACAAATAACCGAATCTTAGTTAATATAACTACATCGGTTCGCCGATACATCATAATTTTTCTTCGAACTCAAAGGATTTATAAACCATGACTACTGTTCTACAGCGTCGCGAGAGCGACAACCTGTGGGGTCAGTTCTGCAACTGGGTAACCAGCACCGAAAACCGCCTCTATGTAGGTTGGTTCGGCGTTCTGATGATCCCCACCCTGCTGACTGCAACCATTTGCTTCATCATCGCCTTCATCGCCGCTCCTCCTGTTGACATCGACGGCATCCGCGAGCCTGTTGCAGGTTCTCTACTGTACGGAAACAACATCATTTCTGGTGCAGTTGTTCCTTCTTCCAACGCG
>NZ_JBSLYH010000108.1:0-5389 GCF_055793305.1 Calyptranema fuscum S582
CCTTTTCGTAATATAAACCTGGCACCGAGCTATTTTTGCAGGGAGCTACCCCCCAACTATCTTCGCCGCAACAGCGTTTCACACCTCAGTTCGGGATGGATGAGAGTGGTTCCACCGCGCCATAGGCACCAGGAAACTTGTTGGGTTTCCTACTCCTTAAAACCCAGAAGGCTGCATAGTTTAGTTAATTTCGTCATACTCACCAATGTATTGAGGTCAAGCCCTCGGTCTGTTAGTACTGCTCGACTTCATACATTACTGCACTTCCATCTACAGCCTATTAACGCGTGTTCTTCGCGTGACCTTACTGGGTTAACCCATGAGAGCACTCATCTTGAGGTGGGCTTCCCACTTAGATGCTTTCAGCGGTTATCCGCTCCGCACATGGCTACCCTGCGTCTACCGTTGGCACGATAACAGGTACACCAGCGGTGCGTTCTTCCCGGTCCTCTCGTACTAAGGAAGAATCCTCTCAATGCTCTTACGCCTGCACCGGATATGGACCGAACTGTCTCACGACGTTCTGAACCCAGCTCACGTACCGCTTTAATGGGCGAACAGCCCAACCCTTGGGACGTACTACCGCCCCAGGTTGCGATGAGCCGACATCGAGGTGCCAAACCTCCCCGTCGATGTGAACTCTTGGGGGAGATCAGCCTGTTATCCCTAGAGTAACTTTTATCCGTTGAGCGACGGCCCTTCCACTCAGCGCCGTCGGATCACTAAGGCCGTGTTTCCACCCTGCTTGAGTTGTAACTCTTGCAGTCAAGCTCCCTTATGCCTTTACACTCTTCGGCTGATTTCCAACCAGCCTGAGGGAACCTTTGCGCGCCTCCGTTACCTTTTAGGAGGCGACCGCCCCAGTCAAACTGCCCACCTGAAACTGTTCCTCAGCCGGATGACGGCTTAAGGTTAGAATTCTAGCCTTGCTAGAGTGGTATCTCACCGTTGGCTCCATGCTTCCCACAAGAAACATCTCATAGCCTCCCACCTATCCTGCGCAAGCAAAGCCCGAACCCAATTCCAGGCTACAGTAAAGCTTCATAGGGTCTTTCTGTCCAGGTGCAGGTAGTCCGTATCTTCACAGACAATCCTATTTCGCCGAGCCTCTCTCCGAGACAGCTCCCAGATCGTTACGCCTTTCGTGCGGGTCGGAACTTACCCGACAAGGAATTTCGCTACCTTAGGACCGTTATAGTTACGGCCGCCGTTCACCGGGGCTTCGGTCGCCAGCTTCGCTTGCGCTGACCGACTTCCTTAACCTTCCGGCACTGGGCAGGCGTCAGCCCCCATACATCGTCTTGCGACTTAGCGGAGACCTGTGTTTTTGGTAAACAGTCGCCTGGGACTCTTCACTGCGACCACCTCTCGGTGGCACCCCTTCTCCCGAAGTTACGGGGCCATTTTGCCGAGTTCCTTAGAGAGAGTTATCTCGCGCCCCTTAGTATTCTCAACCTTCCCACCTGTGTCGGTTTAGGGTACGGGTAGTTTGAACTTAACGTGTTTAGAGCTTTTCTTGGAAGCTTGACATCAACCACTTCGGGGACGTATCCCCTCGTACTCACGCCTCAGCTCAGGACGTTTTCGCCGTCCCTCATCACCTCGAACGCTTGAACCGGTAACCAACATCCGGCTGGCTTAGCCTTCTCCGTCCCTCTGCACAAATTCAAACTAGTACAGGAATATTGACCTGTTATCCATCGACTACGTCTTTCGACCTCGCCTTAGGTCCCGACTAACCCTCCGTGGACGAGCCTTGCGGAGGAAACCTTGGGATTTCGGGGCATTGGATTCTCACCAATGTTTTCGCTACTCAAGCCGACATTCTCACTTCCGTCTCGTCCACACCTGCTTTCGCTAATGCTTCTAACTACTACGGAACGCTCCCCTACCGATTAATTAATTAATCCCACAGCTTCGGTACACAACTTAGCCCCGTTCATTTTCGGCGCAGGAGCGCTTGACCAGTGAGCTATTACGCACTCTTTTAAGGATGGCTGCTTCTAGGCAAACCTCCTGGTTGTCTCTGCACTCCCACCTCCTTTATCACTCAGTTGTGATTTGGGGACCTTAGCTGGTGGTCTGGGCTGTTTCCCTCTTGACGATGAAGCTTATCCCCCACCGTCTCACTGGTAGTGTGTGCACTGGGTATTCAGAGTTTGTCTCGATTTGGTACCGCTCTCGCAGCCCGCACCGAAACAGTGCTTTACCCCCCAGCTATAATCACTACCGCTGCGCCTCAACACATTTCGGGGAGAACCAGCTAGCTCCCGGTTCGATTGGCATTTCACCCCTAACCACAGCTCATCCGCCGATTTTTCAACATCGGTCGGTTCGGACCTCCACTTGGTGTTACCCAAGCTTCATCCTGGCCATGGTTAGATCACCGGGGTTCGGGTCTATAAACACGGATTATCGCCCTATTCAGACTCGCTTTCGCTTTGGCTCCGACATTCTCGTCTTAACCTACCCGTGCCTATAAGTCGCCGGCTCATTCTTCAACAGGCACACGGTCAGTCGTTAAATCGACCTCCCATTGCTTGTAGGCTGATGGTTTCATGTTCTATTTCACTCCCCTCCCGGGGTTCTTTTCACCTTTCCCTCGCGGTACTGGTTCACTATCGGTCACACAGGAGTATTTAGCCTTACGAGGTGGTCCTCGCTGATTCAATCGGGATTCCACGTGCCCCGACCTACTCGGGATTCAGCTAGTATCTTTAAGCTTTTGACTACAGGACTCTCACCTCCTCTGGTGCACCACTCAAGTGCTTCGTCTAGCCGCTAGATTCCATGTCGCTGTCCCACAACCCCAATGGTATAAACCACTGGTTTAGGCTCTTCCCGCTTCGCTCGCCGCTACTAGGGGAATCACGTTTGTTTTCTCTTCCTACAGCTACTAAGATGTTTCAATTCGCTGCGTTCGCTCGCGCTGGTCTATATATTCAACCAGCCGTACTTAGGGTTGCCCCATTCGGAAACCTTCGGATCAATGCTTGCTTCCAGCTCCCCGAAGCGTATCGCCGGTAACCGCGTCCTTCTTCGCCTCTGTGTGCCTAGGTATCCACCATCAGCCCTTTGTAGCTTGACCACAACAATTTCTACATTGGTGTCTGTGACTATTAACAAACCTCTAGCATCCGCTCAATCAACCAACCTTTTACAATCGGATGAATAACGTCTGAAGAAAAGTTGTTAACCTTCTACCTGACAAATAACTAAACTATGCAGTTTTCTAGGTTCTAGCTGAATATTACTTCAGCAGGCTCTCTTGCTCTTAACTCAAGATAAGTTGCTGAAGAATCTTGTATCTACCCATAGCTGAAAATCTCTTGGCTATGTCCTCAGTGGAGGTTAGCGGACTCGAACCGCTGACATCCTGCTTGCAAAGCAGGCGCTCTACCAACTGAGCTAAACCCCCTTGTTGTGCTTTCGCACTCTCTAAGGTGGGCCATCCTGGACTCGAACCAGGGACCTCACCCTTATCAGGGGTGCGCTCTAACCACCTGAGCTAATAGCCCATGTCCCCACACCTAGACTTTAGTTTGAGAACCTAACACTTATAAGCGAACGACCTTGGGATGACCAACTCTTTATCTATTTGCTGTGTGCTTTCAATATAAGAGCGGGTAGGTCTCCCTAAAAGGAGGTGATCCAGCCACACCTTCCGGTACGGCTACCTTGTTACGACTTCACCCCAGTCATCAGCCCTGCCTTCGGCATCCTCCTCCTTTCGGTTGGAGTAACGACTTCGGGCGTGGCCAACTCCCATGGTGTGACGGGCGGTGTGTACAAGGCCCGGGAACGTATTCACCGCAGTATGCTGACCTGCGATTACTAGCGATTCCTCCTTCATGCAGGCGAGTTGCAGCCTGCAATCTGAACTGAGCCACGGTTTATGGGATTAGCTTGCTATCGCTAGCTTGCAACCCTTTGTCCGTAGCATTGTAGTACGTGTGTAGCCCAGGACGTAAGGGGCATGCTGACTTGACGTCATCCCCACCTTCCTCCGGTTTGTCACCGGCAGTCTCTCTAGAGTGCCCAACTTAATGATGGCAACTAAAAACGAGGGTTGCGCTCGTTGCGGGACTTAACCCAACATCTCACGACACGAGCTGACGACAGCCATGCACCACCTGTGTTCGCGCTCCCGAAGGCACCCTTCCCTTTCAAGAAGGTTCGCGACATGTCAAGCCCTGGTAAGGTTCTTCGCGTTGCATCGAATTAAACCACATACTCCACCGCTTGTGCGGGCCCCCGTCAATTCCTTTGAGTTTCACTCTTGCGAGCGTACTCCCCAGGCGGGAAACTTAACGCGTTAGCTACGGCACTGCCCGGGTCGATACGGGCAACACCTAGTTTCCATCGTTTACGGCTAGGACTACAGGGGTATCTAATCCCTTTCGCTCCCCTAGCTTTCGTCCCTCAGTGTCAGTACAGGTCCAGCAGAGCGCTTTCGCCACCGGTGTTCTTCCCAATATCTACGCATTTCACCGCTACACTGGGAATTCCCTCTGCCCCTACCGCACTCTAGTCTAGTAGTTTCCACTGCCTGTCTGGAGTTAAGCCCCAGCCTTTGACAGCAGACTTTCTAAACCACCTACGGACGCTTTACGCCCAATAATTCCGGATAACGCTTGCCTCCTCCGTATTACCGCGGCTGCTGGCACGGAGTTAGCCGAGGCTTATTCGTCAGGTACCGTCATTGTGTTCTTCCCTGACAAAAGGGGTTTACAATCCACAAACCTTCATCCCCCACGCGGTCTTGCTCCGTCAGGCTTTCGCCCATTGCGGAAAATTCCCCACTGCTGCCTCCCGTAGGAGTCTGGGCCGTGTCTCAGTCCCAGTGTGGCTGATCATCCTCTCAGACCAGCTACAGATCGTCGCCTTGGTGAGCCGTTACCTCACCAACTAGCTAATCTGACGCGAGCTCATCCTCAGGCGAATTTCTTTCACCTCTCGGCACATCGGGTATTAGCAGTCGTTTCCAACTGTTGTCCCCATCCTGAGGGTAGATTCTCACGCGTTACTCACCCGTCCGCCACTATGTCCGAAGACACCGTTCGACTTGCATGTGTTAAGCAGACCGCCAGCGTTCATCCTGAGCCAGGATCAAACTCTCCATGTTGTTACCTAAACTTAATTAAATAACTGTTGAGTCCTTTTCGGCTCCCAAAACTCTCGTTCTGGTTCTCTTCGACCACTTATCTCAGGTCTTACTCCCTCGATAAGCAACCTTTCATTTGCTTTAACGCTTTATAAGTGCTATTCTGGCTCTCAAACTATTCTTTTCTCTAGGTGCTTGCCGTCTCGGTTCGCTCCGCTTTCGCTTCGCTTGCTCTCGACCGCTTGACTAATATAACTACTCCTCCAAGCCTTTGTCAACTCTTTT
>NZ_JBSLYH010000109.1:0-4678 GCF_055793305.1 Calyptranema fuscum S582
GAACAGTCTGGCAGAAAGCCTATCAAATAGCTGTAATGCCGCTTGTGATGCTTCATTTCTTCGATAACTTACAAAGACCCGGCGTTGGCGAGGCAGTAGCCCAGCACATTCCAGCAGGGCTGTTGCAATTCTTTGAGATCCATCTTGATATGACAAGCAATTGAGCGATCGAAGAACTACAGGAATTTCATCCTGCACCCTTGTCCTATCAGAAACTACAGGAATAATGGGAATATTTTTATCCAATAGAGTTTTCAGGTGATTCTGTGAAGCATCCTGCCCCCCAAAAAATATGGCAGAGGTAGATATCTTCTGTTGTAGTTGCAAATCTTGGGTGTTATTTACCCATGCGACATCGTGCCCAAGCTTTAAGCCAAAGGCTTTCACCAGCTCTGCAATAATTCGCTTTAGCTCAGTAATCTGATCTGCAGGTGGATCACCAAGAACGACCAACTGATACAAGTATGCCAATTCCCCCTCCTACAGCACCTGTTTTGTAATTCACATCCTTTTTACTTACCTGCAGCTCTTGCTGCATCCTCGACCCACTTATTAAAGTTATTGTATCCATCTTCATAAACCCAATCATAGGTCGGATAAAGAGTAGACATGGGCACCTGAACATCTGCCATATAAGAGAAGAGGCTTGGCTTTTTGATTGTGTAGTTATCGAAGGGATTTCTACCCTTAACATCAGTTTGTCTGGCTACAGCACATTGAATATTGTGGATGTAGATTCCGAGCAAACCGTTGCCACGATCAAGGCTTTTCTCAATCTCGTAATTGACCCATCGACGTTGGGAAGTTTCAGCACCAATCAAAACAACGGTTACGGTTGTACTCTCTAGCCCCTTGTTAATTAGTCTTTTAAGTGCCAAGTCACCATCTCGCTTGACTTCTTCCCAAAGAGAGTGATCCCAGTAGCCAGCCGAATTGTAACCACCTCGCGTCAGGAAGTGGTTGCGGACTACATTGACCCGCCAAATGTCACGTTGATAGTGAAAGCTGAAAAAGACGCTCCTAGCCATAGGTGGATTTCCTATTTGCAGCACACGAATATTATTTTGGCAAATTTTCTAAGGCTTGCGTTAAAGAAGGGTGTTTGAGCTTTATCAACGCTAGTCGTAGGGTGACTACTGAATTCCTTTATCGACTGAAAACTCAGAAGATTTGTTAGCATTCTGGGCAAACTAACACATAAGAGTATTTGCTTAGAAACTCAGCCTTCCTCCTACCCCTATGCCCAGAAAACCAGCCCAACCCAATTCCAGTGACCAGCCCAACGGTAATGCAGCCGAGCCCAGTGAATTTCAGATTGACTTGCAGGGACTGATTAAACTGCTGGCGAAGAACTTGTATGCCGAAGCTGATGTGTTTGTGCGGGAGATGCTGCAAAATGCCCATGACTCAGTGAAGCGCAGGCGAGAGTTGCAGGGGGAAGGGGCACCGGAAGGGGTGATCCGGGTAAGGATCGATCGGGAAGCAGCGACGATCAGCTTTACCGATAACGGGGCGGGGATGACAAAGCAGGAGGTGAAAGATTACCTCTCGACGATCGGACGTAGTGGCACCGATGCCTTCCGTCAAGACCTGGTGCATAAGGGACGGCAAGCCGAAGTAACGGTAATCGGGCAATTTGGGATTGGGTTACTGTCGGCGTTTATCGTGGCCGATCGCGTGGTGGTGGAAACCCTGTCCTGGCAACCCAATAATCCGCCCTGGCTTTGGGAAAGTAGCGGTGAGAAGACCTATGACCTGAATCCTGGAGAACGGAAGGATGCAGGGTCTACGGTGACGCTCTACATCAACGACAAGTATCGGGATATGTTGTTGGTGGAGGAACTCCGCAAAGCCATCCGCAAGTATGCCGACTTTTTACCCGTTAGCATTTACCTGAATGACGACGATGGACCAGCGAATACCGTCAATGCCCCTTGGCATAAGCACTATGACAATCCTAAAGAGGAAGTGCTGGAAATGGCGATGTTTGTGGCGAAGCGATTTCCTGATAACCCGCTTTCTACGATTCCGATTCACCTAAGCCAGCCCTATAAGGTGGATGGCGTGCTGTATGTCTCGGATAATCGCATTCCCGATGTGAATACCAGCGGTTTTGTCGATATTTATCAGTCCCGCATGTTTGTCATGGAGGCAAACCGGGATATGCTACCCTCCTGGGCGAAGTTCGTGCGGGGCATTATTGACTCTCCAGCACTGACTTTGACGGCTTCCCGTGATGCAGTGCAGCAGGATGCGATTCAGAAGGAGATTAAGGAGCAATTGGGGCATGAGGTCATCAGACACCTGACGCAGCTTTCCAAGGATGACCCTACCCGATTTCAGCAACTCTGCGATTGGCACCATTACCACATGAAAGGGATGGCACTGCGGGATGATAACTTCTTCCGGGCGGTTGCCGATTTGATTCCCTTTGAAACCAATCAGGGGCCGATGAGCCTCAGCACCTATTTTGAGGCAGCAAAAAGCCAGGGACAATCCGAAACCGATCTGCTCTACTTTGATGAGCGAGGCAGTGCCACTCAGTTTTATATGCTCTGCGATGCGCGGGGCTTGCTGGTGGTGGATGCCAGCCAAGTGTTTGAGGATGACTTTTTAGAGCGGTATGGCAGGCTGCATCCTGAAATTAAGCTGCGGCAACTCAACATTGGCGAGTCGAATGTCATTTTTGAGGCGCTTAACTCTGAGGAACAGAAGGACTTTCGCCAACTGGAGCAGGAATTTACACGGGGAATGCCCGATCGCCGCAGTATTGCCAAAGCAGTACGGTTCAAGCCAGAGTCAATCCCGGCATTGAGTGTATTGTCGGCGGCTGCCAAGAGTCGGCAGAAACTTCAGCAGGCAGGGGATAACGTCATGATCCCTGAAGAAGTGCGGAAGCTGGTCAAGGATGTGTTGCAGGGAGAGAGATCGGTTCCGGTGACGCTGTACTTGAATGCGGATAATCCCACCGTGCAGCAACTCGCCAAAATGCTGCCGTCAGAGGACAAGATTGATGCTTGCATGGCGATCTACAACAACTCCATCATGCTGATTAATCAAGTTTTGACGGCTGGCAATGCGGAGGTTATTTTCAAAAGCTTTAGCCGGGTGATCGATCGCATGATTACCCAGACCGATCGCGCTCAAAAGCTAGAGGGGCAAGTCACCAAACTCAGGCTCCAGATCGATGAGAAGGATCAGGAACTACGGGCACAGGTCGCCGCTCAAAACGATAGTCAGACAGAGCATATTAGTTGTTTCGTCGCCATGCCATTCGATGACAAGTTTAAGCCCTTGCTGGAAGCCTTAAAGATGGTGCTGGAAGACAAACCCTATGGGTGGGAAGTCATTCGGGCCGATAGCAAACTGTTGGGACTAACCATTTCTGCCAATGTTGAGGCACATATCGCCCGTAGTCATTGCTATCTAGCGGATATTAGTGATAAGAACCCCAATGTGTTCTTGGAGATTGGGGCGATGGGACATTACAAAGGTCGTCCGTTGATTTATTTGTGCCGAGAAGATGCCCAGGAGGAAATTGCTGCCGATCTCCAGGGGAATCTTTATCACCCCTATTCTCAGTGGGATCTGGAGAAGCCAGATATTGAGGCGCTTGCCCAGCAACTCCGCAGTGAATTGGAACGCCGCCCAGATCTAGACTCACTCAAACATTCAGCAACAAAAACGTTCCTGTCTGCCAATGTATTAGCGCGTAACAACCAGTGCGATCGCCCCCTGGCTGAAAAAATCAGTAAAACCTACAAAACCGTCGAGGCATTCCTGGCAGCTTCCTCCGAAGACATTGCCACGACGCTAAACTTGACCCGCAATGCCGAAAAGGGCGCGATCGCTGATGTACAGGAGTTTTTACAAAAGCATTTTGGGCTGGGAAGTTAGTTCAAAGGCAATCAACTAGGATCAAACCAGGTCATCCCATGAGAGCCAAAACACCATGATTCAGGTCACGATTAGTCCCCAATCCCTCCTGGAAAGAGGCATCACCGTCGAAAAGGTGGATAACCTGCGACTGTTCAAATTTACCGATGAGTTGCAGTCCCAGTTGGAAACACTGTTAGAAAAAAACAAGCTGGGAGCGCTTAACCCCGAAGAAGAAACAGAACTCACTGCCATTACGGAACTCGATCGCCTGTTTACCTACCTCAATTCCTTACTGGTGGCGCAGCAATGACCATCACCCCGGCGGCAAAACAACAGATCCGCCAACGGGCAAATGGGTTATGTGAATACTGCCACTCCCCCGAAAAAATCAGCACCGCTCGCTTTACCATTGACCACATCCTGCCCCGCTCTCTGGGTGGCTCCGATGATCTGGAGAATCTGGCACTGGCTTGTAGTCGCTGTAACCAGCGCCGCTATAACTTTATTGTGGGCATCGATCGCGCCACCCTGGCAATGCAACCCCTCTTCCATCCCCGGCAGCAGCCCTGGTCAGATCACTTTATCTGGACAGCCGATGGCACCCGCATTCTCGGCATCACTGCCATTGGTCGTGCTACCTGCGATCGCCTGGATATGAACGACGATCGCTACCAGGGAGAACGCCCCATCCAGGAAGCCCGCGCCCTGTGGGTGCAAGCAGGCTGGCATCCTCCCAAAACTGATCCACGCCAGTTAGATTAAAGCTTGACTGCCCCCGTTCCACTCTTCGCTCTGTCCT
>NZ_JBSLYH010000110.1:0-4660 GCF_055793305.1 Calyptranema fuscum S582
GGACTGCTGCTCCTCTGGTTTAAGGTCATCTAAATTTTCACGGATTAAAAGAAGACTCTCTGGATTCAGGAGTAATAAATCTTTAATATTCATAATCGTAAAATACGAGAAAAGAACTTCACAAAAGGGCTATATCCAGAGATATCACTTGGTCAGGTGCCAGAACGCCTCCGACTGTGATGACTTCAAATTCTCCTGTTTCTTGAGGATGTTGAGATTTGACTTTAGCGATCGCCTCTTCAATTCCAGTTTCCTGAACGATGTAAATCTGTGTTTCACTTCGTAGAACCCATATCGGCTTAGACCATGTATGTCGGGGTTGAAGTACTGCTTTATGAATAATCCGATGGCTCCACTGAATCAGTTGTTCTAAGGTATCTTCAGAGAAAAAATCAGCAATTTGTGATTGAAATAGTTCTCTGAGTTGCGCTGTTGAAATATGCTCTGGGACATTTGTTGAATCTAGTAAAGATGCAGAACTCGAAGAACTGTCTAGGGATTGCACAACCAAAGATTCAAGCCGACGTTGAATCTGGGTTGTAATGGAATCAAAGTCCGGCTCCATCAGAATGTGCCCTAAGTGCTCTCGCAACAAGCTCTTCAGTTTCTCATCGTCAAGAGCAACCCCGCGAGTAATGAGATATCCTGAAAGCCCCTTTCCCACATCCCGTCCACAACCCACTTCGCCATTGGCAGCGTCCTCTGCTTCAACCAGCTCTAGCAGACGTTGATGACGAGCTGCTTTGTCAGAGATGGCTTTTGACTGGGCAGGGATCGATTGAGTCATAGGTCGTCTATCCTCAAAGTCTCGAAGTAAACGAGGTTATCAGGTTCTTCAGGGTCAGGACCGCAATTAAGCAGTCCAACTCGCAGCTTTCTGTAAAATCCTAGCGCACCTGGAAGCGCATGTAATCCTATTCTGCCTTGATAACCCAGTTCATGGCTGCGGGCGATCGCAAAATCTACCAGATTGCCCCCGACACCTTTATAAGTCGGAGGGTTCGTGATGAGGGGTCGATTCCAAGGGGCGGTTGCCAAAGCACTAATGTATACCAACCGTCGTCGCAACTGAGATTCAATCTGACAGCGTTTCTTTAAGACATCGAGCATCATCAGCCCTTGAGTGATACCCTCGCACTCGATCGCGTACAACTCATCACCTAGGAGCAACTTCGATCGACGGCTCTTACCCACCCAGTTCCAGTACTCATCGTCTTGACCGCTTCCTACCAAGATTGGCTCCCAAAATGTCTTGGCATCCTCAAGGTGCTTGTCAGTCACCTCCGTCAGGATGGCATCAACGATCTGTTGATCTTGAACTTGTAGTAGCTGAATGATGCGATTCAACGGAATAAGAAGATTCAACAACGGCTCTCATCATAAGGCTTTAGGGCTTAGAATTTGCTCGTCATCAAAAATCCAGGTGCCCGTTAAACAAGCAGGTGCTTGGAGGTTCATATTCAGCCAGTCCCCACGTCATCGGAAGGACGATCGTGCGGTGCTGATATAAGGTTTTGTATCTGGTAAACCAGCAAGAGCCAATCATCTTCCACCAGATTTTGCAGAGTCTTGCCGATCGCTTGTCCAATAAATGCTTTTACCTGATCTAATGACCAGCCCATTTGGTTTACCAATTGACCAAACTGGTATCTCAAGTCATCTTGCTGCTTTGGTATAGGCACTGCTGAGGCAGGTTTGTTTTTTGGAGTTGCTGGCTTCAAATTTGGACGAGGATGCAGCGGGGGAGAAGAAGGGGGGTTTGGATGCACTGTTGAAGGGAAAGAGGGTTTAGGAGCTTTTTCTAGGTTGCTTCTTCCTAAATCAGGCAGAGCAGTTTCTACAGGAACGTTTTGCAAAGACAACTCCCCAGTCATTTCACATGCTTGGGCTGTGAATAACCCCCCCGTACCCCCCCTGGAAGACAAAATATGAGAAGGAGTCAAACCAGAATCAGCCGCAGGCGCTAAACCCTTCATATAGGGCTTAGTATGTACTTCCTGATTGGATAAGGGTTCTAGCGATTTTTGAGGTTCTACTTGAGCCGATGCTGATGAGGCTAAAACTGCTTCAGTATGGTTAGTACACACCTCTTGCACCAGGTCACTCCCTTCGGGATACCAGAGGTGCAGATATTTGCGAGTGGTCTGCTTACTACATTTAGCAAGTTTAATGATGGCATTCTCAAGGGCTGTTTTTGTCTTGTATAGAGCCAATTCTCCTGCTTCTTTCAAATGATTCAATGCATGGGTAATTCGGGCTTGAGCATCTTCAGCGCGCGCTTGATTGACGAGATTGCCTGACGAAACCGCGCCATTCCCCTCTTCTTGGTGAATATTGCCCTGGCGTGTAGCCTCTGTTCCAAGCGGCCAGTAATACCCCTCTGCTGCTCGTGCCCATACCCGACAACGGAGTTCAATCTCGTGCTGGTGACGACACCATTGAGCATAGCCAGCACTGTTGGTTGCAGTACGCTGGACGTACTCAATCAAGTGTTCACCCTCTAGCCGCTGAAACACGACTCCATAGCAGGCAATCTGCTTCAGAAGGTGATTCGTTTGTCCGTGGTCAGTCCATCCTTCACTGATTTCAAACTCCAGGGCAGTACGCCATGCTTCCACAACAGCGGAATCTCGGCGTGCCGATCGCTTTCTCCAATTCTTTTGAGCTTGGGCGATCGCCTGCCGTAACTGATCGGTGTCCTGCCCAGCCGCACAGTGATCCCAGATTTCAAAAAAACGCTCCAATCCACCAACCATTGGATTGATGTCATCATCCAGAAGCTGGGAACCTGTTGCGGGTTGTAGGGGAAGCCGATGCCCCTGATACTCGGTAAACTCACCTTCCCGCGCATAGGCTTTGCAGTTGGGGAAGATCTCTAACTGTCCTTGCTCAACCGTTAGACCCTGGGCTTCCAGACATTGTCGGATTGCAGTTGCTAACCCAAAAGTGGGCATTTGTTCTGGAAAGGGAAGCCAGAGATGCAGTCCACCACTTGAACTGGATTGGATCAGGAACGTTCGGGCGATTCCAATTGTTTCTAATGCGGCTCGAATGACAGACAATGCTTGGGCATCCTGTTTGGGGTGATAGGCTCCCTTCACATCTAAGTCAATCATGGCGTAGCGGGTTAGCGAATCAAATCGTACCCCGACAACCTGAGCCGCATCCTGCCAGAACCGCCAAAGTTCCCTTGGACGCAGTGGATAGTCATTTAAGGTTTTCCAACTGCTATCTGGCTCGTTAGTTTTGACGATCGCCTTCCAAAGATAGGGGAAGGTTTGATACAGCCGCTTGCCTAATTCATCACTGGGCAACGGCTCTACTCGACGAGGTTTGCTCATGCAACACCTCCAACTGTATCAAAGAAGAACCAATTTTTGTGGATTACCATGAAACGCTTTGTTCCAAATAGCCAAACAAAACTTGGGCAATTGGCAGTTCGACGTAGGCTGACCAATTACCTGATTAAGCAATAGGGAATAGAGCGTTGTGCCGTAATTTAGGCAGACTTGGGTGCAGAAGCTCTTGGCTTGCAACACCTGAAGGAATTTGCTTAAAATGGGCACAGCAAAACTAGGGATCTAACTGTCACTCGCCAAAGTATCTAGTTAGGATCACTACGCTCTATTGCGATGAAAGTAACGTTTGAACTTAAAAGCTCCATCTGTGTCAGCAGTTGGGGCTTTTGCAGTTCTGAGAGGCTTCTTAAGTCATGGGATTTTCTCCTGGGCTATGGATGCCAAAAGGAATCGAATTGCGATCGCTTTTGACATTGGTTTCAAACGTAGGCTGACACTTCAAGCTCATACCTACGAGAAACAATTAATTTTTCGCGTTTAAAGCGTAGCCCCTCAGTTTGCCCAACCATGTGGTTACACCGTGATCGATCTAATTAATCTAATCAGGCTTGTAACGATCTTGAAAACCTTTGATGGGTGAGCCATTGAAAAATCTTAAGTCATGAGTAGGGGTATCTAAAGTCTCTAGCAGGGGATAGCAAAGTCAGAAGTAGGGGAAATTAAAGTCCCTGCTAAAGGGGGTTACTTTCTGGGATTTGTAACCAAAATGATCTCAAACACAGACCCAGCAGGGGTTACAGCAGGGTTACAGCTACAGTGACTTGAGACTCGATCGAATGTCACGACTAGGGGAAGCTAATGTCATAACCAGGGGATGTGTAACCATCGAAAAAATGGCTAAGAAGCTCATAGGATAATAGTTACAGCAAAGTTACCTGTTAGGTTACAGTGACATCCAAAGCCAGAGTAACGATGCCTATATCTAGTGGTTACTTCTTGGTACTACACCAGTATTGACATAGTTAATCTGCACTAATCCTATATTTAGTGTCTAGCAATACTTCCTTACGCTAAATAAGCCTGTAACCAAGTTGTTCGCCTCTTCCCTCATGTTTGCTTAAGTCACCAGCAGAGGGGCTTGTTGTCACGTTCAGGGGAAGAATTAGATACCCAAACTGTTCAAAAGCCTCATCTAGAAGTGGTTACAGAAGGTTACAGGTCGATCACCTACAATATTGAAGTCACACTCAGGGGAAGCTAATGTCACGACAATAGGGTGCTAAAAGAGAACGGATTAGTCCCAACTACTCTCCTGGTAATGGTTACAGCCAAGTTACTAGTCTTGTAACCATGAATTCTGT
>NZ_JBSLYH010000111.1:0-4418 GCF_055793305.1 Calyptranema fuscum S582
AAACAATCTGGCAGAAAGCTGATCAAATAGCTGTAATGCCGCTTGTGAGGCTTCATTTCTTCGATAGCTTACAAAGACCCGACGTTGGCGTGGCAGTAGCCCAGCACACTCCAGCAGGGCTGTTGCAATCCTTTGAGATCCATCTTGATATGACAAGCAATTGAGCGATCGAAGAACTACAGGAATTTCATCCTGCACCCTTGTCTTATCAGAAACTATAGGAATAATGGGGATATTTTTATCCAATAGAGTTTTCAGGTGATTCTGTGAAGCGTCCTGTCCCCCAAAAAATATGGCAGAGGTAGATATCTTCTGTTGCAGTTGCAAATCTTGAGGGTTAATTACCCAAGCGACATCGTGCCCAAGCTTTAAGCCAAAGGCTTGCACCATGTCTGCAATGGTTTGCTCTAACTCAGTAATCTGATCCGCAGGTGGATCACCAAGAAAGACTAACTGATACAAGTACGTCAATTTTCCCTCCCACAGCACCTATTTTGTACTTCACATCCTTGGCTTACTCTAGCGTTGCTTACACAAGATGAACAGACAAATCTGAATACATTAATGAGAAAGGCTCACATCCTATAGCTTAGGATAGTCGTCGTCACCATAAAAAATTCTTTATAAAGGCTTTGCAAGAGAGAACTTTGCTCATCTGAAAGCTTTACTAATGCATCAATATCAACTTTACCATTGAAGTAGATCAATCACATTTCCGTAATTTAAGAGCAGGAGATCGGCTAACTAAGCCTTATCTCTAAAAATGCAGTTCTAAATTACTTACCTGCAGTTCTTGCAGCTTCTTCAATCCACTTACCAAGGTTAGTGTATCCATCGTCATCAAGCCAGTCGTATACTGGGAACATTTTTAGCGTTTTAATTAGCGGCTTTGACATATAAATGTCTTGATTAAACTGTTCGATGGTGAAATCCTCAAAAGGATTCATCCCCTTTAAATCAATTTCTCCTTTTGGATCTCGAACATTATTAATATGTATTCCTAGCATTCCATTACGAAGCTCTAAGCTTTTTTGAATTTCGTATTTAACCCATCGACGTTGAGCTGTTTCAGAACCAATTAAAACTACAGTAACTGCTGAATTTGCTAAGGCATTATCAATAAGACGCTTTATTTTTTTCTCATCTTTCTCTTTTTGCCATAAGGAGCTATCTTCATAATTAGAAACTTTTGAAATAAAGCAGTTACGAAGAACATTAATCCGCCAGATATCACGTTGATAGTGAAAGCTGAAGAAGACTCTTTTAGGCATAGGTGGATTTCTGTTGACGGCAAATCAGTATTATTCTGGCAAATTTCCTAAGAATTGTGTTAAAGAAGGTTATTTCAGCTTTATTAACGCTAGCTGTAGGGTGAATAGCAAATTGCTTTATTGGCTGAAAACTTAGAAGTTTTGTTAGAATCCTGGGCAACCTAATACATAAGCGTATTTACTTAGAAACCCAGCCATCTTCTTACCTCTATGCCCAGAAAACCAGCCCAAACCAATGCCAGTGCTCAGCCCAATGGCAATACACCTGAGCCCAGCGAGTTTCAGATTGATTTGCAGGGGTTGATCAAACTACTAGCGAAGAACCTGTATGCCGAAGCGGATGTGTTTGTGCGGGAGATGCTGCAAAATGCCCATGACTCAGTGAAGCGCAGGCGAGAGTTGCAGGGAGAAGGAGCACCCGAAGGGGTGATTCGAGTCAAGGTGGATCGCGAAGCGGCGACGATCAGCTTTACGGACAACGGGGCAGGGATGACAGAGCAGGAGGTAAAGGATTACCTCTCGACGATTGGGCGTAGTGGAACCGATGCCTTCCGACAAGAGTTAACGCAGAAGGGACGACAAGCGGAAGTGACAGTGATCGGACAATTTGGCATTGGGTTACTGTCAGCGTTTATCGTCGCGGATCGCGTAGTGGTGGAAACCCTGTCCTGGCAGCCCGATAGTCCACCCTGGCTTTGGGAAAGTAGCGGGGAGAAGACCTACGACCTCAACCCTGGAGAACGCAAAGATGCAGGGTCTTCAGTTACGCTCTACATCAACGATCAGTATCGAGATATGTTGCTGGTAGAGGAACTCCGCAAAGCTATTCGCAAGTATGCCGACTTTTTGCCCGTCAGTATTTACCTGAATGACGACGAGGGCCCAACCAACACAGTGAATGCGCCCTGGCACAAGCACTACGACAATCCCAGAGATGAAGTGCTAGATATGGCGATGTTTGTGGCGAAGCGATTTCCCGATAATCCTCTGTCTACGATTCCGATTCACCTGGGTAAGCCTTACAAGGTCGATGGGGTGTTGTATGTATCCGATAATCGCATTCCCGATGTAAATACCAGCGGCTTTGTGGATGTCTACCAGTCCCGGATGTTTGTCATGGAGGCAAACCGGGATATGTTGCCATCCTGGGCAAAGTTTGTGCGGGGCATTATTGACTCTCCAGCACTGACTTTGACGGCTTCCCGCGATGCGGTGCAGCAGGATGCAATTCAAAAGGAGATTAAAGAGCAACTGGGGCATGAGGTCATCAGACACCTGACGCAGCTCTCTAAGAATGACCCCACCCGATTTCAACAACTTTGCGATTGGCACCACTACCACATGAAAGGCATGGCGCTGCGGGATGATAACTTCTTCCGTGCGGTTGCTGATTTGATCCCCTTTGAAACTAACCAGGGCCCGATGAGCCTCAGCACCTATTTTGAGGCCGCAAAAAGCCAGGGACAATCGGGAACCGATCTGCTCTATTTTGATGAGCGCGGCAGTGCCACACAGTTTTATATGCTCTGCGATGCGCGGGGTTTGCTGGTGGTAGATGCCAGCCAGGTGTTTGAGGATGATTTTTTAGAGCGGTATGGCAGGCTGCATCCCGAAATTAAGCTGCGGCAACTCAACATTGGCGAGTCAAATGTCATTTTTGAGGCACTTAACCCTGAGGAGCAGAAGGAGTTTCGCTCATTGGAGCAGGAATTCACACGCGGGATGCCCGATCGCCGCAGTGTGGCTAAAGCAGTAAGATTTAAGCCAGAGTCAATTCCAGCCTTGAGTGTATTGTCGGCGGCGGCCAAAAATCGGCAGAAACTTCAGCAGGCAGGGGATAACGTTGCGCTGCCCGAAGAGGTGCGGAAGCTGGTTAAGGATGTGTTGCAGGGAGAGCGATCGGTTCCGGTGACGCTGTACCTAAATGCGGATAATCCCACTGTGCAGCAACTCGCCAAAATGTCGCCATCAGAGGACAAGATTGATGCTTGCATGGCGATCTACAACAACTCCATCATGCTGATCAATCAGGTGTTGACGGCTGGCAATGCGGAGGTTATTTTCAAAAGCTTTAGCCGGGTGATCGATCGTATGATTACCCAGACCGATCGCGCTCAAAAGCTAGAGGGGCAAGTCACCAAACTCAGGCTCCAGATCGACGACAAGGATCAGGAACTACGGGCACAGATTGCGGCTCAAAACGATAGTCAGACAGAGCATATTAGCTGTTTTGTCGCCATGCCGTTTGATGACAAGTTTAAGCCTTTGCTAGAAGCCTTGAAATGGGTGCTGGAGGACAAACCCTATGGCTGGGAAGTTATTCGTGCCGATAGCAAACTGTTGGGGCTGACTATTTCTGCCAATGTAGAAGCACACATTGCCCGCAGTCATTGCTACCTGGCGGATATTAGTGATAAAAACCCCAATGTGTTTTTGGAAATTGGAGCAATGGGGCACTATAAAGGTCGTCCGTTGATTTATTTGTGTCGAGAAGATGCCCAGGAGGAAATTGCTGCGGATCTCCAGGGGAAACTTTATCACCCCTATTCCCAGTGGGATCTAGAGAAGCCAGATATTGAGGCACTTGCCCAGCAACTCCGCAGTGAATTGGAACGCCGCTCAGATCTAGCCGCACTCAAGCATTCAGCAACAAAAACGTTTCTGTCTGCCAATGTATTGGTGCGTAACAACCAGTGCGATCGCCCCCTTGCTGAAAAAATCAGTAAAACCTTCAAAACCGTCGAGGCCTTCCTAGCAGCCTCCTCTGAGGACATTGCTACGACGCTAAACTTGACCCGTAATGCCGAAAAGGGTGCGATCGCCGATGCTCAAGATTTCTTGAAAAGGCACTTTGATCTGTGAGAAAAAACCGCGGGGCAAATCGCCCATTGCCGAGCTAGAGCAAGCCATTGGTCAATATATGCTGTATCAGCTTCTATTGGCGCGGGTCGATCCAGAGCGACAGTTGTATCTGGCGGTAACCGATACCGTGTATGACGAGCTATTTCGAGAGCCGATCGGTGAACTGGTGCTGCAAGACTTACCGTTGAATGTGTTGGTTGTAGATGTCAAAACGGTTGAGGGCAAACAATGGATACCCCCACTCTCAGAGAAATAGTGAAGCAGGTGATCAGCCTGCCGTATAAA
>NZ_JBSLYH010000112.1:0-3736 GCF_055793305.1 Calyptranema fuscum S582
GGAACTGCAAAAAACTGCCCAAGCTACAGATGCAAAGGTAGGTTTGAAGATAATCCATTTGCAAAGCCATTTGTGCTGCTGAAAGCAAAGCGTTGCTAAGCAACAGCCGATGACAATTACATATTCAGTTTTAGGCAGCAAATCAATTTTCTGGAACGAATGGGTTCCTTCAAGAGGGACAAGTTTTGCCGCTAATATCAGGAGGATAGTGAGTGATCGAAGCTAAAACAAGGGGTTCGAGCAGAATCTATTCGTGAATTACGACAAGATTTTTCAGTAGGCTTAGATTAGATTTCAATTTGCACGACTGTAGGATTAAGAGCTTGTTAGTTCAGATGAATTAGACGTTGGGGGCAATTTTCGTGTTTGCAAGCTTGCTGGAGGATTATCACGCTTGGTCACCGGGTTCCAAAATTGAATTGGTAAACGGGCAATTGATCGTTGGAGACAGCCTCGTTCACAACCGTCGATTACTGAGCCAAATTCTTCGAGGGTGGGGTGTAGAGGCGATCGCTGCCCTTGCTCCGGAACAGTTGTGGTGGCAAGCGTTATCCCACACGTTCGGCGCACCAATGCTCGCCAGTCCCGATGGGCTTGATGCTTCCACAGTACAACAGTGGGCGGAGGTCATTGACTATCAGCCAGAGAATCCTCCCCATCACGGCGATTGGCGATTTTCCTATTCTCAACTGCGACAAGCTTTACGGATGGCAATGTTTGGGTTGGGGATGAGTTATGAAAAATTGGGACAGTCGTTGGGCGGTGGGTTTGTCCATCGATTAGGGCAGCATGGGTTCATGCCCGATGTCCTGTTTTTCCGGGGTGAACCGCGCAATCGGCTGTATGAGTATTACCTGGAGGGAGCGGCGGACGTGATTGTGGAGTTCATCAAACCGGGTTGTGAGAAGTACACCTACACCGTCAAGAAGCCGATTTATCAGGCGGCTGGTGTTCCAGAACTGTGGATCGTGGATGCGGCTCAGCGCCAGATGGAATTATGGCGGCTCGTTGATGAAGTATACCAGCGACAAACAACCGATGCGGCTGGGCGATATATTGTTTCCAGCGTTTCGGGCTTGACCTTCCTCCCTGGCAAGATTTGGCTGGCAAAAGATGACTGGGATTACCCCCTCGAAGAAACCTGGTTTGAAGTGGCAGCAGATGCGCCTCGGCTTAGCCGATTGCCTCAAATGGGGGAAGGGGTTGATTGGAGCAAAGCACTGCTTAAATTTCCCGTTGCGTTAGACCCAGTGGCGATCGCTCTTGACGACTATGTCTACTGGTGTCCAGAAGCAAAGTTTGAGTTCGTCAACGGACGACCTGACATTGGTGGACGAGAAGGCATCAAGGGATTGGCAGGAATGCTGATGATGACCTTTGGATTGGCAGAGGTCGTCAAATTGGCTCATCCCCGTGATTGGGTCGCTGCTCTGCTGGCACAACGAAGGGTAGCCTCTGACCCTAACCACAAAGCAGATGCCTGGAAGTTGGCGCGAGATACGGCTACGTTTTTGCGGGATCACTACTCAATCGATCGCATTGTGGTAGCGGGCGATTTGGTTGCACCTGAACCCTTAAATCTCTGGTCTGAGCTAGTGCTGGTTGTTTGGGGTTTACCAGAGGTTGAGACAACTCGTTCCGAGTCAGGTCGAACTCGATATACTAGCCCAGAAGCGCGCGCTTCGCGTTACCCGCAAGGGGTCGCACGACAATTAAGTGACTATCCTCGAATTCGCCTGGTGGATGCTGGTAAGGATCTCACCTCTACAGAAACAGCACTGTTGAATGCAGACTATGTCGAGCTTTGAAGAATTTTCCGTCTTGGGGTTTGCTGGATTGGGTTGGGTTATACAGTGGTGATGGATATAAAGAGCCTGGAGTTTCAAGATGGCTCAGACTGTGAAAGAGATGCAGATCGGTCAATACCTGACGCTGGAGGAGTTTTGCACCTGCACGCAAACTTACCAGAATTATGCGGATCAGATTGACCCGTACCCTGACAACTTGGAAGAGACAATCTCAGCATTGGAGGCTCTGTGCCATCACATCCTTGACCCTGTGATTGCTCACTTCGGCAGGGAGCGGTTTCAGTTGACCTACGGGTTCTGCTCAAAGGATTTGAAGCGGTTCCTGGCTCAGAAAAACCCAGAGACGGGGATTAAGAATGGGCGGGTCGATCCAATCCGTGACCAGCACATGGCGCATGAGAAGAACCGAAATGGCAAGTATTACTGCGATCGCCTCGGTGCTGCCTGTGATTTTCGGGTCGTGGGGTTGGAGAGCGATCGCCTTATAGATTGGATTCTAGAGCAGCAATTTCCATTTGATTCGCTGTACTACTATGGGAGCGATCAACCCATCCACATCAGTTACGCTCCTCAGCAAAGGCAGAATATTTGGACGTTTACAGACGGAGGAGTGCCTACGAGGAGCGGTACTAAGCAATGGCTGGTTGACTGACAAATCTCAGGTGATGAATCGGTAAGAATGAACTGTAAACTCTCGATTAGATTGCTGTTGAGCTTGTGTCTTGGATGCAATCGCAGGAGCAGGATCGCGTCCACCTTGCAACTTAATTGAGGGAAACAGTAGCCAGTCTTGGTGCAGACAACCCTTGAGCCAGTTCCAACCAATGCGAAAATAGCTGTTGCCGCGCTGCCAATGCACATCCACCCACCGCCGCTTGCCGGATGAGACAACTTCCTGTCCCTGCACACTCAACAGTAGTGTGGTTACAGCCAGCACCAAACAAAGACGGGAAAGGGCAGCAACAGAGCGAATCTCAGAGCGTTCCAGTTGAAACCCGTTAGACTTCTCATCAAGCAGTTCTTCTTCGATTTGAAAGCGTTCACTGTATTCCCGAAACGTTTGCAGCGATGCAGGTTCATCACTCACAACCAGCCAGATTTGACGTGAAATGGGGTCACGCGCGAGTGCCACGTTGACGTTGGCAAGGGGTCGCGTTTTAGTCAAGCTGACCCCTTGCAGCAAAACACTCTCCCCTGCTGCCAAATGGTACTGCTTGAGTTGTATCCAGCCTCGCTGGGGGCGATAGACCCAGGCGCTACTTTTGACGCGAATACGAAAATGCCAGTGCAATTGCTCGCGTAAGTACTGCATCAATTTCGTATCAGCAAACCCTCGGTCAGCAAGAAATCGCACCGATACCCCAGCGGGCACCAATCGTGCTGCTCGTTTGAGCATCAGTTGGTAGACCTCAAAGCCAACACTACTACTGCCATGGCGTAGCACCCGCCAAATCAAGGGAATGGCACGTCCCCGATACTGAATTGATAGTCGGATCAGGCAGAACTCGTCCCACAACATCGTCGTATCTTCAATCAACGTAATTTCAGTCGCCCCCCATTGGGCTAATGCTGCCGCAATGACCGGACCGTAGGCACGTTGGACGTGGATGCGGCTATTATGCAACCAGCGACTAAAACGGCGTTGATGGCTTTGGGCGAATTGGGCTCGACTTTGCACATAAACGCCCCATTTTGTCAGGCTGATGCATTCACTACAAATCAGTCCAATCACCATCCAAACCAGGGTTTGCAGATGGCGTCGGTCTGCCCATTCAGTCGATTGACCCAGCAGGTCGCATAGCTGATTATAAAGACGGGAGGTTCGCATGGTTTAGCTGTGTTTGTGTGGTAACTCTCACACTAATCTGCGAGTGCCCTTTTACCAAGGGCTAAGCCTCCCCCCTTTTCAAGTTTTGTCAGTCAACCAG
>NZ_JBSLYH010000113.1:0-3664 GCF_055793305.1 Calyptranema fuscum S582
GTGCGGTTAGACCGTCAGGTTGGCTTAACTAAACGCCAGGACAAAATCCGCGAACTGCAAGCCGAATGCGACAGCCTCTTGCCGTAGGCTGGGTCAAGCCTGCGCGACCCAACCCCCTCATTCGATAACTAGACTCTGCTTGTTGGGTTACGCTTTGCTCTACCCAACCTACATCTGCCACACCAATGTCCCATCCTGCCGCACCACCTCCAACGGCAACCCCTCCGTAAACCGTACCAGCGCCTCCCGCCAGAGCCTCATCTCTCCCACCGCATCCTCGCTAGTGAGCGACTTCAACAACAGCAACGCCACCAGAATATAATCTCGCGGTTCCCGACAGCCCAACCCCTGATCCTGTAACAAGCCTGCCAGGGGCAGCGCCAGATCCAGAAGCTCCCCCTCCTGAAGCGTCATTAACCAGGGCTGAATCTGAGCTAGTACCTGCGTCCCAGGAGTCATGGTGTCGCTCAGCGCCAGCGCAAACTCTGAGGTCGCGGATTCAGATTTCAGCAACAGGGCTAAAGCCGTCGTCTGAATCACAGCGCTAAACAACTCCCAAGCACTCATAGTACTGGCAGGGTTTTCCCATAGAGCCATTGCCTGTGCCACCAAGGGTTTATACACAGCAAAAGCACCCGAATTAAACAGTGATATGGGTTCATTCCAGCGATCTGTGCGCAACACCAAGGGCATATAGGGGTCACTCTTTGACTGGGCAATCATCGATTCCGCAAAACACCAGCCCCGACTGAGATAGCCATCCCCCTCCTTCCGCAACACCAACGTGCTCACCTGTGGCGATAAAATCATCTCGCCAATGCCCTGCAACGTTTGGGCAAACTCCTGCTCCTCAGCAGATGTTCTTGGATCTTGGGGTAAGCAAGAGTAGTCATACCAGAACCCAATCACATCCGGGCTGCCGCGCCCATTGCTCCAGATCTCGTCTGCATCCGGGATCGATTCTGCCGCTGCTAGACTGCGAAAAACCAGATGGGCTGCCTGCAACGTGCCCTGCTGATTGAGAGAAGGCAGGCGAGCCAGCCGCGCTCTCGTCGCCTCAATCCCCACCCGCTCATCCGAAATTACCTCAGCCACCTCGACCATCTGTTGCACCAGTTTTTGCAAGGTTGCCAACTGTGAACCTGTTGGATCAGGATCGGTTTGGCTGCCCCACCGATGGGAGACAAACACCACATGCCAGAGGTGTTCCATTGATGTCCAGGTATTGGCAGGCAACGACTGACAGCGATCGAGTTTCGACAGACCTAGAAGTGTGCGACCACTAATAAATTGGTAGTGCTGAAACACAGACTGTTCCTTCAAAACCAACGACACCTCTTCAATCAACGATTCATCTGGTGACGCTGGAGATCACGTAACAGGTGAGCAATCTCACCGAAGAGCGCACGAAAATCATTCGACTTTTGGGCTTTCCTTACTGTCGGTACTACCTCCTCAATTAATTCCTGTCAACCTGCGGCATATCGGATTAAAGGGCTTTAACGTATTCTTCAATCGCTTTGGCAATGTCTGTCCAAGCTTGGTCGCGATCGCCATTTGCTTCATTAAAAGTAATCAAGGCTTTGCCATCGCGGGGGAGGGCTTGCAGATCTTTGAGGACAGGTTCACTGCTCCACAAACATGGACGAACAATGATGGGAATGATACCCATGCCGCCTGCTTGGCGACGTTCCAAAAAACGGGGCATTTCTTCCTCATAAATGAAGCCTGAATTGATAAAGTCGTCACTTACCAGTAGTAAGGCTAAGTGACAGGTATTGATCGCCTGCTGAATGGCGGGATACCATTCTTCACCCGGTTCAATCAAGCGATCATTCCAGGTATCAATCACTCCACGTCGCTTCAGCCCGCCTAGCATTCTTAACAACTTATCTTTATGCGGCTCATCGGCACGAGCATAGCTGATAAAAATTTTGGGCGGTTTCATTGTTGGTGTGAGGTCTGGGGCAAATTGACTCAGGTTCTTTTCCCATTGCCGATGTAGAGTTTCACGCAACGGCGCAAAACCTGCATGGTCAAAGGGGATGGCGTATAGGTTCAACACCAAATCGAATAAGCTCACTGGATAGTGGGAGGGATTGCAAAAGTCGCCAGGTTTGCACCCACGCAAATCATGAGGAGCTGCTGATGTGGTTTCGCTTTCTAGAACAAGAGAAATTAGGCGCTTCTGGTTGACTAAGCGTGACTGAATTAGGGGGCGATCATCTTTCAGTGCTGCCGTAGATTGTTGCCATGCCTTCTGATAGGCAGGGGTATCCAGCACCAATACATAATCGTCAGGTTGAACCTGCGCCGCATCGCTCACTAAGTAAATGCCTGCATCCCGCAAATCATGCTGGAGGGTTTTCGCCCAGCTTTCTTGGTCTGGCACATAGCTCAGGTAGCAGCGGGGAGAAGCCCACTGACGACGGTAGCCTTTTACATTAGAAAGGTGTGTTTCATAGGTGTTACGCAGGCGGGCGATCTCTTCTTCTCGTTGTAGCCAGCTAGAGGCGCTGGTGCCAATGCTGGATGATTGCAAGCTAGGAAGATCTACTTTGCTGCCACACTCTTCACAGAAGGCAAAGGTCTTGCCCTCTCGGCTGCGTTTGGTAATAATGGCACGCTCCAAGCGATGATGGTTCTCACAGAGAACGGGTGGAAAGCGGGTGACTTCGACCTCGCGTTGATAAAGGAACTGTTCAAACAGGGTTTGAAAAGCGGTGCGTCCGCTGGCGGGCATCTGATTATCGTAGTAGAGCACCAGTTCAATCTCGCCTTCGCGGTCTGCAAGCATGCGAAAGCCGCAGATTTGTCCGGACTCCATTTCGTACTGCGCCTGGTTTTGCCAGTGATGGATCCGGACAAAGGAGGGCGTGTAGCCGAGCAGGACCACCAGCGTGGCGTAGATGTTTTCGACTCGACCGCGCACGATATAGGAAATATCGTCGCTGAAGGGTGTGTCGTCTTGTAGGGGACGCTTTTGCTTAATCAGTGCCGGAAAGATCAGCAGGGTGTTGGTGTCCAGGGTTTCGCGGAAGCAAATGCTGTGATTGAGAAAGCGCACCACAGCAGCATCCAGCAAAAGCTGCTGTTCGGATAACTCTAGACCCTTGAGTTCATCAAAGGCGTAGTTGCCTTTTAGCAGTTCCGCTTCATTGATGGCTCCCAGTTCGCGAGGGTGTTTGTCTGCCTGGAGGACGATCGATGCTGCCAGACCCACCAGCAACTCGGGATTAAGCAAGATGGCTCGCTCACCCGCAGAACTCCGCAAGATGCATACATAGCCATGATTTTCCAGATGCCCCACGGCGGTCATCATTTCGGCATCGGTGAACGTCCAGCCCTGATCGGTTTCCGAAACCTCCGAGGTCTCAAGTAACGTACGTAACTCCGCTGGACTGACTAACACATTTTTGCGATCGGGCTGTTCCTTGAGTGCTAGCACGTAGTCCTTGATGCGCTTAAAGGTGACAGTGGTAACGGTGGTAGCCATCTCATCCCAAGGGATTTGGGCTTTGAGACGCTCTAACAGTTCTGGTAGTCCCTCACCCGTCATAGCACTGGTGCTGATGTAGCCGCCGCTGATACCGTAGCGCTGGCAGAACTGCTCCAGGTCTTGCTGAGAAAGGGCAGGCGCACCGCGATCCACCCGTGCTCCAAC
>NZ_JBSLYH010000114.1:0-3640 GCF_055793305.1 Calyptranema fuscum S582
CGACAGCAGGAACGAAAACAAAACCAGTGCAGGGAGGAACAGCGCAAGCAGGAGGAAGCGAAACGCAGACAGGAGGAATTTACACAGAATATATTGTTGAAGAAATTTGAATTTCAGACTCCTAAGCTGATTTTTAGTAAGAATTCTGTTGAGGAAAAAATTGAAAAGCCAGGAATTTTTGGTCGAAGGGTTGAGATTGTTAGAACACTTGAAAACGAAAAAGCGTGGACTATCACTTATCAAAAAGGGCAAGCAGAATACTTTGTTGAACAGTTGGGCAATAAAATAACATTAGAATTAGTTGCAATTCCAGGTGGAACATTCACCATGGGTTCACCAAAGCAAGAATTGGAGCGTGGTGTTGAGGATCCCCAACTCCTTGTTACCATTCAACCTTTTTTTATGGGCAAGTTTGTAGTAACACAGGCACAATGGAGCGTGGTTGCAGGATTGCAAAAAGTGAATCAAGATCTTACTCCTGATCCCTCAGAATTTAAGGGTGATTCTCGTCCAGTCGAACAAATTTCTTGGTACGATGCGGTAGAGTTTTGCGCTCGTCTCTCACAAAGAACAGGCAAGCAATATCGATTACCAAGTGAAGCGGAGTGGAAATATGCTTGTCGTGCTGGAACTACGACCCCTTTCTATTGCGGAGAGACAATTACAACAGATTTAGCCAACTACAAGGGAACTTTAGCATATCGTTCAGAGCCTACAGGTATTTGGCGACAACAAACAACAGAAGTTGGCAGTTTTCCACCAAATGCATTTGGCTTGTACGATATGCACGGTAATGTCTTGGAGTGGTGTGCGGACTCCTTCCACGGAACTTATCATGGAGCACCCAATGATGGAAGTGCTCGAGAAGGGCTGTCTGCTGATCGGGTAAGGCGGGGCGGTTCGTGGAGCCTTGGTCCAGCTGGCTGTCGTTCTGCCGATCGTCGCCACGACTCTCCCAACGTTCGAGGTTCATATCTTGGTTTTCGGGTGGTTTGTAATTGATCCTAAGCGCTTACCTAAAGTCAGAACTTGTCAAAAGGCAACGACCTTGAAAAACAAATTGTAATCCGACAGCTTGATAGCATTGCCGAAGAGTCGGCTGGCTCATCCATTGTCTTCCAGCAATTACCCTTCCTCAGGCTCTGTTTCAGTACCTTGCAGTCGTGATGATTCCACTATAGGAAGAACAACACAAGCGGATTTTTAACTTGAGGATGGCTTTACAACTGGGTATTATAAATGTTGTAGAACTGGGCTTGAATGAATTTGAATAAGTCAAGTTCAGAATAGCTTCAATGTCCAATCAGTTCTCCACCAGAAAACTAGTGCCAGTTGATCTAAACCTCTATACTCAGTACCAAAACTGCGATCGCTGGGCAATCATTGCCGGTATCTCACGCTACAAACACAGCCGACTAAATCTCAGATATGCCGATCGCGATGCAGAAGAGTTTTACAACGTGCTGATGACTCCTACGGGTGGTGGGTTTAAGCGAGAGCATATTTGTAAATTAACAAACGAGGAGGCGACTACACACAATATTACAAGAGCACTACGAAGCTTCTTGAAAAAGCCTGCCCGTGACGATCTTGTCGTTATTTACTTTGCTTGTCATGGTGCTCCAGATTTCGATCGACCGGGCAATGTTTACCTACTCAGTTATGACAGCGATCCTGATGATATTGCTGGCACTGCCTTGCCGATGCGAGAGATCGATCTTTCCCTCAAAGAAAACTTGCACGCAGAGAAGGTCATCGTTTTAGTCGATGCTTGTCATAGTGCAGCAATCGGCGGGGGAATCGGTCGAAGAAGTGCGATTGATGACTCATTCCTGTTAAATCAATATCTTCAAGAAATCAGCCAAGCAAAAGGCGGATTAGCGCTACTCACCTCAGCAGAAGCCAATGAAGTGTCACTTGAAGATGCTAGATGGGGTGGCGGACATGGAGTGTTTACCCATTACCTTTTGGAAGGAATGCGAGGAGCCGCTGATATCAATCAGAACGGAATCATCACCATCGGGGAATTATTTGAGTATGTGCGCGACAACGTTAAACGGGCAACCGATCATAAACAACATCCTCTCATTGGCTCTAATGCATTCGATCGCAACTTGCCGATCGCCTTTGTCCCCCAGAAGTTGCAGAGTGAAAAGTGCTTAGTAGATATTGCTGAGCTACGTAAAGAGCAAGAGAAATTTCAGATCTCAGCCTCTCAACAATCTCGGCTCCTTGAGCTTTTTCCTATTGGATCACAGGCTTTTGAGTTCAAGGTCATCTCAGTCAATGAGTTTGGTCAACCTGTAGAGCAGTATCAGCAAACAGCAGACTATTTTGCTGAAGATCTGGAAAATGGAATTGAGCTAGACATGGTATTGATTCCACAAGGCACCTTTTTAATGGGCACCCCAGAAGCCAAATCGAAGCGATTTGCTGCTGAGGCTCCCCAACATTCAGTTACCATGAAACCGTTTCTCATGAGCAAGTACCCCATCACGAATGTACAGTGGAGTGCGATCGCTGCTCTGCCACAAATCACTCGTAAGCTCAAACGTCGCCCATCCCGCCAATGGGCTGCCAATCAACCTGTTGTCGAAATCTCTTGGTATGATGCGATCGAGTTTTGCGATCGTCTGTCTCAAAAAACAGGTAAAAATTATCGCTTAGCGAGCGAAGCAGAATGGGAATATGCCTGTCGAGCCGGAACCCAAACACCCTTTCATTTTGGTGAGACTCTCACCTCTGACATCGCCAATTATGATGCAACCTTTATCTATCGATCGGAACCCACAGGAATTAAGCGCGAGAAAGCTACTCCTGTTGGCAGCTTTCGAGTCGCCAATCGGTTCGGGCTCTTTGAAATGCACGGAAACGTATGGGAATGGTGCTTAGACCATTGGCATGACAACTACGACGGTGCACCTACGTCAGAAGTAGCTTGGCTAGATAACAATGAAAATAATAACCGTGTCCTGCGAGGTGGTTCCTGGCGCAATGAGCCTATCCGTTGTCGATCGGCTTCTCGCTGGTACGGACAAGCAGATGAATCCGCGAACAATATAGGATTTAGAGTTGTTTTACCTCTGTAGCCACGATCCCTGAAAAGACGTTATTGCTGTAACCTTTTTCGTTTTAACAACAAAGATCTGAAATACTCAGAATTTTGAGGTTGTCGAGTAAACTCAAGGATTCTAATACCACCCTTACGGCGAATCTCCTCTACAGCTTGCTCAATCTCATCAAATGGCACATGAAAGAAATCTCTTCTCTCATTATCTAAATTCACACGCCTATCTTGAAACCGTTGATGTAAACATCTAATGGTCTCAGAAGGGTCTTCTGCATGAATCTTGAAGTGAATATCAAATGGAAATGGAACCAAAGGATTCATGCCACGAACATACTCATCTTCATTCCCACTTCTAGTCATGAATATTCTATAAATATCTTCCTTTCCGAAAGAACCAATATTAGAGACGATATAAATGTGTCCTTCCTTATATCCTCTACAACGTGAAGTAGCATCTTCTATATCGCGCTCATCTGTAACAACCTGCTGTTCTAACTGCTGAATGCGAAGCTCTAGCTGCTTCTGTTTCTGCCCTTCGGCTTGCAGTACTTCCTGGCGAATTTTATCTAA
>NZ_JBSLYH010000115.1:0-3184 GCF_055793305.1 Calyptranema fuscum S582
AACTGCTTGTTGAAGCTTACCCACACGCACCAGAGCATAAGCAGCACGACGCGGCAAATCGTCTGTTTCTGCCAGTTCAGCCGCTTTACCGTCCAGCAAGTTTGCACTTTGGTAAAGCATTTCGGCAGCATCCAGAGCCATGTGATAAATGGGTACAGCTTCTTGCCAACGCTGTTGATCGCTATAGAGATTAGCTAAATTGCGGGCTGATCTGCGGCAATCATTGGGAAGTAGCTCTGGGGTAAAGATTTCCAAGCTGGCTTGATAGGCATTGATCGCCTTCTCAATATTTTGCGCCCGGTCGCCCCGAATGCGGTTCTTGCAAGCGAGCGCCAGATTCATCATCGTTCGCGCCCACTCGACGGGCATCGCATCCCGTGTCCTCACCTGCAATGCCTGCTCATAGGCATTAATCGCGTCCTCAATATTTTGCGCCTGGTCGCCCTGAATGCGGTCAGAGTAAGCGAGCGCCAGATTCATCATCGTTTGCGCCCAATCGACGGGCAGGTTCTCACGGGTTCTTACCTGCAACGATTGCTCATAGGCATTGATCGCGTCCTCGATGTTGTCCGCCCGGTCGCCTCGGATGCGGTCAGAGTAAGCGGTTGCCAGATTATTCATCGATGTTGCCCACTCGACGGGCATCGCCTCGCGCGTCATCACCTGCAACGACTGCTGATAGGACGCAATCGCAGCCTCGATGTTGTCCGCCCGGTCGCCTCGGATGCGGTTCTTGTAAGCGGTTGCCAGATTATTCATCGATTGTGCCCACTCGACGGGCATCGCCTCGCGTGTCATCACCTGCAACACCTGCTGATAGGACGCGATCGCAGCCTCGATGTTGTCCACCTGGTTGCCTCGGATGCGGTTCTTGTAAGCGATTGCCAGATTATTCATCGATTGTGCCCACTCAACGGGCATCGCCTCGCGCGTCATCACCTGCAACGACTGCTGATAAGCGTCGATCGCAGCCTCGATGTTGTCCGCCCGGTCGCCTCGGATGCGGTCAGAGTAAGCGTTTGCTAGATTATTCATCGCTTGTGCCCACTCGACGGGCATCGCCTCGCGCGTCATCACCTGCAACGACTGCTGATAAGCGTCGATCGCAGCCTCGATGTTGTCTGCCCGGTCGCCTCGGATGCGGGAGTAGTAAGCAAGTGCCAGATTATTCATCGAGATTGCCCACTCGACGGGCATCGCCTCGCGCGTCATCACCTGCAACGACTGCTGATAGAACGCAATGCCCAACTCCAGATTCAGCCAGCGGCTACCCAACGGAAATTGCTGTATCAGATTGCCAAACGTGACCAATACAACCGCCATGGATGTTCGCCATTCTGTATCTCCTTCTAACAGCTGTGCGGCAACGGTCGGTAACACTGCTAACAAGTCTGTATTAAATCGGGCTTGCTGCTGCGCCCACACTGGATAGACCTGCTGCGGATTTCCTCGGCTATCTACTACCAATTGCAATGTTTTTAACAAAAACTGACGTGCGGCTTCTGCCCCGGTTGGTGTTGTCACCTCCAGTCCCAACGCCTCTGCCAACTGCGTCGCAAAGCCCCGCAACCGTCCGGCATCCCTGTTCCCTTGGCTCTCTAGCCAGTCGGCATATTGCCCCATCACCGCCAGCAGTTCCGCATCTATCAGTTCTCTATGTGCCTGCAAAAGCTCTGCTTCTTGTCCCTGTGGGCAACCCAGCAATTGCTCAATCAGTGTTATGTATGCCTGTGACCGTTGCTCATCCATACCATTCCACTCCACATTCAGGCATCAGTAAACCGAGCTGAGCAAACACCAACTGAGGATGAATTCACCAAGGATAGACACTTCTCCGGAGAATAAAGTTCTCAGCTCAACCTATTTTGGCGATCGCCCCTCCCTGTCTTGCAGCAACTACACCCCCGTATAACTAAATGCTGCCCAATAAAATGGATGGGCAAAGTAGTTTGGCTCAATCAGTATGAGAGATTTAAATAGGTCAGGATAACTCGCCTTAAAGTACTGAGCTTTCTGCTGACTTGTTGTATCCCTCACCCACTGTTGTGCCTTGCATAATGCGATCGCTGGTTCCAACGTCTCGTTTCGCCAATAGTCATAGAAGCGTACCAGCAACATCATCGTACTCAGATCAGACACCGACCAGAGAGACGCAACCACTCCCGCCACCCCAGCTTGAAGTAACCCTGTGGGCAGACTGATGGCTTCATCGGCGTTATCGATGCCGCTGAGTCCCGTTTCACAAGCAGACAAAATCGCCAACCGAATGCCACTTCGCTGATGATCCGCCAGCTTCAGATCGAGTAAGTCTCGCAGGGTTAGCAAGCCATCACTCATGCTCAGTCCACTGGTCAGGGGTTCAGTCAGATTCGCAGTGCCGTGACAGGAGAGATGGAGGATAGAGCAGTGGGGTAAAGCATCCAGCACCGTTGCTACCGTAGCTTGCTCATGCTTTAGAACTTTAGGTTGGGGAAAGGTAGCAATAGCCGCTGCCACTTCACGACTGGAGTTGGGTAGATCGTTGAGAGGGTTATCAATTGCCAACATCGCATCTGCCCCAATGCGTGTCGCAATCTCGACGGCAGCATTGATCGATCGCGCATTGGGAGCATAGGTAAACGTCATCTCATCCAGGGCATACCGTTTGCCAGTCGGCATGGTTGGATCATTAACCCAAGCAGCATGAAGTGGCAACAAGCTGAGGTAGCCAGTCGGAATCAAGGTGGCTTGCTGAAAACTTTGCTCTTTCAAATGGGCGATCAGGGGTGCCATCAGCGGTTCCCAGAGTTGACGAGTGCCAGATTCAATCGCATCATGCCATCCCTGACGATCGCTTTGGGATTGATTGTAAGCACTAAACCAGGTTTGATTTAGCAAATCAATCAGTTGCATTTCATTGAGATCATCCATCCACAGAGGAGTGATCTCAACGGCTCCGGTCTCCCCTTTTTCAAGGGGGGCTGGGGGGGATCTCTTAACAATAAGTGCGAGGCTACCCGCAGGAGTAGGAATCAGATAAATCAAGGGGATGCCGGGACGAATGGCTTGGCAAATGTCTGCAAAATTGGGTTGAGCCAGAAAGCCTTCATAACCAGAAACCTGACGGATGTGCTCAAGCGTTTTCTCTAACGCTTGGCGGAGTCGCTGAGACTCATTGCGAAAAACTTCAGGGGTGAGGTCATGC
>NZ_JBSLYH010000116.1:0-2973 GCF_055793305.1 Calyptranema fuscum S582
GAAATGGATCAACCGTAACTACTTTTTCGACTTCACGGACAGCCCTACCGACTGGGTCAAATCGGAATAGTTGAAAACTTGGTTGGCTTGACTCACCGTGTTAACCAAGGCTTGAGCCCTACCGACTGGGTCAAATCGGAATAGTTGAAAACCTATTGCGTAGCTATCAGGTTGAAAAGCATTAAAGCCCTACCGACTGGGTCAAATCGGAATAGTTGAAAACCTCGTTCGATTGCTCTTGCGAGTTCTCATTGTCGAGCCCTACCGACTGGGTCAAATCGGAATAGTTGAAAACCCTTGGTTACTGATAAATCCTCGAAGGAGATTTTGAAAGAACCCTACCGACTGGGTCAAATCGGAATAGTTGAAAACCCGAGACCAGACAACAAGCAGGATATTACGGCAAGCCCCCCTACCGACTGGGTCAAATCGGAATAGTTGAAAACTTTCCTCAGGGAAAAGGGAGGAAAACCGTTTAATCGTCTCAATCCCTACCGACTGGGTCAAATCGGAATAGTTGAAAACCTTCAGGATTGAAGTCTCCGAGCGAGCTGAAATCGAACATCCCTACCGACTGGGTCAAATCGGAATAGTTGAAAACCTTTATCATTCCCCAAATCTTCATCTGCATCATCATAGTCATCCCTACCGACTGGGTCAAATCGGAATAGTTGAAAACATGAAGCGCCACACATATCTTTTCAACGGTTTCACCCTACCGACTGGGTCAAATCGGAATAGTTGAAAACCTTACTCAATTCCACATCGGCACAAAACACAATTGTCTGAAGTCCGCCCTACCGACTGGGTCAAATCGGAATAGTTGAAAACTTTTTTGGGTTGACCGAAGCACTTCCCACGCTAAATCGCGGGTCCCTACCGACTGGGTCAAATCGGAATAGTTGAAAACGCTGTTTGAGTAACGCTTACATTGCGTCCTTCTTTCTTCTCCCTACCGACTGGGTCAAATCGGAATAGTTGAAAACCCGATGTAGGCGATCGCGAGAATTATTAGAGAGGCGATCGCCCCTACCGACTGGGTCAAATCGGAATAGTTGAAAACGCCAGATATTGAGATTCACTTTCTCCATTCCGCTGTCGGGTCTGCCCTACCGACTGGGTCAAATCGGAATAGTTGAAAACTTTTAAGTTAGATTGGTTGTGACTGACCTATTTTCAGTCCACCCTACCGACTGGGTCAAATCGGAATAGTTGAAAACCCTTAGCACAGCGGCGACAAAAATTGCCGCCATCACCACCATCCCTACCGACTGGGTCAAATCGGAATAGTTGAAAACTTTGCCTTGCCTTGCCTTTTGATGGCTTCAAGAAACTTTTCCCTACCGACTGGGTCAAATCGGAATAGTTGAAAACAAGTTTTGATTGCAGACATGAGATTTCTCCGATGTAATGAATCCCTACCGACTGGGTCAAATCGGAATAGTTGAAAACATTGAAAACTAAATTGGAGGCTTCATCTGAACTGGAAACCCCTACCGACTGGGTCAAATCGGAATAGTTGAAAACCCAACAGAACAGCAACGATCAAAGAACGGACAGCTGCCCTACCGACTGGGTCAAATCGGAATAGTTGAAAACCACCAAAACCAAGACCAAGCAATAGTCGTTGAAATAGTTCCCTACCGACTGGGTCAAATCGGAATAGTTGAAAACGTCATTCCGAGCTTTGATCGCATCTGCGGAATCAAAGCCCTACCGACTGGGTCAAATCGGAATAGTTGAAAACCTTTCTTGCTTTCGCAAGAGCCATTTCTTCAATCGCTTCTACCCTACCGACTGGGTCAAATCGGAATAGTTGAAAACATCTGTAAATAAGGCTCTTTCACATACGCTTACGTATAAAGAGTACCCTACCGACTGGGTCAAATCGGAATAGTTGAAAACTCGTTTCCTCGGCTATTGTCAATGTTGGTGGAAGGAACTTCCCTACCGACTGGGTCAAATCGGAATAGTTGAAAACTCGCAGATAGGGCTGTAGTAACCCACGATTTCTGCACCCTACCGACTGGGTCAAATCGGAATAGTTGAAAACCTCTTTCGCCCGCGCCATCCGTCTGACAACTGAGGTGACATCCCTACCGACTGGGTCAAATCGGAATAGTTGAAAACGAAAAGATGAATCACCGTTTGAATGAAGAGGTGAACCCAGAGAGCCCTACCGACTGGGTCAAATCGGAATAGTTGAAAACGAAAAGAGCGGTTAGGGTCAGCACAATTGTTAACAAGATTCCCTACCGACTGGGTCAAATCGGAATAGTTGAAAACTTCTTCCTTGTATTTGAGTAATTACAGAATAGAATCCCTACCGACTGGGTCAAATCGGAATAGTTGAAAACCAGCCAAAGAACCGACCAAACCAGCACCAACCAAAGCCAAAGCCCCCTACCGACTGGGTCAAATCGGAATAGTTGAAAACACGAGCGTCATGACCGTTGCTTTGAGCGATCTCGACAATCACCCCTACCGACTGGGTCAAATCGGAATAGTTGAAAACACTTTCCATACCTGCCGAACGCCAATTCGAGTACAAATGCGACCCTACCGACTGGGTCAAATCGAAATAGTTGAAAACTTGCTGAAGTAGATACTTCAAGAATCAGTATTAGTGATTCAGCCCCACCCTTGGTTTACATTGTCTAAGAATCAATCGACACACCAGGGGCGATCGCTCTTTGCGATCGCCCTTTTGAATCGTTAGCGGGTGCCCTACCAATTGGGTTAAATCGAAATAATTGAAAACTTGCTGAAGTAGATACTTTAAGCATCAGTATTAGTGATTCAGCCCCACCCTTGGTTTACATCGTCTAAGAATCAATCGACGCAGTAGGGGCGATCGCCAAAACCCCCACCCTCGGTTTACATCGTCTAAGAATCAATCGACACACCAGGGGCGATCGCCAAAACCTCCACCCTCGGTTTACATCGTCTAAGAATCAATCGACACACCAGGGG
>NZ_JBSLYH010000117.1:0-2726 GCF_055793305.1 Calyptranema fuscum S582
CCTAAAGGACATCTAAAACGATCATTAATTGCCTTGGAAGATCCTGCAGAATTACTTGACTGCAAAATTAAGTATAACGTTAAGGGAATTGGCCGTAATAAAAATGACAATGATGCTCTCATTATTGATCCGCACATTGTAGAACCTGAATTAGGTTTAGCACTAGAGAACGCGCTTCTATATCGTCGTCTTAAATTCTTTTGTCTTGATGAAGCTCATCATATGTTGGCGTATTCCAGCGGCAAGAGAATAGCAACAATGCCAGAAACAATTAAGTCTATTGCTAACAGATCAAAAACTGTGCATGGATTATTTGGTACCTATGACTTGCTAACACTCCATGATGTAGGAGACCAATTAAGTCGCCGCAGTGCATATATTCATCTTCCTCGTTATCATGCCGATTCCACATGGGAGTGGCAAATTTTTCAAAGCCTTGTTCACAGCTTTCTCCTTGAGATGCCCTTAGAACAAGTACCAGATTTACTGCCACATTGTCCGTTTCTGTACGAACGATCTCTTGGGTGTGCAGGAATCTTGAAAAATTGGTTCAACAATACATTAGCAGATGTTTACCGCGAGGGAGCCAAAACATTGACACTAAAACATTTAGAGAAGCGCGCCCTGTCTGTTGCTCAATGTCTAAACATTCTTAAGAAAATCAAGGAAGGTGAAGATAAACATCGAGAAATTGAAGGACAAGTTGAACAATTAAGACAAGAGTTAGGGCTAGAAATTTGTTCGGTTCCAACCTCACCTCAATCTGAAAATGTTCAACCCCAACCAAATGCAGACCCAGTTCAAGAGCAACCTGTGCAAGCAAGCACCAGGAAGCGAGGTCGTCCAAAGACTGTAGGAATGCCTAATCCGGAAAGATATCCCGTTGGAGTCCAGGAGGGAACAAACTGTGCAAGTTAGCGAATTTGAACATCTTACGAGATTCAATCGTTTAGTCATAACTCCACCTACCATTTCACCTCGTAGCTGCCTCTACCAGTTAGAACCCTGTGCTATTAACAGCGCTTATATAGAGAGTATTACTAGCTATACAAAGCGACTAGCAGAGGCACACAGCGTTACGGTCAGCCAACTAATCCGGAAGAAGTTATCTCTCGTAGAGCAAGCAAATATAGACACTCAAGCGTTGCACTGGCTCGGCAAACGTAGTGCAGCCTTAGTAGGAACTACTACTACAGCATCTGATTTAGTTCAAGTTTTGGAAATAGCTACTTTAACGGAAAACCTAAAGGCTCTTACATTACTTCTTTGGAAGGAAGTTTTCCCGGCTAAAGGACTCACCCATTCGGTTCAAATGTGGTGTCCTTTATGTTTTGAAGAGTGGAGGGAAAAGGGAGAATTACTCTATGAACCACTAATTTGGTCATTCAAAGCAGTCACTTTTTGCCCTATCCATTATCATCAACTTCAGGAGTACTGTCCTCACTGCCATAAACAGAACTACCCATTAGACTATCAAGCAAGACTAGGACATTGCTCAAGATGTGGACAATGGTTAGGTCAAAAGTCCACCATAGGTTTGTCCTCGAACAACTGTTTGGAGGAGAAGCGGGATTGGGAGATTTGGGTATGTGAAAATATCAGCGATCTACTTAGAAACGAAAAACAACTATCAGTCAAATTATCAAAAGAGCGAGTTCAGGAATCTTTCAACGCTTACGTATGGCAAAGAGGCGCTGGTAGCGTAGCTGCTTTTGCTCGTTATTTGCGGATGAACCAGCCTACACTTCAAAGCTGGTGTTCAGGAAAAACATTGCCACAAATTGAGGTGCTGTTAAAAGTATGCCAACGGCTTGGTGTAAAGTTGTTCGACTTTCTAATTGTTGATTCTCAATTGATGAACAATTTAGGTAATCATTCTTCCCATGCACCGGCTTCTCATACTCGTAAAGCATTTAGAACACCACGTTTAGACTTGGAGAATACAAGCCGAATTCTAGAGAATGTGCTTGAGCACGAGTATCCACCGCCTTCAGTTAAGGAAGTTATACAGCGCATTGGATGCTGCAGCGCCACTTTACACAAGTATTTTCCTGATCTATGTCGTGAGATCGCTCAACGTCACCTCGACCATAAAAGGACTGAACGCACAGAGAACCTACGACGAATCTTGAGTCAAGTATTAGAAGACAACGAAGATCCACCCCCATCATTGCAGGAAATTGCTGCTCGGGTTGGAATGTCACCGGCTGTATTTTATAGATTTGCTCCAGACCTATGTAGTGCAATTTCAAATAGGTACTTAAGCTACTGCCAAGAGAGAGGTACTAAGGTAGTCGAAGAAACTTGCGAACGCGTTCGACAAGCTGTCTTTGATATACATGGTCAAGGCATCTATCCAAGTTCCAATCAGATTATGGAGAGATTGGGCGATCGTCATATTTTCCGCCGAGAAGAGGTTCGAACAGCGTGGATTGAAGCACTTCAACAACTAGGGTTGAAGGCTTGTCCTTAGCCCAAAATACTGTAGGAGACTAATATTAATTTACTGTCCACCTTTTAGAAAAACTATGTAAATCACAAAATGAAAGCTTCTAACCTTATTGTTTATCCAACTTACAATACTCAGCCGATCAAAATTTCAGAGCGTAGTACGCTCTATTCATTAGAGCCGCAGGGCTTACGGACTGCTCTTGTAGAAAGCTTAACTAGCTATATACAACGGTTAGCACTTGCTCATTGTGTGCAACCAGGAATATTAATAACTA
>NZ_JBSLYH010000118.1:0-2621 GCF_055793305.1 Calyptranema fuscum S582
AATGGAGGGGGTGGAAGTTGAGTACGAAATGTTCACCCGCTTTCATCCAGAAGCTAAGGTGCTACCTGTGCCAGCACCAGGAGGAGCTGCCAAGCAACTGGCGATTCGGATGGGTCACTACAGTGAAGCTGATCTAGATAATGTTGACTTTGCTCGCCTATTTTATACGGAGCTAAGTTCGCAAAGCCTTGGAAGTTAATGTACAGACACACCCTCGATCGTCCTTCACTCACTGATGGGTAGTATCTTCTTTGCTGGCGATCGCTCAGGATTACCTGAGGGGTCTGGGGTTTGAGAATTGCCAGTATTTGGTTTACCGGCACACGGATCAGGATCATGACCATGTGCATCTGGTGACCAGTCGGATTCGGCTGACGGACGAGAAAACGGTTAGCGATGCCTGGAATTATCGCTGCAGTGAGCAGGTGATTCGCCAGCTGGAGCAAGACGTATCAGTTGTCGGCGGTGAGTCCCAGTTAGAAGCAGGAGAAACGGCCTCCAACAACGGGAGAACGGTAGTTGTTGGAGCGGACGGGCGAACCCAGTGTGCGAGAGCAACTCGAGTCCATGCTGGATTGGGTGGTTCAGGGGCAGGGAACGCTGCCATAGGTGATCGACCGGCTGTAACGTCTGGGTGGTGAGTGTCCGGGTGTAGCTGACTCTGACGAAGGGACGTAGGATTAGCTATCGCCTGCAGGGCGCTGCCTTCAGTGGGATCCGGTTGGGCAAGGCATACACGGTTCCGGGACTCTAGAAGCATCGTGAGGGCAGCTATGAGCCGGAGCGAGATAACAATGCAATTCGGGTATTGATGGAACGGGATGGACTATTCTCTCAGCCATTCCCGTCGTTGCCGGATCAGCAGGGTGAATCACCGCAAGCGGGGAAAGATGCGGGGCGGAACCGAAACGCTATCAGCAGTTGTGGGAACGGTACAGTCGGGATGGGCGATCCGGTGAAGCTTGATGAGTGGGTGAGGCGTCAGGCGTTTGAGGAGGGGCTAAGCCAGCAAGAGATTGTGAGGAGGATGATTGGCGGGGAGTTCTCCGGTGGCACGGCAGCACCGGGAGCAAGGGAGGGACAGAGCCAGGGCGTATGCGAATGGAGTTGCGCGTAGGGTTTGTTGGGTGGAGAGGGAGCAGCGGATTACCAAGCAGAAGGAGCGGCAATTGGAGTTGTAGACTTTTAGCACA
This sequence comes from Calyptranema fuscum S582, assembly GCF_055793305.1. Classification (NCBI taxonomy): domain Bacteria; kingdom Bacillati; phylum Cyanobacteriota; class Cyanophyceae; order Oculatellales; family Oculatellaceae; genus Calyptranema; species Calyptranema fuscum. Next base: position 1,194 of record NZ_JBSLYH010000118.1, read on the forward strand.
AGTCGGAGGTTAGGCAGCCAAATGAAGCGATACACTACACATTTAGGGAGAGATATCTGCGATGCTGATAGAGTTTCTCTCAGCTAGGGAATTTAATTTCTGTAATTTTGCAAGAGCCCTTGGAGCAATCCTTCCAGTTTCTACTTGTTTGTAATAAGCGTAATATGGCCGCAATGCACTACGGTCTTGCCCAGGTCTCATAACACGATCACCTAATGGGCGAACTATCCGAGGCGGTATTGCCTCATTACCTATTTGATATCCATAAGTTTGATATCCATAAGTGCGCTTAGGCATATTGCTACTGATTGCTGGGCTAATCTGAACAATCCGACTACCAGCGTCAGCGCTTACCTGTTCCCCGACTGCTGTCCCGATTGCTGTGCCTATAGTCGGACCTATAACTGAGGAGGCAGAACTATTAACGATACAGCTCATAACCACAATCACTTAGTTTTTCCTATCTCTAAGTTAGTCTAAACCCTCTATAGTCATAGCAGTTGTGTTACAAAAGGACAAATGATATATGTGTACTAAAATCTGAGGCGGTATCCTCACTGTAGACTTTCGCGTACCCTGTCAAGGTTTCCATGAATGGTTAAAGTGTAAGGATCATCTGAACCTAGTACTTCCTCTGAAACTTTTAACCCCTGTTCTAAAAGCACTACTGCTTCTGTGTAACGACCTTGCTCATAGTAGAGTAAAGCAAAGTTGTTGAGATTAACCGCTACATCGAGATCCTGTTCACCTAAGACTTTCTTCCTGAGCTGTAAAGATTCCTGATACAGGGGTTCTGCTTCCTCATAAAGGCTTTGTTCTTGATATAGCTGTGCCAAGTTGTCCAAGCTAATTGCTACATCAAGATCGTCTACACCCAAGAGTTGTTTTCTCAATTCCAATGATTTTTGATACAAAGATTCTGCTTCCTTGTATCGCTCCTCCTCTTGATAGAGGAACGCAAGATTGTCAAGACTAACCGCTACATCGAGATCCTGTTCGCCTAAGACTTTCTTCCTGAGCTGTAAAGCTTCCTGATACAGGGATTCTGCTTCCTCATAAAGGCTTTGTTCTTGATATAGCTGTGCCAAGTTGTCCAAGCTAATTGCTACATCAAGATCGTCTACACCCAAGAGCTGTTTTCTCAATTCCAATGATTTTTGATACAAAGATTCTGCTTCCTTATATCGTCCCTGTTCTTGATAGAGGAACGCAAGACTATCCAAGCTGACCGCTACATCAAGGCTCACCTCTCCGAATAAACGTTGCTTCAATTCCAGTTCCTGCTGATACAGCGATTCTGCTGCTTCGTAGTTGCCTTTCTCCTGATATATTATTGCCAAGTTGTTGAGACACATCACGACTGTTGAATGGTCTTTTCCTAAAGCTTGCTTGTAAAGCTCTAGAGCCTGACGATACAGTGGTTCAGCC
>NZ_JBSLYH010000119.1:0-2318 GCF_055793305.1 Calyptranema fuscum S582
TACGAGGGTGGTTTACCTAAGCGTCAGTTGTTACAAGTGTTGGATTACATCGATGCTCATCTTCATCAAGAGATTAAACTGACTGATTTAGCATCATTGTTGGGCATGAGTGAATTTTATTTTAGTCGTCAATTTAAGCAAGCAACTGGAATCAGTCCTTACCAATATTTGCTGCAACAACGAATTGAGCGGGCAAAACAGTTGTTGAAACGGAGCGGTCGCTCGATTGCAGACATTGCCTTAATGTGTGGATTTAACAGCAATAGTCATCTCAGTAAACCGTTTCGACAGTTCACTGGAACAACCCTCAAATCGTATCGACTGGATTAGCCATAAATCTCTAAAACCATTGGAGGAACTATGGTTTGGCAAGAAGTAATTGAAAATAGCAACGTATGGGTCTATGAATATGATGCGAATGGATACAAAGCCAATGCGTTTGCCTTTGCGTTAAATGGCAATCGTCTCGCCATCATTAGTCCACCCATTGGACTCTCTGACGCAGATTTTGCAGCGATCGACGCAAAGGGAGATGTAGCCGCTTTAATTGCGCCCCATGCGGGACATGATTCAGGACATACAGCGTGGCAGGCTCGTTATCCGACGGCTGTCTCCTATGCTCCAGAGATTGCACTAAAGCAAATTAATCAGGATGGACTCCGACCCTTCCTGCCGCTTGCAAAACTCACGGTTCCCCAAGTGAACTTGCGAGAAGTTCCTGGCACGAAAAAAGGAGGCACGATTGCGATTGTGAAGCGGGGAGAACGTCCGGTTGTGTATCTTGATGAAATCGTAAGTCATTGGACCTTCTTGCCTGACAACTGGTTGGCAAAGTTTTTGTTTTGGTCAACGGGTAGTGCGCTCGGACTCAAGGTAAATCGGGTGTATCTGAAGGTACTTTGCTCAAATGTCCAGGCAGTAGCTCAAACTGTTCTTGAAGCTTTGGTGGATGATCCAATAATCGTGCCAGCCCACGGTACGCCCCTGGTTGATTCAGGGGATGCAGAACGAGTGCGATCGCTGGTGGAGCCATTTGTAAAATGAATTCATAGCTGGGATGCTCAATTACGCACGCCACTCATACAAAATGTCAGGACAGTTTTCTTCATTTTCAGAACCATCACGATACTGAATAGCTTTGAATCCATGTCGCTCGTAGAATCGAATTGCCCCCTGATTCTCCTGAAACGTATAAAGCCGGATCGGAGAACCCAGTTCTACTTTTGCGCGTTCAATCAGTTTGGTTCCAATTTTCTGCCCAACAGCATCAGGATGCAAATAAAGCTGATCAATCCATCCTGTTCCCTTAGTTGTTGACAATGCCATCATGCCTATAATCTTACTGTCTCGCTCTACCACTGTTACCTGGCTTTCAGGAATCAAGATGTTATGCATCCACTCATAAACAGCTTTCTCAGAATGGGCGATCGGAGCAAATGGGACAAACTCTTTTCGAGAACTGAGATAAACCTTTACTACACCTTCAGTGTCAGATTGAGTTGCAGAACGAAAGATTAAGGAGGTCCCTATGGAATTAATCGCATTCATAATCATTGTGGTGCAGGTTATGCTCTTTTTCTGGTTTATCGAAACACTCGGAAAAATCAAATTATATCTACGAGATATTCGTGATATTGCTCAGAGATTAGACAGAGATTTTTAGCGAGATAAGGTTCTGTCAATTTGTTTTAGATAACACACATTGCATGATGACTCGATTAGCAATGGGCAATCCCGCTTCAGCCTCTTGCAACCGAATGTGTTGAAAACCTGCTGTTAATTCAGATTCATCCAGAACATGAAACCCTAGTTTTGAATAAAAAGGTGCATTCCAGGGAATATCTCGAAACGTGGATAATGCCATGACGGAATATCCTTGACGTTTTGCCCAAGCAAGGACTGTATTCACCAAAGCAGATCCAATCCCTCTGCGCCCATGTGCAGGGTCAACATCGATTTGTTGGAGGTAAAGTGTGGCATCCACCTCTTGAGTCAGGGCATATCCTACGACCCCATTACGCGAATCAGCCGCAACCCAAACCTGTCCTGCTTCAAACCGTTGCTGCACCAAATCGAGGGGAAGTGGAGCAGCATTGACCAGAAATGAATAGGGTGTACCAAGGAATAGCTTTGCGGCTGCTAATTCAATGGAAGCGAGCAACGCTAATTCTTCAAAACGAGCAGAGCGGATTTTATACCTTGCTTTAAGGGTCTTCATGCTTTCATTTTCTACCCTTCTAATAAAGCCATGTTACACAATCATGAGATGGAAATCGAAGAACTTCAAACACAGGAAGAATGGCAAGATGCTTTTCCTG
>NZ_JBSLYH010000120.1:0-1738 GCF_055793305.1 Calyptranema fuscum S582
AAAATTGAAATATCCTTTCAAATTGAAGGGATGACGCCAGGTTTTCAACTATTCCGATTTGACCCAGTCGGTAGGGCGGAGGCAGTGATTACGATTGCAGCTTCCGCTTGACCAGTTTTCAACTATTCCGATTTGACCCAGTCGGTAGGGTTTTTGTAACTGTTGTTACTTGGGCTGTTCTTCTTGCTGTAGTTTTCAACTATTCCGATTTGACCCAGTCGGTAGGGGCAGACTAATCCTGTCGATCTCTTCATCCAGTTTCTGAGTTTTCAACTATTCCGATGTGACCCAGTCGGTAGGGCGTAACGGGACGGGAAAACAACAATGGAGGAGCATCAACTAATTGGTTTTCAACTATTCCGATTTGACCCAGTCGGTAGGGGAACAGGCGACTGATGCTTTAGAAGCACTGCTACCTCAGGAAAGTTTTCAACTATTCCGATTTGACCCAGTCGGTAGGGATCAAAGTTGCAGAACTGACCGCCAGTCCCCGCGGATTGGAAAGTTTTCAACTATTCCGATTTGACCCAGTCGGTAGGGAACCATTTCTGCGCTTGAAATGCTGAAAGACCAGACCAGTTTTCAACTATTCCGATTTGACCCAGTCGGTAGGGATTCTCTCCATAGATAGTGGACAGAATGGTACCGTAAGGTTTTCAACTATTCCGATTTGACCCAGTCGGTAGGGCGTTTTTGGAGCGTCATTGCCCGAACAAGCTGGAAGTGGTGTTTTCAACTATTCCGATTTGACCCAGTCGGTAGGGTATAGTCATGAAACGCTCTTTCGGCTATCGCGTAATGTTTTCAACTATTCCGATTTGACCCAGTCGGTAGGGATTTATGATGAGAAGAAAGAAGGACACAATGTAAGGGTTTTCAACTATTCCGATTTGACCCAGTCGGTAGGGAAGATCGGGATCTATGGGTCAAACAACTGCCTGATTGCGATCTGTTTTCAACTATTCCGATTTGACCCAGTCGGTAGGGCTCACTCCCCACTCGGTTCAGGTTTATTCAGAAGATCAGTGTTTTCAACTATTCCGATTTGACCCAGTCGGTAGGGCCTTGATTTTACTGGACTTTGACGCTGGAACCCATTGTTTTCAACTATTCCGATTTGACCCAGTCGGTAGGGCAGACGCACCTGAATGTGTAATTACTGGCGTTTGCTACAAGTTTTCAACTATTCCGATTTGACCCAGTCGGTAGGGTAGAACATTTGAAGGTGGTTGCAAAGGTTTGTGGCTATCACCAGTTTTCAACTATTCCGATTTGACCCAGTCGGTAGGGTTTGTGTCTAAATTTCCTTGACTTCGCAGAACCTCCAAAGTTTTCAACTATTCCGATTTGACCCAGTCGGTAGGGCCGATGATGCTGAAGGTGTAGCAGCGGCGGTTCAGAAGCTATCAGGTTTTCAACTATTCCGATTTGACCCAGTCGGTAGGGGCTGACAGCGCGGTTAAAAACTGCTGAAGAGCAGTTAATAGAAGGTTTTCAACTATTCCGATTTGACCCAGTCGGTAGGGCTCGCCCTTGTTGAAGCTGAAAAAAAAGGTGTGGGTGTGGGTTTTCAACTATTCCGATTTGACCCAGTCGGTAGGGTCTGTTAAGAACCTTTCTGTGATAGCTCTGATTCTTGTGCTGTTTTCAACTATTCCGATTTGACCCAGTCGGTAGGGAGCTCGTCTGACAGCCTTTTCCCAGAGGGAGTTCTGACCTTCAAATCGACGCACCCCAA
>NZ_JBSLYH010000121.1:0-1458 GCF_055793305.1 Calyptranema fuscum S582
AATAAGGAGAGAATGTCCGATTTCCAAACAATTCACCAAATTTTATTTGCATATCAACGGTTGACCAACCAATACGAGGAGACACTCGATCGGGATCTGGAGACTTTGTACGAGCAGATCGTAACAGACGTGATTAACCTTCGGCGGCACGAGGAACTCTGGCTTACTGCGCGGTCGAATTGGGTTAAAAAACTTCGCCCATTTTTAGAGTCTGATGCGCGATGTCTTCTATCAACAAATCAATTCAGCACTTATTTAGAACCGCTGCTATTTCTCAATCAAAGTGGCTCACTATCTCCAAACCAACGCATCGCAGCTACCCCTTCTTCTTGGGTACTGGGGCAAGTCGATTTCCCTCTTTCTCTTAGTGAATATCAGGCTATTTATGAAAATAATATTTATAGTTACTTGCTAACAGTCAAGCTGAACTCTTGGCAGCAACAGTTTAAGATTTCAGTTGTTTCCTTGCAAGGTAATTCTAATGAGTTTTTTGATGCTAATGAGCAGTGGCAGGAAGCCTTGAATCAACTACAGCCAAATTTCAAAGATTTGTGCTTATCAGAAGTTCAAGAAATGCTTTTGTACCAAGAAATTAGCTGTTTAGTCTGTTACGTTGGTCAACTGTTTGAACTTCGACCTAAAACAGCCTGGTTTCGATATCCCTAAAAGTTTTAACTATGAATATTTTAAGTTCTTCTATCGAGCAATTTATCCAAGGCAACTCGGAGTTATATCAGAAACTTTGTTATTGGGCAGGTAGGAGAAACATAGAAAATCCAGCTGAACAGGTTCAGCAATATTTGCTGGAACTAGTTCTACAAGCGAATCCTGAACAGAATAATAGACAGCAGTTGAGAAAATGGGCAGGGCATCTATCCAGACAGGAAAAGATCGCGATCGCTTACCTTAGCCCAATTTTGATCTCTGATTATGAAAAAGTTGGAGACTGGTATGCCCTGGATAAAGGCGAATATAGCGTCCTAACAGAACCAGTGCTGAAGGAGATTTTCTATGAGGGACAAAGGCAAGCTGTACTGACGCGAAATCGTTATAAATGTCTAATTCTAAATTGCGATCGCCTACTAATTGTTGATGTTGATCTTGCTGCACCCAGAAATTCTGAAATCCAGGATTGTGCAGCCAGTTGCCCAATTGCAATCAGTCAGCAGCAAGCAATCTCGGCATTAGAGATTCTGGTAGAACAATTTCCCCAAATGGGTTTCCGTGTTTATAGAACCCGCAATGGTCTGCGTTATTTATGCACGACCCAGCGATTTGACCCGTTGGACGAAACAACTGACCGAGTTATGAAAAACCTTTATGCTGATCCTTTGTATCTAAAACTCTGCAAATTTCAAGCAACCTTCAGGGCACGCCTAACCCCAAAACCCTGGCGGGTAGAGGAGGAAAACCCACAACAATTTATCTGCGATCGCGTGACAGGAATGATGCTGCCAG
>NZ_JBSLYH010000122.1:0-1430 GCF_055793305.1 Calyptranema fuscum S582
TCCCTCTTTTGTTACTACGGTAGGAGCAAAGACATTTTAGTCCCATCAAGCTGCTTTCAGGTCTGGGATTGGAAGAATCTGGAAGGTATCCATCCAATCCATGAGCTGATGTAAGGCTCGTTTGAGTCCAGGTACCGGAAAAACTTGTAACCATTGTTCTAACCACGCCCAACACCAATACGGTTGCAGTAGTAAACGTAAATTATTCAAGGCACTCTTCCAAGTTGTTCCCAACGCCCAATCGTAATGTTTGCTAAAGGGTAAAGGATGAAGTTCTGGTTGGGTCTCATGATTGTCTTGAGTTGTTTGGTGTTGCTTAAATTGTTCGGCATGGAGACTCACCAGTAGATAAGCACTGCAGATCAACTCCCACCAGCGTTCAATACTGGCAAAATCGGTCAGGCGATAATCATGCCAACCCAGTTCATTTTTCACTTGCTTGAAGCCATACTCAATCCAAGTTCTCAACGTGTACTGACTACCCACACTACCGATGATGTCTCCGGTCAAGTTGGTCATGATGAACCAACTATCTGCTTTGTCCGGTTCATCCGTACTGCCTTTGGTGATCTGGTAGAACCGGACTGAACGACGAGTTCCGAAGATAATTTCGCGAATATATCGACGTTGAGTGGGGTGCTCGGCTAGGGGTTGGTCGTAGGGGTGCCAACGGTTGTAGCGAACTCGTTGTCCTTTTGGCATGAGCACGCCATGATTCGAGCGAATGGCGACAATATAAGGCAACTTCAATTGGTGTAGGACACCTGTGACATCGCCGCTTTCACCGTATAAGCTATCAGCTAGCACTCGTTCAATCACAAATCCCATCACTTGAATTTCACGAATGATTTCTACCGCAATCTGCGGTTTGGATTGGTACTCATCTCCAGCTTTTAATCGTGATTTAGGTTTATAAATCTTGAACAGCAGGGGATAGGTAATACCATCAACAACGGCATAGGCATTGACACTAACCATCCCATTGGCAGTTTTGCCCAAATTACCAATGTATTGTTTGGCTGCATAGTCAGTGGTGCTGCCCTTCTTGACATCTCCTGTTTCATCAATACACAAGGTGATGGGTCGAGTTCCAATCTGTTGTCGAATCAGATGCAACCGAATGGATCTGACTTGCTCAACGCTCCATACTCCATCGCGCAGAAGGTGATGTAAACTTTGCCCATCTTTGAGTCCGGTGAGTTTAGCAATCTCTGGTAACGTCTTGCGTGGCAGTGGGCTGAGAATGCCCACATGTAAGTACTTGAAGCATTCATACAACCGGATATCTGCAAAAACTGAGCGGTATAGCAGGCAGTAGTCATCAATGAAACCAACAGTTGCAACGGATTGTCGTAATTCCATGCAATTTTCAGGTAGAACGCAGCTGCTTTCAGCTTAATTTGTTCTTATTAAAGTAACAAAAGAGGGAT
>NZ_JBSLYH010000123.1:0-1328 GCF_055793305.1 Calyptranema fuscum S582
TAAGGGGCTTGCAATTAAATAACATCCCAATCAATTAGGGAGAATGGTGATATCCCATTTGTGCAAAGTTTCAGACCGTTGCCAGAGAGGGAGATAATTTGCTAACTCCTCAGCCAACACCTTGACCCCTTTTTCATAAATGCCTTCAACCAGATAAACTACTGGAGCCATTGCTTTCCATGTCATGTGACTGGCCCATTGAACTGCCGCTTCTACCGAATCCAAGATGGCTCCATTCCAGTAATGCTCAAGTGCTGCCCAGCATCGTTCAATGGCATTGTATTTGCTGTGATAAGGCGGGTAGTAAATCAATCGAATCGGCATCGTGATCGTTTGGGCGAGTTCAACCATGCGTTTAATGAACTGGGTACGGTCACTGCGAGTCGCGGGTCCGCCATCTAAATTGATCACCCATTCTGCAATCTCAGGGTAATGGTCTTGATTGTCCTGCCACCACCACTGCAAACAATCAGCAATAAAATCGCTGGTTTCAGCGGATTGACCGAAGTAAATCGACAACTCGTCGTTGTCGAGGTTGAGAATGCCAAAAGGGACTAACACCGACTGCCATTCACTATCGTGATCGTCAGCTTTTCTAGCTTCTAGGGTGCGATCCTTGCCATGGCGCGACAGATTCCCAATCTTGACTTTGGCTTTGGTGTCAATCGAAAGCCTCAAGGACTTCGGATTGGCATCAGCGCGTTGATTCTCCCGCTCAACATTGTCAAAGATGGCATCGGTTTGAGCGATCTTCTTCAAGGGTTTGACTTTTTGTGTTTTTTTAGGCGATATCCCATGCGATTGAGAATGGCTCCAATGGTCTGACGCGAAGGCAGTTGCTCCTCATCGTACTCCTTCTGCTCAACCAAGCCTTCTCGGACGGCTTGGGCACTAATGCGAGCATATAAAAAGGTCGATTGGAATTTCGGGTCGGCTTGGGCTTGCCCATCCACTAAACTTGCAATATCGGCTGCCAAATTGACCAACACCTCTTCACTTTTGTGCCGCCCTCTGGCTCGATAGTTATCAACACAGGTGATTCCACTGCGACGCTCATGCAAACCCAGTTGGACACTCGCTCGATTCCACCCTAAAACGGTTTCCGTTTTCCGGGCTGAACCGTCAAAATAGTCCTCAGCAACTTTTGCCATAAAGTCTCGCTTGCGGTGCCCAGTCAGCTTTCGAGCAGCATCTTTCAGGGTTGCTTTAATCTTGTCATCGAGCATACTTAGTGGATTGCCGTTCTAGAGATCCTCAGCCATGAGAGGGTGATTCCCGCTCTGCTCCTTCTAGAATGATTGGTACTTTATTTATTTGCAAGCCCCTAA
>NZ_JBSLYH010000124.1:0-1234 GCF_055793305.1 Calyptranema fuscum S582
CAGGGCAAACGCATCTTATCCAACTAAAATCTTGAGTAAGTAATCTTCATCCCAGCCTGCCCGCAGTCGTTTGTTTTTGACTCCTAACTTAAGCGAAGTTTCCTGAGACAACAAGTTGAGAGCAATATGTCGCACAACTGCTAAGTTCTCAGGTGCAAAATCTTTACGAACACGACAGGTATCTTCGACAAAAGCAAGGTCTAAGACCCAATGCAATGCATTTTCGACCAACCAATGACTGCGAACGGCTTGAGAGAGTCGGGCGGCATCACTGGTCAAACTGCTGATGTAGTAGCGCGTTTCGTATTCCACTTTGCCGGGAAGACGACGCTCAGCTTGAACCATGCCAATGCTGGTGAACTGTGCCCATTTGTCAGCATCGACCAAATACTCCACCTGTCCCATTGTCCAACAGCGACGAATTTCGATACGTCCATGCCCCTTGTCTATGGTTTGCTCAAATGTATGCTCAATGCCTGCAAAGTTGCTCAATTGGGCATGAGCAAAAATCTGTTGCACGTCTGTAAACAAATTACCTTGATTGTCTTTGAGTGCCAGAACATAGTCAGCGTTGCGCTCAATAATCTGTTTAGCAATCTGTTTTTGACAGCCCATCGCATCAATGGTGACAATGCACCCTTCCATCTCAAGCTGTTTGACCAATTGTGGAATCGCGGTAATTTCGTTCGATTTGGCATCGACTTTGCGCTGTCCCAACACCAGACGGTTTGCAGTTGCCCAAGCACTGACCATGTGAATTGCAGCTTTGCTGTCGGCGGGGTTGTAGGATTGTCGTAGCGTTTTGCCATCAATCGCAATGACTTCTCCCTCCCTCAAGCGCACCAATGACCGTACCCAACTCAGAAAACACGCTTGCAACTGCTCTGGATTCAATCGAGCAAATACCCGTGCAAAGGTGTCATGTGAGGGAATGCCATTTGGCAATTCCAAAATGCCTTTGAGCCAGTTGTGCTTAGCTTGTCCGAAGCTCTCCATCCCCACCCAACTATCTGCTCCACAGATCACGGCTAAGATTGCAATCGTCAGGATATCGATTAATTTGTGCCGTTTGGTGCGCTCAATCCGAGGGTCTTCGATTTTGCTAAAGTGGTCTGACAGCTTTCCTTTCGCTTTGAGTATCATGGCTCGGTGTGGATTTGGGTTGAGTTGATCTTCCCGTATCAACACCCGAAAGGCTAGAACTGCTACCTACGTTTAAGATGCGTTTGCCCTG
>NZ_JBSLYH010000125.1:0-1227 GCF_055793305.1 Calyptranema fuscum S582
ATAGAGTCCGGCTAACTCAGTTTTGTCCTGTTGCAGTTGACGACGTACGACGAACTCGATGAGGGTGAACAGGCGGAGGGCGACGGTGAGCAGGAACATCAACCCGATGATGCGCTCATCACTTTGTAAATAGATAGGCAGGGCTGGTAAGGCTCCCCGCTTGAAGCGACTGTAGCCCCGCTCCAGTGTCCACTGGTCACGGTAATAGGCGACGGCTTGGTCGCGCTCCAGACGAGTGATGGGGACATTGGTGACGTAAATGCGCCAGCCACACAAGCGTTGTGCCTGCCCAATCGCGTCTGAGTTGCGCTTAAAAGAGAGCGAAAAGCGATCTTCCAAGCGTTGATGAGTCAGGTCATTGGGCTTCGGACGACCGCGTTTGGTGTAGCGAATTAGGGGGGTGTAGTGCACCTGCCAGCTGAAAAACTCACTCACCCGATGCCGCTTGAGAATGGTTTCAACCTCCTTTTGCAAGGCACAACACTCCTTGTGCGTTCGGTTGCTCAAGGCACTGAGGGCATCCTCCGCACGCGCCAAGCGTTGCTCCAATCCGTGTTGCTGCTGAGCCGCCAAGGTCGCTGAACGCACCACCAACTGTCGTTCCACCCAGCTATACACCTCCGTTGGGGTGCCGTACTGCCACCGTTGTCCTAAGTCGAGTTCAAATCCTTCCCCTATCGGGTCTTCGCTGAGGTCTTGTCCAGGTAAGTAGAGCGGTTCAATCGCGGCGGGTGGATCTAAAACCCATTGGCGCAAGGTCTCCTCCATCCGCCCGCTCAGGGCCAACGGCACGCAGTATAGCCCCCCGTGTTGGTTGATTTGCGCTCGCGTGCTGTGGGCGGATGCTTTGCAATCGGCGATGAACAGGAAGTCTTTGTGTCCAATCGTCTCAACCATGCGTTCCCACATGGGCACGTAAATCGGGTCATCTGCCCCATTGCCCGGCAACGTCGCACTCACCAAGGGCACCCCAGCCGGGTCAACTGTCCCTAACACCTGCCGATATTGCCGTAAGTCGGGGCGATGATCTTTACTGTGACCAAAGCGCAGCAATCCCTCGGCTTCTTCCTCCTCATCCACCTGGTGATACACACTAAAACTGCTGCTATCGCACCGTCCTACCTCCGTCGGCAAGCCATAGCCACGAATCATCTGACCTGCCAACTGCTGCTCGATGACCCGCCGCGCATCCGCCTGCTCCCCCAACAGTTCCACCAATGCTCCTAA
>NZ_JBSLYH010000126.1:0-1170 GCF_055793305.1 Calyptranema fuscum S582
GGGTAGGGTTGATTCTCTAAATAAAGGAAATAAGTTTCGGGAGGTCATGCTTGAACAGACGCAAGGCTTTGGTGAGTGAAGGGTAACCCGCTTTCCGAAAGATAGAAATTGCCCAAGAGCGTAACATCGCCATTAACGTCGCTGGTCGCGGTGCTTGGATCAGCGAAGCATCCTCCTGTTGAACTACATCTTTGACCCAATGGAGCTGATTTTCTGTGCTACCCCGATGGGCTTGAATCAAATCAGCCGCATCAGTTGCATCAATGACCTGACTGAGAATAAACCAAGATTGGCGCTGAAAGGCTTTCCCTTCGCGAATCCCAGAGCGTTCTACGGCAACAAAGGCTGTTAAACCAGCCCATTGGTGTGCCAGTTCGGTTGGTGCCCTAAAGACTTGCATCTGACGATTTACTACCCGCCCATGGGACGTATCGAGATGCTGATAGTGACTAAGGGGAACTTGCGTTTGGGCACATGCTTTGGCTCGTTTTAGTAAGGTAGATTGATTGCCTTTGAGTCCAATACAGTAGTGATTCCCTGTTTTAACGATCTCAGAGACTGTTTTTTTGGCAGTGCAACGCATCTAGGGTGAACCATACCCCTTTGACATCCAGTCGTTGAAGCAATTGCTGCACACTCTGGATCTCACTACTATGACCATTTTGATAGCTCTGTTGCGCAATGACACAGCCGTTTTCCTGTAAACAAGCACTGACCACCATGACGAAATCTTGGTGCTTGCCATGGGCATCGCTCACTGTACTGCCTAAGGCTTTGCCATCAATCGCGATCGCATCTCCCGGTTGTACACTTATCGTCGAGGCTGCCCATTGCAAAAATACCTCTGCCACTTGCTTGCCATCGACATGCTGTGACATATCACGCAGGGTTGAGTAACTCGGCAATTTTGCCTTCTTTAAGGCAAACCGTTCTGCCACTTCAGCGGCGTGTCGTTGCATGAAGTCGGCTAAACCCCGTAAACTACTGTACCCACTCATCACCCCTAGCAGACTTAAAAGCAACATCAACCATAAGGGATATTGAACCGTTCGTCCTCGTCTCCAATCTGGAATTGTTTTTAATTGTTCGATTAATCCGTCTACTCCCATTGCCATGCGTCCACACACAACACCCTTAGAATATAATTCCTTCCCTAGAGAATCAACCCTA
>NZ_JBSLYH010000127.1:0-1138 GCF_055793305.1 Calyptranema fuscum S582
TTTACGAAACGGAATTAGAAAATGCTCTGGCAATATTGTTTTCAACTATTCCGATTTGACCCAGTCGGTAGGGACAGTCCGTTGTAGGAAATCCACAGCATTCAAACGGATCTGGGATTGACGAGTGTGTGTTTTCAACTATTCCGATTTGACCCAGTCGGTAGGGATTTGGGTGAGTATCTGATGCTTAGTGCTCTCCTAGATGATTGGAGCGGGTTTTCAACTATTCCGATTTGACCCAGTCGGTAGGGACTTGTTCTTGGTTTTGGTGCGCTAACTGCTCTCACTGCAAGGTTTTCAACTATTCCGATTTGACCCAGTCGGTAGGGTCTTTTACCTCGTATACCTCTAATAGATTTGCGCAAAAGGGTTTTCAACTATTCCGATTTGACCCAGTCGGTAGGGCATCTTTGCCAGAAAAGATGTACGGGTCAAAATTGCCGCGTTTTCAACTATTCCGATTTGACCCAGTCGGTAGGGCTCGTGCAAACGTGGTTTTTGGTGATGGAGGGTTTAAGTTAGGTTTTCAACTATTCCGATTTGACCCAGTCGGTAGGGACGATATTCAGAATGAGATCCGGGCGATCGTTAATCAAAAATTGTTTTCAACTATTCCGATTTGACCCAGTCGGTAGGGCTGTGAAACAGATGAGGGGGAGGGTGATGATACCAACATTAGTTTTCAACTATTCCGATTTGACCCAGTCGGTAGGGCAAGGAACTGGTTGTGCAACTGACCCTGTACTCAACGGCAAGTTTTCAACTATTCCGATTTGACCCAGTCGGTAGGGCTGTGTTAGGAGAGACGTGTTGTCGCCTTGTGCAGTATTTCATGTTTTCAACTATTCCGATTTGACCCAGTCGGTAGGGAATTATTAACGGACGCTAGCGTTCGTGCAAAACTAGGCTTTCAAGGGTTTTCAACTATTCCGATTTGACCCAGTCGGTAGGGGTCGATTATTCCAAAATTAGGAGTTTTTATGTTACAGGCACAGTTTTCAACTATTCCGATTTGACCCAGTCGGTAGGGTGGGGCGATCAACGCTTTCTTTATCCCATCAAGGGGTTTTCAACTATTCCGATTTGACCCAGTCGGTAGGGCTGGCAAATGTCCGTTTTGTGGGAGCGATCGCACTAA
>NZ_JBSLYH010000128.1:0-1133 GCF_055793305.1 Calyptranema fuscum S582
TAAGGGACACTCTCGGTTAAAGGCATCAGCAAACAAACTGACCATTGTGAATGCACTCATGACGATCTCCCACCAGCGCTCGATCTGCTTGTAGCTCGTCACACGGAAATCAGCCCAACCCAAGACATCCTTGCTTTGCTTGAGTCCATATTCCACCCAAGTCCGATCGCCGTAGGCATCGCCAATTTCATCGAGTTTGATGGCAGGGGCATTGCTCATCACAAACGCGGTTGAATTGTCCGGTAAGGTTTCTGGGTCAGTGGTCAACTCCCAGTAACGCACACGGCCACGAGTGCCATAGATAATCTCGCGCCGATAGCGAACCTCAGTTTCGCCATTGCTGAAGGTGCGGGTGAATTCCTGCCAGGGTTCAGCTGTTACTTCCTGGTCTTGCGGCAACCAGACCCCGTGATTCGAGCGAATCGCAACGATATATGGCAACTTGAGCGCAACTAGCGTTGAAATAAAGTTACACTCACTCTCCCCATACAAACTATCGGCTAACACCAACTCAAACTGAAATCCCATTGCCATCAATTCATGCATCATCGTGGCCGCAATTTGTGGTTTCGTTTGGTAGACCTCTCCAGGCTTAAGTCGTTCTCTCGGCTTATACACCTCAAAGCACAACGGTAGAACCATGCCCTTAAATAACCCGTATGCGGTGACTGCGACAATGCCATTCTCTCGTTTGCCAACATTGCCGATATATTGTCGTTTCACGTAATCTGTACTGTTTCCCTTTTTGCAATCTCCAGTCTCGTCAATGAGCAAGATCATCGCTTGTTTCTGGGTCAATTCCAAGATCAGATTTAAGCGACGCTGCCGTATCCGACTCACTGACCAGGGAGACTCCGTTAACAAGTTGTGCAACTCTTGTTCATGGTCTAATCCAACGGCTTTAGCAATCGCTGGCAACGTCTTACGTTTGAGATCTGAAATCATCCCGACATGCGGAGCTTTGAATGCTTCAAAGCTCCGCACTTCGGGAAATAAGTCAATGTACAATTGACAATACTCATCGACGAAGCGGAGCGTTGGACAAGCTTCACGCGGCGTAACCATCCTCTTAAGATGGCAACAGGAACATCATCTCTATTTTAGTTATTCCTCGCTAGAAGGATGGAAGAGGG
>NZ_JBSLYH010000129.1:0-1126 GCF_055793305.1 Calyptranema fuscum S582
CAGCACACTGGGCGGCAATTGGGCGTTGCCTTTTAGCTGCTCCAGCCAAAACTCTGCCCCCTTGAGCGGGTCTTGGCGGTTACTGGGGTCAAACAAGACCAGCGAAGCATTCACATGGTCGAAAAAAATAGAGTGGATGGAGCGATACACATGCTGACCCGCCAGATCCCACAGGACCGCTTCGCACTGCGTGCCGTCCTCGCGGATTTTGCCCAATTCATCAATGACCCAGAACTGCTGACCGTGAGTGGAGGCATGTTCTTTGAACTCATTGTGGGCTAACCGATAGCCTAAACCCGTTTTGCCTACACCAGAGTCTCCTACAAGGACGAGTTTAGCAGTGGTGTAACGGACGGAAACATTGCCAACCTGTCCAAGTAGAGCTTTGTAGTCAATTTCCCAAACACGTATAACGTCATCTGTTTTGCCTTGTGTAGCAAGGAATGGTAACTGTGGATGAAATGCAAGGCATGAACCGTATTTTGATGAAAAGTCAGACAGGATTGCTACTGTTTCACCATTGTCACATCGCCATATCCGAAGAATATTGTCGCGAGAACTTGAGGCTAAGATCAGACCATCTTGCGATAGTCCAATGTGGTCTATCGTAGCAATGTGTCCTTCAAGGAGAATTTCCTCTCTCCAAGTTGCAATATCACGAATCTGTAAAGCATTACTACCAGTAACAAATGCGAGTTTTCGACCATCTGGTGATATTGATAGTTCAGAGCTATTTAAGCTTCCAATCTGATGATGAAATCTTCGATCTTGTGAAACTAAAGTGGTTGTATTATCTTGATCAACATTCCAGGCTCTAATAATACCGTGATCGTCGCAAGAGAAAAGAGTCTTTCCATCTTTCGACCAAGCTACACGAAAGGCAGAAAAATTGTGTTCTGGAGAGGTTTGATGCACTTTATCTGCTTGAACATCCCATAGCCAAATTGTTTTATCAGCAGCTCCCCAAGCTAAGATTCTTCCACTTGGTGACCAAGCCAAACTATAAACAGCACCTATCTGAAGTATTTTGAACGTTTCCCCTGATTCTTTATCCCAAAGTCTAACCGTCTTGTCCCAAGAACCTGATGCAAGGATTTGACCATTCGGAGACCATGCTAGTTCAGTA
>NZ_JBSLYH010000130.1:0-1092 GCF_055793305.1 Calyptranema fuscum S582
GCCCAAACGGCTATCTATCTATCCTCACCTCAGCGTTGATGAGTTAGAACAACGCTATCGTCATGCAGAAACTGTGATTGAACGATCGCATTACCAGATTCTGTGGCTGCTGGCCAAAGACAGAGCAAGTGAGGAGGTTGCTGAAATCACAGGCTATAGCCGTAACTGGATCTACGAGTTGGTTCGCAGTTATAACCGCCTGGGGGTTGCTGCACTAGGGGATCTGCGACGCCACAACCAAGGAGCACCGCCTAAACTAGACGATGTTCAACAGGCGAACTTGCTGCAAGCGATTCGAGGTCCTGCTCCCGATGGCGGCCTGTGGAATGGACGGAAGGTGGCTGATTACTTGAACGATGTGTTAGGGGTAACGGTGAGCCGTCAGCAAGGTTGGGAGTATCTCAAACAGATGGAGTTACGACTGCGGGTTCCCCGACCGCAGCATCAAGAGAGTGACCCGGAGGTGCAACAGGAGTGGATAAAAAAGTTGAGCGAAGAGGTGGAGCGGATTCAAACGCTCTACCCCGATGCCGACGTCGAAATCTGGTGTGAAGATGAGCACCGTCTGGGGTTACAACCGGTGACACGGCGAGTCTGGGTCGAACATGGCGAAACTGCCCTTGCTAAGGTCAACTGGAAGCGAGAGTGGTTATGGCTATATGCGTTTGTGCAACCGCAAACTGGCGAGACCTATTGGTGGCTTTTGCCCTATGTCAACACCGAATTGTTCAATCGAGTGCTCAAAGACTTTGCCGAGCATTTCAAAATTGGTCCAAGCAAACGTGTGATTCTACCGCTTGACCAAGCCGGGTGGCACACGAGCAATGAGCTAGAAGTGCCCGAGGGCATTCACCTGTTCCATTTGCCCCCCTACTCTCCAGAGCTACAGCCTGCTGAGCGTTTATGGCCATTAGTGAATGAGCCAATTGTCAATCAAGCATTTAGTTCGATAAACGGATTAGAGGAGGTCGTTTATCAGCGTTGTCAGCGGTTGCTGCGACAGCAGTCGTTGATCCGAGGCTTGACGTTCTACCATTGGTTGCCTCGTATTGCAAAAGCAACTAATCATGTGCATTTATCCTGACATGATAT
>NZ_JBSLYH010000131.1:0-1089 GCF_055793305.1 Calyptranema fuscum S582
TGTAGCGGACAGTTGAGTTTACCTGCATGGGAACCCTATGTGCCGAGCCGAGCCACGCAAGCGCAAAGTGTAGAGAGGCGGTGGAGACGTTTTTTGGGCAATCAACGGGTGCGGGTCAGTCGGCTGTATCTGCCGTTAGTGATGGCAGCGTTAAGCGGATGGAACCAGCATCGTCTCTATCTTGCCATAGACACTACCGTGTTATGGAACCAATATTGCATGATTCATCTATCGGTTGTTTGTTGTGGGCGTGCTGTGCCATTGCTCTGGAGGGTCTTGAAGCATGGCAGTGCAACCGTCGCCTTTGAGGAGTATCAACCGTTGCTGCGACAAGCACGCTGGTTGTTGCGCCAGCATCCCGATGTGATGCTGTTGGCTGACCGAGGGTTTGCCAATCATGAGCTGATGGAGTGGTTACAAGCGAGTCGGTGGCACTATTGCTTTCGCTTACCCTGCGATGTCCTGCTCCACGGTGCCAGCAAGTATCCCAGGATGGTGAGCAGTTTATATCCACCCTTGGGAGAAGCCCGGTTGTACCGCCAAGTGCGCTTATGGGCAGATGGTGTGCATCGGTGTAATTTAGTGTTGGCAACCGTTAAAGGAGCCAAAGAATCTTGGGCAGTCGTCACCGATGAGGCTCCTTCACTGCAAACCTTGTGGCAGTATGCGCTGCGGTTTCGAGTCGAAGAATTGTTTTTGGATAGTAAGTCAGGGGTCTTTGCGTTAGAAGATTCACGGTTACGCTGTGAAGCCGCATTGGAACGGCTCTATCTGGTCGCAGCACTGACTCTGCTCTATGCCACGGCACAAGGAATGTCGGTGCAAATTGCTGGGTTACGTCAACAGGTTGACCCCCACTGGCGGCGTGGCATTAGCTACCTCAAAATCGGGTTGCGATGGCTTCGGGGCATTGTCCATAAAGGACGAAAACTCCTGTCTCCTCTGCCATTGCTCCCGCAAGACCCAGAACCTTGTTTTGCCTCGCATCGGGCTGAGCAAGATTTTTATGACCAGATTTGGTTTACTCGGATTCGTTCCTTAACCTGCAAGTCTTGATCTACATGCTATTTACTAAAATGTGTCAGGCAG
>NZ_JBSLYH010000132.1:0-1055 GCF_055793305.1 Calyptranema fuscum S582
GATGTATTTTTAGACACACATGGTATAGCTCCCGCAGAAGATTTCCAAATCGCACTTTGGCATCGCTTGTGCGACTCTGATGTGTTGATTATGCTGGATACTCCTGGTTATTTTGAAAGCCGTTGGACGAGTGCCGAGTTTGGGCGGGCATTAGCAAAAGGGATCTCAGTTTTACGCATTGCATGGCCCGGTGTGACTGCCTCAAAACGCACATCTACAACCAGCAGTATCAATCTTGTAGAAGAGGATATCGATTTAGCTACGGGTTGTCTGACGGATGAAACCATTACGCGAATTTGCTTACAGGTTGAGGCTTTACGTAGCCAGAGTCATGCTGTCCGAAGCCTAAATTTAGTTAGCCTGCTGCGGGGAGGGATCGAAAGAATTGGGGGAAGTGTGACGGGCGTTGGGGTCAATAAGTCTGTCTATATTCAATTAGCTGATGGTAGGGATGTCGTTGTCCATCCTACCGTAGGTGTTCCAACTTCAACGACGTTGCATGAGGCCATGAAAAACTCACCAGAGTGTTCTACGGCGGTTGTTTTTGACCATGTGGGCTTACACCCGAACTGGATAGAACACCTTGATTGGTTGGGTAGTAGAATTAAAGCGCCATGCTGGGTGAAGGCTCATGAAGTTGCTTGGCGGTTTGCCGACTGGGAGGGATAAGCAATGGGTGCTATTTTTCTGTCTGCTAGCATTCCTGTAGAAGGGCGAGGCAACTATTATGAGACCGCAGATCCCTTCCTGATTCAGTTTGCGGTACGAGAGTTTTTGACAGCCGTAATTCGTGATTGGCAAATCGTTTGGGGAGGGCATCCAGCGATTACGCCTATGATATTGACCATCTGCGAAGACTTGAACGTTAACTATTCAGATGCTGTCATTTTGTATCAGAGCCGATTCTTCGAGGGGCAATTTCCTCAAGAGAATACTCGCTTTGACAACGTTATTCTGGTTGATGCAGTATCAGAAGACCGTGACAGGAGCCTACTTCGGATGAGGGAAGAAATGCTCTCGCGTCCCGACTTGAAGGCAGCCGTATTTATCGGTGG
>NZ_JBSLYH010000133.1:0-1037 GCF_055793305.1 Calyptranema fuscum S582
TAGCACACTGGGCGGCAGTTGGGCATTGCCTTTTAGCTGCTCCAGCCAAAACTCTGCCCCCTTGAGCGGGTCTTGGCGGTTACTGGGGTCAAACAAGACCAGCGAAGCATTCACATGGTCGAGAAAAATAGAGTGGATGGAGCGATACACATGCTGACCCGCCAGATCCCACAGGACCGCCTCGCATTGCGTACCGTCCTCACGGGTTTTGCCTAGTTCATCAATGACCCAGAACTGCTGACCGTGAGTAGAGGCATGTTCTTTGAACTCGTTGTGCGCGAGCCGATAGCCTAGACCTGTTTTACCTACTCCTGAATCACCTACCAGGACAAGTTTTGCAGTGGTGTAGTGAACGCTTTTCTGCGCCTGTCCGAGCAGAAGGCTCTCGTCTAACTCCCAGATACGAATGGTGTGATCTTCTTCCTCCAACGTTGCAAGCACTGGAAGGCTAGGGTGAAAGGCGACACTAGGAGTCCAATACTCAGTTGCACGTTCTTCTAAAACCGCAACACATTCCCATGTGTCACAACGCCACAGACAGACAGTTCCATTCCAACCGCTACTTTTAGAAGCCAACCAATTACCATTCGTTGAAAAGACAGCACAGTTTACACTACCAGAATGCCCTTCCAACACTTGCAACAGTCTACTGTTGTTGGCATCCCATATGCAAATGGTTTGATCACCTGAAGCGGAAGCAAGTCGCTGCCCATCAGGCGACCACGCCAAGCTACTGACACTATCGTTATGCTCATGAAATACCCGCAATAGCCCACCGCTGCTGGCAACCCATGTGCAAATAGTTGAATCATTCGAAGCAGAAGCAAGCCGTAATCCATTCGGCGACCACGCCACGCTGCTGACACTATCATCATGCCCTACCAACACCAGCAGGGGCTTACCGCTGTTGGTATCCCATATATAAACGGTTTGATCATCCGAAGCAGAAGCAAGTTGCTGCCCATCAGGCGACCACGCCACGCTGTTGACACTATCATCATGCCCTACCAACACCAGCAGGGGCTTACCGCTGTTGG
>NZ_JBSLYH010000134.1:0-1008 GCF_055793305.1 Calyptranema fuscum S582
TTCTGACTGCCCTCACGTTTTCTGCCTCGCTCAATCCAGATCAAGGATTGGGCTATTTCTGCTGTGTTTAGTCTAAACTCCAGTCTTTACTTTTGTATTCCCAACCCTACCGACTGGGTCAAATCGGAATAGTTGAAAACATAAATTGACCGTTCGATAGTGGCGTCACGTGTACGCTCCCTACCCTACCGACTGGGTCAAATCGGAATAGTTGAAAACAAGCTTGCTGACTGACTTCTAGTCCACACTCTTCCACCACCCTACCGACTGGGTCAAATCGGAATAGTTGAAAACTGTAGACACGATTGTCCACAGAATAACTTCATACTGAACAGTTGGCGGCCCCTACCGACTGGGTCAAATCGGAATAGTTGAAAACTTGCTACAGTCGATGATGTCAACTTCGGACGGGTTTGTCCGACCCTACCGACTGGGTCAAATCGGAATAGTTGAAAACTCCTTCGGGTCCTTCGGGTCCTTCGGGTCCTTCGACCCTACCGACTGGGTCAAATCGGAATAGTTGAAAACTTGGAGTAGATCAGCAGCAAGCAGCATTGATAAACGCGCCATAGGTCAACCCTACCGACTGGGTCAAATCAGAATAGTTGAAAACTTGCTGAAGTAGATACTTCAAGAATCAGTATTAGTGATTCAGTTCTACCCTCGGTTTACATCATCTAAGAATCAATCGACACAGTAGGGGCGATCGCCAAACCCCCCACCCTCGGTTTACATCATCTAAGAATCAATCGACACACCAGGGGCGATCGCCAAACCCCCCACCCTCGGTTTACATCGTCTAAGAATCAATCGACACACCAGGGGCGATCGCCAAAACCCCCACCCTCGGTTTACATCGTCTAAGAATCAATCGACACAGTAGGGGCGATCGCCAAAACCCCCACTCTTGGTTTACATCGTCTAAGAATCAATCGACATACCAGAGGCGATCGCCAAAACCCCCACTCTTGGTTTACATCGTCTAAGAATCAATCGACATACCAGAGG
>NZ_JBSLYH010000135.1:0-960 GCF_055793305.1 Calyptranema fuscum S582
TATAGCAATTGAATGGTTAGTTAGGACATAGCTTAAAGGCATTATCGACGGCATCCCAAAACTCTTCAAACTGATGGCAGGTTTTACGAAGCCAATGCTTTAGACGTGCCCAAAACTTCTCAATTTTGTTTAAGTCGGGGGAGTAAGCCGGCAGGAACAACAACTTGCATCCCGCCTCCTCAATCATCTCCTCGATAGCTATAGATTTGTGAAAACTGGCGTTGTCTAGGACAACCACCTGCCCTGGTCGCAGTGCCGGAACCAATAGTTGTTCGACCCACATCTCAACCAGAGCACTATCACAGTAGCCCTTAAACGTCATTGGAGCCAGCAGGTCGCGGTTGCACCAAGCGGCAATCATACTAATCCGACAGGTGCGACGTCCCAACTTATCTGCTTCAAAGCGTTGACTCTGGTGACACCAACCATAGGGGTAGTCGAGAGTGTTGTCCGCTCCTGATTCATCCACATAGACAACCTGCTCGCTTGTATAAGCTGCCAGTGCCTCTAGAAATGCTTGGCGTTTGCCTTCATCACGTTCTTGATAGCGATAGGTCTTTTTTTTCGAGTGAACTGAATCCGCCGCAGGGCTTTGCCGATAGTGCGATGACTGATGGGTTGGCACCATTGCTGTGCCATATCTTGCTGCGTCAGATGACCATGACGCTGAGCAAAGTCTCGAAACGCATCTAGGTCAGCTATCTTGGGTTGGGGTCCCCGTCGATACGTGCGATTGGCACCCACATCTCCAGTGTGCTGCCGTCGCTTCAACCATAAATCCAGGGTGTTGCGGCTGATGTCGAACATCCGACAAACTTGAATTTTGCGCTCACCTCGATCAACCGCATCCACCGCTTTTTGACGAAGATCGTCACTGTAGGGAGAAGCCATGAGACCCACCTCCAAATTGGGTTAGCTTACCCACTATTTTATGTCCTAACTTTCCCTTCAATTGCTATA
>NZ_JBSLYH010000136.1:0-893 GCF_055793305.1 Calyptranema fuscum S582
GGGCATTTCGACACAAAGCCTACACGCTGATCGGCAATGGTAAAGATGCTCTCTTCGATCTGATGGATGCCGTGCTGGTGAGTCACAGTGTGTCCTCCTTTGCCGAACTGTCGGTTGCACCTGTGTTTCGTCGTCAGTGGTCGAGTGTGTATGAAGCATTGCAGGATAGCGAACCGCCTCGATTGAAGTGGATGGAGTTGTACATCGGGCAAATACCGACGGAACAACGGTTGGTGATGGCAGGAGACCATACGGCATGGTCACGCTGGCACGCAGATACCCTAAGAGAACGGACGTATGAACATCAACCCACTCTGCTGAGTGGAGCCAAACCCGTAACGTTAGGACAAGGGTACAGCACGATTGCTTGGATTCCAGAGCCGCGGGGGAGTTGGGCTTTACCATTGCTGCATGAGCGCATCACCAGTGCGGAAAGCCCGATTACCAAAGCGATTGCCCAATTGCGTCAGGTGTGTGAGAAACTCACGACTCGTCCACTCTCGCTGTGGGATGCTGAGTATGGCTGTGCCCCATTCCTCAACGGCACGGCTGATATTGCCTGTGACAAATTGATTCGACTGCGCTCCAATCGGGTGCTCTATGGTCCACCGCCTGCCTATGAAGGTACAGGTCGTCCTCGACAATATGGGGAGAAGTTCAAACTCAACGATGCCACCACTTGGTGGTCTGCCGATGCTCAATTGGAGGTGGAGGAGTCTAATTGGGGGCGATTACACGTGCAGATGTGGGGTTCAATGCGACTGCGACGAGTCCCCAACCAGACGTTCTGGTTGATTCAACTGCAACGCCTCAATCCCGCTGCCCTCACCCCAGCTAAACCCCTTTGGCTCATCTGGGTTGGACTACAACCGCCCGACTTGAACACCGTTTGG
>NZ_JBSLYH010000137.1:0-661 GCF_055793305.1 Calyptranema fuscum S582
TGCCAGGGGGAGTGCCCACCGGAGCCAGCGACGAGCTTTGGGGATGTAGCGCTGGGGATTGCCCTGCTTTGCCTGGTAAATGCGGATTTCTGCCATGTCGCGGTAGATTTCGTAAATGCTGCTTGTTTCACCATACTGACGAGCATAGCGCCAGGTCTGGCTCTTTGCCTCAATGCACTGGGATAGGCGCTCCTGCTTGTAGTAAATATCGCCCAACAGGTCATAGGACTTATGTATGGGTTCCACAGACTCAATTCCTCGCGCCAACTCCAGGGACTTGAGGGCACAGGTCTCTGCCTCCGCCCAGTCCTGCCGCGCCAGCGCCACCCGCGCTAATCCCTTCCACACCGACTGCTGTTCATAATCATCAAACTCATACCCCTCCGCCACCTCTCGGTAGGCATCAGCGGCGGCATCCAGGCGCTCCATCTCTCGCAGCAGGTCGCCCAGTTTGGACAAATGTGCTCCCAGGGTGTAGCCCGGTGCATCGGGGTAGCGACGGCGCAGAGCCAGTGCCGCTTCCATCTCGCTCAGGGCAGCCTCCAGCTTTCCCTGGCTCTGCCACAGCACTCCTCGCTGGAGCCGTAACCCACCAGCCGAGTTGCGCTTGCCCACCCCCGCCAGCCAGTCCAAGCCGCGATCGAGCACCCGCTCCAGGTCT
>NZ_JBSLYH010000138.1:0-661 GCF_055793305.1 Calyptranema fuscum S582
CGCCAGGGGGAACGCCCACCGGAGCCAGCGACGAGCTTTGGGGATGTAGTGTTGGGGATTGCCCTGCTTTGCCTGGTAAATGCGGATTTCTGCCATGTCGCAGTAGATCTCGTAAATTCCGTCTACTTCACCTAACTGACGGGCATAGCGCCAGGTCTGAATCTTGGCTTCGATGCACTGGGGGAGCCGCTCTTGCTTGTAGTAGACCGTACCAAACAGGTCGTAGGCATTGCGAATCGGTCTCAGAGACTCAATCCCCCGCGCCAACTCCAGGGACTTGAGGGCACAGGTCTCCGCCTCCGCCCAGTCCTGCCGCGCCAGTGCTACCTGCCCCAACCCCTTCCATGCCTCACACTGATCAAACCCAGGAAAATCATAACTCTCGGTAATCTCACAATAGGCATTTATTGCTGCTTGCATCTTCCCCATCTTTTGCAATAAGTGTCCAAATTGATACAAGTAGCTGCTTAGGTAATAGCCTGGTGCATCATAATGGCGACGACGCAGGGCCAGGGCTGCTTCCATCTCACTCAGGGCAGCCTCCAGTTTTCCCTGGTTCTTCCACAGCAGTCCTCGCTGAAGCCGCAACCCAGCAGCCCAGTTGCGCTTGCCCACCCCCGCCAGCCAGTCCAGCCCCCGGTCAATCACCCGCTCCAGATCC
>NZ_JBSLYH010000139.1:0-643 GCF_055793305.1 Calyptranema fuscum S582
GGCAATTCGGTTGATGAGCCATCCCAGTCAGCCTATGACGGTAGAACAAGTTGCTGAGATAACAGGGTTCACGCCAGATTGGGTGCGCAAACTGATCCACCGCTATAACCGCGAGGGGGGTGAGGGACTCCGCAACCGGCAGCAACTCAAACCGGGCGGTAAACCTCTAGCACTCAATCTTCAACAGCAGCAACAGTTATATCAACGCTTGCAATCTTCCCCAGATGATAAGGGGTTATGGACCGCTCCCAAAGTCGGTGAGTATATCGAAGCGCAGTTTGGCATCCGGTTGCACCCCAGCACGGCGTGGCAGTACTTGAAACGATTGGGGTTTAGTCTGCAAGTTCCTCGTCCTCTGCATCAGCAGGCTGCGACAAAGGAGGAGCAACAGCGTTTTCAATCGGAGTTAGCGATCTTTGTTGCCTGTCTGCAACACTGGCATCCCGACAAGTGCATCGAAGTGTGGGCGGAAGACGAAGCTCGTTTAGGCTTACACACCATTATCAGACGAACCTGGGCTCTATGCGGTCAACGTCCACAGGCGCATCATTATCCCCGTTACCAGTGGCTCTATACTTACGGGTTTGTCCATCCTGATAGCGGTGACAGTTTCTTCCTGCTGCTACCGAGGGTGAATTGCACC
>NZ_JBSLYH010000140.1:0-643 GCF_055793305.1 Calyptranema fuscum S582
AGTGCAATTCACCCTCGGTAGCAGCAGAAAGAAACTGTCACCGCTATCAGGATGGACAAACCCGTAAGTATAAAGCCACTGGTAACGAGGATAATGATGCGCCTGTGGACGTTGACCGCATAGAGCCCAAGTGCGTCTAATAATGGCGTGTAAGCCTAAACGAGCTTCGTCTTCTGCCCACACTTCGATGCACTTGTCGGGATGCCAGTGTTGCAGACAGGCAACAAAGATCGCTAACTCCGATTGAAAACGCTGTTGCTCCTCCTGTGTGGCGGCCTGCTGATGCAGAGGACGAGGAACTTGTAGACTAAACCCCAATCGTTTCAAGTACTGCCAAGCGGTGCTGGGGTGCAACCGGATGCCAAACTGCGCTTCAATATACTCACCGACTTTGGGGGCTGTCCATAACCCTCCATCATCTGGGGAAGATTGCAAGCGTTGATATAACTGTTGCTGCTGTTGAAGATTGAGCGCTAGGGGTTTACCGCCTGGTTTGAGTTGCTGTCGGTTGCGGAGTCCCTCACCCCCCTCACAGTTATAGCGGTGGATCAGTTTGCGTACCCAATCCGGCGTGAACCCCGTTATCTCAGCAACTTGTTTTACCGTCATAGGCTGACTGGGATGGCTCATCAACCGAATCGCG
>NZ_JBSLYH010000141.1:0-632 GCF_055793305.1 Calyptranema fuscum S582
ATCGGTTTGCACTTCTACCCAATTTGGGAAGCAGCATCCTTAGACGAATGGCTGTATAACGGCGGTCCTTACCAGTTGGTGGTGTTCCACTTCCTGATTGGTGTGTTCTGCTACATGGGACGTGAATGGGAACTGAGCTACCGCTTGGGTATGCGTCCTTGGATCTGCGTCGCTTACTCTGCACCTGTTGCAGCAGCTAGCGCAGTGTTTCTGATCTATCCGATCGGACAAGGCTCCTTCTCTGATGGGATGCCTCTGGGTATTTCCGGTACGTTCAACTTCATGTTCGTGTTCCAGGCTGAGCACAACATCTTGATGCACCCCTTCCACATGTTGGGCGTAGCTGGTGTGTTCGGTGGTTCTTTGTTCTCTGCAATGCACGGTTCGTTGGTCACGTCTTCTCTGGTGCGTGAAACCACCGAGACTGAATCCCAAAACTACGGTTACAAGTTCGGTCAAGAAGAAGAGACCTACAACATCGTTGCAGCACACGGTTACTTCGGACGTCTGATTTTCCAATACGCCAGCTTCAACAACTCACGTGCACTGCACTTCTTCTTGGGTGCATGGCCAGTGGTTGGCATCTGGTTCACGTCTTTGGGTATCAGCACGATGGCGTTCAACCTGAACGG
>NZ_JBSLYH010000142.1:0-580 GCF_055793305.1 Calyptranema fuscum S582
GGCGTTGCATAATAGAGGATGATGTAGCATCCAGGAAAGCCTCATGAACTGTCCTCATTGTGCCGGCGACAAAATTGTCAAGAATGGGCATCGCAACGGCAAGCAGAGCTACCTCTGCCGAGACTGCCATCGCCAGTTCCGAGACAGTCCTCAACAAGGCTACAGTCAAGAGGTTAAAGCCCTGTGCGTTACCATGTCCCTCAACGGCATGGGCTTTCGAGCGATCGAACGAGTGACGGGCATCAACCACAACAGTGTAATCAATTGGGTGCGCCAAGCGGCAGCTGCTATCCCTGACGAAAATTACGAAATTCCTGAAACAGCTCAACTAGATGAGTTGGAAACCTTTGTCGGTCAAAAAAAACAAAATTTGGCTGTGGACAGCGGTGAATACGAAACATCCAGGCATTCTCCGGTTCGTGGTGGGAGATCACTCTCTGGAGACCTTTAAGCCGTTATGGCAAATCGTCATGGGTTGGGCTTGTTTTCTGTACATCACGGACGGCTATAAGGTCTATCCTTGCGTGATTGAGGATGGAGACCATTTAGTGAGTAAAACAGCGATGACACGAGTTGAAGG
>NZ_JBSLYH010000143.1:0-566 GCF_055793305.1 Calyptranema fuscum S582
GGCAGTGGTAACAGTTAAGGGGTTGCCATCGACATCGGTGTCATTGCCCAAGACATTGAGGTTGGTGATGGGGGTGTCTTCATTGGTAACAACTGGGCCATCGTTGACCCCATTGGGAGGAATATTAACCGTGATAGTGACGGTGGCAGTATCGGTACCCCCATTGCCATCGCTGATGACGTAGGTGATGGTATCAGTGCCATTGAAATTAGCCGTGGGGCTATAGTTCAGAGTGCCATCGCCATTAATGGTGACCGTGCCATTAGAGGCAGTCGCGGTTGTGACAGTTAAGGGGTTGCCATCGACATCGGTGTCATTGCCCAAGACATTGAGGTTGATGATGGGGGTGTCTTCATTAGTCGTGGCTGTGTTATTGACTGCATCCGGGACATCGTTGACTGGGTTAACCGTAATGGTGACGGTGGCAGTATCGGTACCCCCATTGCCATCGCTGATGGTGTAGGTGATGGTATCGGTGCCATTGAAATTAGCTGTGGGGCTGTAGTTCAGAGTGCCATCGCTATTGATGGTGACCGTGCCATTAGAGGCAGTCGCGGTTGTGACGG
>NZ_JBSLYH010000144.1:0-543 GCF_055793305.1 Calyptranema fuscum S582
GACGGCTTTGGAAAGATCGCCCATACGAGCCAGGGCATAGGCAGTGCGTCGGGGTAGATCCGCTGTTTCTGACAATTCAGCGGCTTTGCTATCCAGCAGATTGGCGCTTTGGTAAAGGGTTTCAGCCGCTTGCAGCGCCATCGGATACACAGAAACAGCTTCTTTCCATTGTTTTTCCCCAAAGTAGACATTCCCTAAGAGGCGAGCCGTTTTACGGCAGTAGTCTGGGAGCAGTTCTGGGGTGAAGATCTTTAGACTTTCCCGATAAGCCTGGATCGCCTGCTCGATGTTGTCCGCCCGGTCGCCGCGGATGCGGTCAGAGTAAGCGGTTGCCAGATTCATCATCGCTTCTGCCCACTCGACGGGCATCGCCTCGCGCGTCCTCACCTCCAGCGACTGCTGATAGGCAGCGATCGCAGCCTCGATGTTGTCGGCACGATCACCCCGGATGCGGGAATAGTAAGCGGTTGCCAGATTCATCATCGATGTCGCCCACTCCACCGGCATCGCCTCGCGCGTCATCACCTCCAGCGACTGCTGATA
>NZ_JBSLYH010000145.1:0-512 GCF_055793305.1 Calyptranema fuscum S582
ATCGGGTTTGGCTGCTTTTCTTTCCCAGTTAGTCTAAACTCCAGTAAAGAGGAATCGTCAAAGTTTTCAACTATTCCGATTTGACCCAGTCGGTAGGGACGTCTGGGGTTAAGGTTACTGCTGTTCAAGCCGCGCTTCAGCAGTTTTCAACTATTCCGATTTGACCCAGTCGGTAGGGTCGTTCCAACCATGGAATTGCCTCCCCTCCCCCCTGCGTTTTCAACTATTCCGATTTGACCCAGTCGGTAGGGTCCTGGAATACGACACATCAGGAAGCGACAGGTTTTCAACTATTCCGATTTGACCCAGTCGGTAGGGCTGACAGACGTATCATCAACTTTATCCAATTTCACTTTTGAAGTTTTCAACTATTCCGATTTGACCCAGTCGGTAGGGACTCGACCACAAGTCAGCAGGAGCGCAATGACCTCCTAGGTTTTCAACTATTCCGATTTGACCCAGTCGGTAGGGTTGCGAGCGGTCGCAAATGGGTGCTACCAGACATGGCACCG
>NZ_JBSLYH010000146.1:0-476 GCF_055793305.1 Calyptranema fuscum S582
ATATAGCCTATTTTTTGGGGCTAAAATTACCTGTTTTGCCAAAATTTGATCTTGCAAACCCTTGCGCTGTAAGGCATCGACGCACCTCAACGAGAGAATGAGGGTTTTGGCGATCGTCCCTGGTGTGTCGATTGATTCTTAGACGATGTAAACCGAGGGTGGGGGTGGAGGCGATCGCCCCTGGTGTGTCGATTGATTCTTAGACGATGTAAACCAAGAGTGGGGGTTTTGGCGATCGCCCCTGGTGTGTCGATTGATTCTTAGACAATGTAAACCGAGGGTGGGGGTGGAGGCGATCGCCCATACTGCGTCGATTGATTCTTAGACAATGTAAACCGAGGGTGGGGGTGGAGGCGATCGCCCATACTGCGTCGATTGATTCTTAGACAATGTAAACCGAGGGTGGGGGTTTTAGCGATCGCCCATACTGCATCGTTTGATTCATTTCGACGATGTAAACCGAGGGTGGGGGTGGA
>NZ_JBSLYH010000147.1:0-405 GCF_055793305.1 Calyptranema fuscum S582
CGGTTCGTTCGCTGATTTTAAGGGGGGAACCGGAATTATTGCCGATTGGCAGGGGTTGCAGGATAGGGAAAGAAGTTTTAGAGTTGACGGTTAAGCGTTGGACAAAGACTCATGGACGTTACGATCTCCGAGGTGACGTTTGAGCGGGTGGATGAGCTACCGATACTGCTGCATGGGCTGCACCAGTTGAAGCTAGCGGAGACGATTGACGCGGTGCTGCCGCGCCCGCATGGAGATCGGCGAGGGTTAAGTTACGGACAATTGAGCGTGCTGTTGGTGGCATTCATGATGAGCCAAGCAGAGCATCGGTTGTGTGCGGTGGAGGAGTGGGTGAAAACGCACCATCTCACGCTCAGTGGGATAACGGGATGGGAGATTGGGGAGAAGGATGCGACCGACGACCGC
>NZ_JBSLYH010000148.1:0-403 GCF_055793305.1 Calyptranema fuscum S582
GCTGCCGCCATCTCCGGCAAAAACCGCCCCACCTCCACGAAGTTCCGAAAGCCGCCTTCCACATACCAGAGGTCATCCTCATCCAGCTTGCGGCTCTGCTCCGGGTCGTAGGCAACCCCAATCAGCCAGGTAAACACCTCCAGCGCCACCTGATACTTCCCCTGCATCCGCTGCATGGTAGCCAGCCAGAACCGTTCTTTGATCAGCAGGGACAGGTCGTTGATTTCTGCTGCTAGGTCTGCCGCCCGCTGGTAAAACTTCTCCGCTTTGGCGTATTGCAGTTCGTCCCAGCAGTCGCTTGCCAGTTGGTCGAGTTGCTGAATTTCTTCCCGCTTTTCTTCGTGGGCGAGGTAGGTGTCAATATCAAAGTCATCGCTGAGGAAGTCGAAATCAGTCATAGGAG
>NZ_JBSLYH010000149.1:0-333 GCF_055793305.1 Calyptranema fuscum S582
GTCATGAGCTTAGCCCTTCACGCCTTTGCCGCAGAACACAATCCTAAGGCAGACAAACTGATTGTGTTGTTGGTTGATCAGGCGCGATGGCATATGAGTCAACGCTTAGAGTTACCCGACGGGATCATCTTATTTCCGTTGCTCGCCTACACCCCTCAACTGCAACCGACCGAGTGTGTCTGGCCGTTGCTCAGGGAAGCGGTGGCTAATCAAGCGTTTGACGACTTGGATGCGTTGGAAACTCTGTTAGTGCGACGCTGTCAATGGCTAATGGCGCATCCCAAGGTTGTCCAGGGAAAGGTTGGATTCGACTGGATCCGGGCTATTACTCGT
>NZ_JBSLYH010000150.1:0-316 GCF_055793305.1 Calyptranema fuscum S582
GTTAAGCTGACTTTTTCGCTGACTTTTTAGGTTTGGTAAAGCGTTTTTTGACGGTTGGATAGCGAATGCGACGTGAACGGGGTTGCCCTGGGTTCCAACCAGGAGACTTTCCGCGGGGTTTGGGAGGAGGAGCAGGTGTTCCAATCAACGCTAAAACTGATGCAAAGGCATTGGCTGTTCGACCTGGAGAAAGGTGAGTGGAGGGTTTCTGCCACGGCAAAGGGGAATCCTGAACATGGCAACGCGCCAGCCACAACTGCCAGGTGAGCAAGGGCATCAGATCGCTCCAGCGTTGGCATTGCTCAGGCGTCGATAA
>NZ_JBSLYH010000151.1:0-282 GCF_055793305.1 Calyptranema fuscum S582
GGCAGCGATCGCAGCCTCGATGTTGTCGGCACGATCACCCCGGATGCGGTCAGAGTAAGCGGTTGCCAGATTATTCATCGATTGCGCCCACTCCACCGGCATCGCCTCGCGCGTCCTCACCTCCAGCGACTGCTGATAGGCTTTGATCGCAGCCTCGATGTTGTCGGCACGATCACCCCGGATGCGGTTCTTGTAAGCGGTTGCCAGATTATTCATCAATGTCGCCCACTCCACCGACATCGCCTCGCGCGTCATCACCTCCAGCGACTGCTGATAGGCTTT
>NZ_JBSLYH010000152.1:0-260 GCF_055793305.1 Calyptranema fuscum S582
CTATCCATTACGCAAAAGTCTCTCAAACCCACATTCTATAAAGTTTCTAGAATCTGGTTACACTTGAGTCATTCAGAGTTTTTGGGGTTATCTCGCGCCCGGTCAAGGAGCGGAATAGCAATTTCTTCGCTACTCCGTCGCAGATGGGCTAAAACTGGCAAACCTCTGGGTAGTTTGCGGGGTCTGAAAACAGCGCAACCGATTTCTAGACCCCAGTGCTACCAAGCAATACAGCGAGATCTGCGTAATGGATAGCTTGG
>NZ_JBSLYH010000153.1:0-243 GCF_055793305.1 Calyptranema fuscum S582
TAATGAAGACACCCCCATCACCAACCTCAATGTCTTGGGCAATGACACCGATGTCGATGGCAACCCCTTAACTGTCACAACCGCCACTGCCTCTAATGGCACGGTCACCATTAATGGCGATGGTACTCTGAACTACAGTCCCACAGCTAATTTCAATGGCACCGATACCATCACCTACGCCATCAGCGATGGCAATGGGGGTACCGATACTGCCACCGTCACCATTACGGTTAACCCCATCAA
>NZ_JBSLYH010000154.1:0-240 GCF_055793305.1 Calyptranema fuscum S582
GGGTGAAGCCAACACGTTAAAAGCGATCGGCGATGTCCTGCAATTTCTTAAACGAAGCACCGAAGCCCTGGAGAACTATGAGCAGGCGATCGGCATCTATCGAGCCGTGGGTGATCGACTGGGTGAAGCCAACACGTTAAAAGCGATCGGCGATGTCCTGCAATTTCTTGACCGTCGCACCGAAGCCCTGGAGAACTATGAGCAGGCGATCGGCATCTATCGAGCCGTGGGTGCTCGACT
>NZ_JBSLYH010000155.1:0-228 GCF_055793305.1 Calyptranema fuscum S582
TAGGCAAGTTGATAGATTGACTATACGTTCCGTCTATGAGCAACCAAGCAGAGTTTTCACCTGTCACTTGGTTCTGCCAAAACACAACCGATTTATCATTACTCAAACCACTCATGCCCCGAATTTGCCAGTTCGTATCGGTTGAAGTCGGTAAGTTGATGGACTTTTGATAAACTGCACCATCCATTAACCAGCTAGAGTTTTCGCCCGTGCGCTGATTATGCCAAA
>NZ_JBSLYH010000156.1:0-221 GCF_055793305.1 Calyptranema fuscum S582
CAGGACACGCGAGGATGGTTTGACGTCCTCGATGACTGGCTAAAGCGCGATAGATTTGTATTCGTCGGCTGGTCTGGCGTGCTACTGTTCCCCTGTGCTTACTTGGCACTGGGTGGCTGGCTCACTGGCACCACCTTTGTTACCTCCTGGTACACCCACGGGATTGCCAGTTCCTACCTGGAGGGATGCAACTTTTTAACCGCAGCGGTTTCTACGCCTGC
>NZ_JBSLYH010000157.1:0-216 GCF_055793305.1 Calyptranema fuscum S582
CTGACTGCCTGACAGAAGTGGGTGAAAGTCCATAGCAGTGGGCTGATGTAGAAGGGTAGAGAGCCATGAGAAGCTGGAGTTACCACACAACAGCTAATTGCCATGACACCCTCTACCCAACTGTATGGTCAACTATTCGGCTTTCTGCGTCAATATTGCCGTGCTGAAGATTTACGCCACCTGAAAGCGTTGGCATGGATGGTAAGTGCTTTAATC
>NZ_JBSLYH010000158.1:0-211 GCF_055793305.1 Calyptranema fuscum S582
ATCACCCTCTGCCGACTCCCCACCGGAGACTACTACATTACCCCCTTAAGTCCACTGCAAACCCAGATCCTTGCCTTGATGGGCATTCCCCCAAACCTCTATCAACTGCCAAACCCTCCATCTGCTGCTCTGACTGCCGCGTAGCAACGTTTCCATCATGACAACGCACCACTATATTCTCAATCCCCTCTCAAAATCAGCGAACCGACCG